>QQUJ01000010.1:300000-600000 GCA_008501635.1 Pseudomonadota bacterium
CCGTGGCGCTGATTGCGCTGGCGATGCGTTACAATCGGGCCTTCGTTTCTTTCACATCGAGGTCAGGGCCACGTCCTCAAGCCGCTCACAAGCTGCAGCGAATCTTTCCGAACTGCCGGTGACGCAACTGCGGGGCATCGGGGAACGGGTTGCACAGAGTCTGCAACGCCTGGGCATCGTTACCGTCCAGGATGTGCTGTTTCACCTGCCGTTGCGCTATCAGGATCGCACCCGCGTCACCGCCATCGGCGCGCTGCGCGCGGGCGACGAGGTGGTGATCGAAGGCGAGGTGCAGCTCGCCGAGATCGCCTTCGGCAGACGCCGCGCGCTGCTGGTGCGGGTGAGCGACGGCACCGGTTCGCTGACCTTGCGTCTCTTTCACTTTTCGACTCAACAGCAGCGCGCCTTCGAGCGCGGGCGCCGGGTACGCTGTTTTGGTGAGGTGCGCCGCGGTCCCGCGACCCTGGAGCTGGTACACCCCGAGTATCGCTTTGTCATTGCGGGTGCAGAAGAGGGTGCCGAGGAGACACTGACGCCCATCTACCCGACGACCGAGGGCGTGGGTCAGGCGACGTTGCGGCGCCTGACCGATGCGGCATTGCTGTTGCTGCACGCGGGCGCATTGACCGAGTGGTTGCCCGATGACGTGCTGCGCATGCTCAAAATGCCCGTGCTGGACACTGCGTTACGTCTGCTGCATCGACCCCCTCCCGAGGTGGATCTGGCAGCCCTGCGCACCGGGCGCCATCCGGCGCAACAGCGCCTGGCGTTTGAAGAACTGTTGGCACAGCACCTCAGTCTGCGGCGGCTGCGCGAGCGTATGAAGCGTCATCGGGCGCCGATGCTGCGCGGTGATGGCACGCTCAGTTCAGCGTTGGCGGCCGCGTTGCCCTTTCGACTCACCCGCGCCCAACGGCGCGTCATCGACGAGGTGCGCGCAGACCTTGCCGAAGACCACCCGATGTTGCGCCTGGTGCAGGGGGATGTCGGCTCGGGTAAAACCGTTGTCGCGGCACTCTGCGCGCTCGGCGCGATCGAGGCGGGTTATCAGGTGGCGCTGATGGCGCCCACCGAACTGCTCGCCGAACAGCATCTGAAGAACTTTGCCCATTGGTTGACCCCGCTCAATGTCGCTGTGGGGTGGCTCGGGGGCAAGAGTCGCGGACGCGCCCGTCAGCAGGCGCTGGAAGCATTGAGCGCGGGCGCGACCCAGCTCATGGTGGGCACCCACGCGCTGTTTCAGGATGACGTGCGCTTCAATAACCTGGGGCTGGTCATCGTCGACGAGCAGCACCGCTTTGGCGTTCACCAACGCATGGCGTTGCGCAACAAGGGGCAGGCCGGCGACAGCCATCCGCACCAGCTGATCATGACCGCCACACCGATCCCGCGCACCCTGGCGATGACCGCTTATGCCGATCTCGACACCTCGGTGATCGATGAGCTTCCGCCGGGGCGTTCGCCGGTGACCACGGTGGCGCTGCCCGATACGCGGCGTGGCGAGGTTCTGCAGCGGGTCGAGTCGGTCTGCGCGGGTGGCGGTCAGGCCTACTGGGTGTGCACCCTGATCGAGGAGTCGGAGACGCTGCAGGCGCAGGCCGCGGAGGAGACTGCACAGCAGCTGGCGGCGGCGTTGCCGCAGTTGCGTGTGGCGTTGGTGCACGGGCGCATGAAAGCGGCGGTGAAGGAAGGGGTGATGGCGGCCTTCAACGCCGCCGCAATCGATCTGCTGGTGGCGACGACTGTGATCGAGGTGGGTGTGGACGTGCCCAACGCCAGCCTGATGATCGTCGAGAATCCGGAGCGGCTGGGCCTGGCGCAGCTCCACCAGCTGCGCGGCCGCGTGGGTCGGGGTGCCGCGCAGAGCCACTGTGTGCTGCTCTATAAACCACCGCTGTCGGACAATGCGCGCGAGCGGCTGGCGATCTTGCGCGAGACCAACGATGGCTTCGAGGTGGCGCGCCGCGATCTGGAGCTGCGCGGTCCCGGCGAGGTGCTCGGCACGCGCCAGAGCGGTATGTTGCAGCTCAAGGTGGCTGATCTACTGCGCGATCAGGCGCTGATTCCCCAGGTGCAGCGGGTGGCGGCTGAGCTGTTCAGCCGTTATCCCGGCCATGTGGATCCCCTGATCCGGCGTTGGTTGGGCGAAGCGCCGCGCTACGGAACCGTGTGAGGCGCAGCCCGTCCTCAGTTTCCCGCAAAGATGTAGAATACGCGCCCAGTTGATCGATGAGGTGCAGGCAAACAATGCGCGGTGACACCCCGCTTCGCAACCCAGTAACCCGGCCGTGGCGGCGACCGCGATGATGGCGCGTCTGGTCGAACGGTTGCCCGGGCGGCTGCCTGATTTTGCGCGCCTGGTGCGGCTCGACAAGCCGATCGGCATCTACCTGCTGTTGTGGCCGCCGCTGTGGGCGTTGTGGATTGCCGGTGACGGCCGTCCCGATCCGCTGGTGGTGGCGGTGTTCGTGGCGGGGGTGATTCTGATGCGCTCCGCCGGCTGCGCCATCAACGATTACGCCGATCGTCACTTCGATGGTCACGTGGCCCGCACCCAGGCGCGCATGATCCCCGCCGGTCGCATCCGGCCGCGCGAGGCAGTGGTGGCCTTTGCGGTATTGTCGCTGTGCGCCTTTGCCCTGGTGCTGCTGATGAACTGGCTCACCATCGGGCTCTCGCTCATCGGCCTGGCGCTGGCGGCGGTCTACCCCTATTCCAAGCGCCATACCTACCTGCCGCAGGTGGTGCTGGGGGCGGCGTTTGGCTGGGCGGTGCCGATGGCGTTTGCGGCGCAGACCGGTACGGTGCCGGCACTGGGCTGGTTGATGTACGTGACGGCCATCCTCTGGGCCACCGCCTACGACACCATGTACGCCATGGTGGACCGCAAGGACGATCTGAAGATCGGCATCAAATCCACCGCCATCCTGTTCGGCGAACTGGACAAGTTGATCATCGGGATCCTGCAGGCGCTGGTGCTGGGTGCGCTGTTTCTCATCGGGCAGCAGGCCAAACTGGGCGGCTTCTATTACATGGGACTGACGGTCGCGGCCGGGCTGGCGATCTATGAGCAGTGGATGATCCGCGAACGCGAACCCGCTGCCTGTTTCAGGGCATTTTTGCACAACAACTGGTTCGGTCTGGTGGTCTTCTGCGGAGTGGTACTCGATTTCTGGGCGCGGGGGCGGGTTGGGGTGTAGAGGCTGCGGGTATTATTGAACTTTGTCTCGCGCAAAGGCGCCAAGATCGCCAGGCAAAACAAACCCTTTGCGTTCTTTGCGCGAGACAAAGCTGAATCAATATTCGCGGCTTCCGCCGCTCCTACCGCCCCGCCGCCGGTGTGCGGCACACCGCCCACACCTCCACCCGCTCCACGCCCGCGCGACGCAGCATGCGTGTCAGTTCGGTGACCGTGGCACCGGTGGTGACGACATCGTCGATCAGTGCGACGTGGCGGATGTTCCGGAGATCCCTGACACGAAAAGCGCCGTGCAGGTTGCGGCGTCGCTCCAGTGCGCTGAGTCCGGTCTGCTGGGATGTGGGGAGCTGTCGTCGGCACCGCTGTGGTTGCAGCGGGATCTGCAACCGCCTCGCCAGCGGGCGCGCCAGCTCCAGCGCCTGGTTGAAGCCGCGTTCGCGCAGGCGCCGCGGGTGCAGCGGCACCGGGATCAGCGCCTGCGGGTAGGTACCCGGCGTAAGCCGCTGTTGCAGGTAGTCGACCAGCAGATCACCCAACACCCGTGCATGGCTCAGACGGCCCTGGAATTTGAGCCCGCCGATCAACTCGTCGGCGGGTGGCAGATAGCGGAACGGGGTGAGACAGCGATCAAACAGCGGGCGTTTCTTCAGGCACCGCCCGCACGGCAGGTGAGTGGTGCCCGCCGCGGTGGGGAGGGCGCAGATCGGGCAGCAGGGGTCACTGACCGTCAGCTCCTGCTGACAACCCGGGCACAGATCGCGCCGGCCGGGTGCATGGTCTCCGCACAAGACGCAGGTGGGCGGATAGAGCCAGTGCTGTATACTTCCTCGGAAGTGTGTACCTAACGCAAACCATTGATCTTTAGTCATTTGTCACCCCCTCCTTGGGGTGTGTTAATATGATACTTGACACAAATATAATAATGGGCAATACTAAGCCCATGAACAAGAAAATCGACACCATCGTTAACAATATCCCACGGGCCTGCGCTGATGAAACCGCTGCCGTGCTGTTCTTAGAAGCGCAACGGTGGGGTGATATGCCAATCTGTGCGCACTGCGAGTCTGAGAACGTCTACCAGATGAAGGGCCGTGATGGTGAGCGTAACAAGCGGTTCCTGTGGCGTTGTAAGGACTGCGGAAAGCAATACACCGTTCGCGTTGGCACCGTGTTTGAAGATTCCCGTATTCCCCTGCGCCACTGGTGCTACGCGTTCTGGGCTGCCTGTGCCAGTAAAAAGGGTGTTTCAGCCCTTCAGATTAAGCGCCAGACTCAAGTGACCTATAAAAGCGCTCTGTTCATGATGCACCGCATCCGATTCGCCATGGCGGATGAACCCGGTGCGCCACGCCCATTGACTGGAACGGTTGAGGTCGATGAAACCTACGTAGGCGGGAAACCCCGGCACCGTGGCCCCCAAAACCCAAAGAAACGAGGCCGTGGGACTGACAAGCCACCCGTGGTAGCCATCGTTGAACGTAATGGCGACGTGCGCGCCGCTGTCGTTGATAAGGTCAACGCCAAGAACCTCAAGCGGATGATCCGCGAGAATGTGGACCAAAGCGCCAAGATCATGACTGACGAAGCCAGCTTCTACAAAGGTTTGGGCAAAGAGTTCGAGGGTGGTCATCACACGGTAGTTCACAGCCGAGGCGAGTACTCTCGGGGCGATGTGACCACGAACGCCGTAGAAGGCTTCTTTTCGATCCTCAAACGCGGAATCAACGGCACGTTCCACAGCGTCAGCAAGAAGCATCTGCACCGCTATGTGGGGGAATTCGCCTTCCGATACAACACGCGGAAGATCACGGACGGTGAGCGAGTTATAACGGTTATAAAGAAGGCTGAAGGCAAGCGGTTGATGTACAAGGCTCCAGCGGAGTGACGGGGCAGTTTCCTGCCCCGTCGATTGCTGACCTATTTCGGCCAAGAGCGCCAATGTGCGCATACTCGCTCCAGACGACCGAAGCGGCGACGCACATAGGCACGGACATGAACGGTTTTTACAGTGTTCATATCTCACCTCCTATGTTGAGAGGTGAGAGCGTCTTACTAGACTTACCTAAGGTCCTGTACTAACATCGCAGGCGCAACTGACCGGTAAGCGGCGATAGGTCCGCTCTCTTAACCCACCACCTAAGGTGGTGCCGGTGACAGGGATCGAACCTGCATGGGCTACCTCGGCAAAGGATCACAGCCCACTAGGACCCAAACCTAGCGCGTATACCATTTTCGCCACACCGGCAAAGCAGAACCGCTCTTCGGAGCGGTTCTGTTTTTAAGTGTTCATGGTATTTCCCCTTTATAGTCTTTAATGGCGTATACAGCCTTTTTGCCCTCTACGTTCTTGATAAGACCTTTTTGCGAAATCCTGTACAGCTTCGAATTAAGTTTTGATCGCTCAGAGATTTCGCCGGTTTTCTTGTACAGCGCAATGATGATTTGATCGAGGCTGGCTACTCCGCCGTATTCCTCAATTATTGAGAGGATCTGGAAATCCGCCTGTTCGCTAGGCCCTATAGCGAGTTGCTTAATCAACTCTTCGGGAAGGCCCTCAAGATCTGACGGCAACAGTGTGAGCCTGGGTACATCGCTGGTAGGGTGATCAACTTGCGCTGCTTCGCCGCGACTAAATTGCTCTAAGTCGGCGTAGAGGGATTCGAATTTCTTGATGCGGTCGGCACAATTTTGCCAACCCCTTGAGTTTTCGCTAAATTTTTGTAGGCACTTATGATTATAGGCGATTTGTGCCTTGACAAAATCAAGGTGTTTCTTTAGTCTATCCATCGTTAATCGTCGCCACGGTTAACTAACGTTTAAGGGATGTCATGCCTTGCGCGGCATAAGCCCCGAGTCTCAGGAAGCCCGGAATGCCGTCAGCATTCTGGGCTTTCACTTATGGGGCTGCAATATACTCCCGCGTGAAATTGGCGTCAAGTTGTAAGGATTCTTTGCAAGTGGCGCAAATGATTTGCAGCGAGTGCAAAACGAATGGAAAACGAATAGAGCGGAAAAGTTGGCTGCGAAAGAAAAACGGAATCGAGGGCCAGAACCCGAGTTGCTGAAGATTGTAGGCGACTGGCGGGGTGCTATGGGAAAGGCTGTTAAGAAAATGCGGCCTAAGGATGGATGGCCTGAGCCAGAAAAGAAGCCGAAGAAGGATAAGTAGATAAAAGAGTGTCAACTATTTAATTAATTTGAGCTTTTTTAGCTGACTTTCTGACCACCCAATCTCCACCAGTAGTTCTTTTAGCAGTTTTGGGCCATAGGTTTTTTTAGGGTGCACATGGACGGTCACACGCTTGATAGTGTGACCGTCATTTTCTTTTCTGAATGCTTGAATAGCGCCGCGAGTTTCTTCTCTTATCCAGCCGTCTTTCTCCAGGGCCTTAACTAGCTCACCTGCCGTAATGTTATTAAGTTGATTCCAAATATTTTGGTGGAAACTCACGTGGCGACCGAAAGTTCTTCAATCCTTGAAAAGCCTTTCTTGTGAAAAAGCGACTCTATTGGTTGGAAAAACCACGTCTTGAATGAGAACTTTTCTACGCACAAAGGAAGCGGTTCACCGTGCTTGAGTAACGACACTATATAAGCCTCTGCCGCGTGTTTTACATTCTCAATCGCCTCATCTTCTGTAGTTCCACCAACATGCACACCCTTAAGATCAGGGCAATAGGCGTAAAACTCCTCGCCGTCAGGTTCTACGTGAATCCTGACGCATATTCTCAAGACTTTGATCATGGCCCAACTCCTTAGACTCCGATAGGGCTCAGAGCCTAACCCATGAACAAACCACAACATATTGTGGTTTGTCAGTGTATAACCACCAACATATAGTAGTTACGTACTGTTTCGAGCCCACCTGGGGACGAAACCCCATTAGTAACAGAAACTTAGACAACCATCCCCTAAGCAATGTTTAGCACACTACATAGCGGCTGGAAAGCGCTGAATTGTAATCCTTTGTAATAAATAAGTACATCAGAGAAAGCTAATATTCCCGGTATCGGGAAGTTTCCTCGTCTTTGCGTAAAGTATACACTTGCGTACTTCCTAGCCATTCGTAAACCACCGGATTCCTTTCCAGTTGACCGGGTATCAGGATTCGCTACCCTACCGCGGTCCCAACGCCAGCGCCGAGATCGCCTATGTCGACCACAGTACCATTGACTGCCACGCCAGTGCGCCACGATTGGAATCGCGCCGAGGTGCATGCACTGTTCCAGCGGCCCTTCTTCGATCTGCTCCACGAGGCCCAGTCGCTGCATCGCCGCCATTTTAAACCACAGCAGATCCAGGTCAGCACCCTGCTCAGCATCAAAACGGGTGGTTGCCCGGAAGATTGCGGTTACTGCCCGCAGAGCGCCCACTTCGATACCCGGTTGGAGAAGGAGCGCCTGCTCGGTGTCGCGGAGGTGATCGACAACGCGCGCGCCGCCAAGGCCAACGGTGCGGGCCGCTTCTGCATGGGCGCGGCCTGGCGTAACCCCAGCGATCGTGATTTTGAGCGTGTGTTGCACATGGTGCGCGGTGTCAAAGCCGTCGGACTGGAGACCTGCCTGACGCTGGGCATGTTGACCGACGCCCAGGCCGCCGCGCTTCAGGAGGCGGGGCTCGACTACTACAACCACAATCTCGATACCTCGCCGGAGTATTACCCCGAGGTCATCACCACCCGCACCTACGGTGATCGACTCGACACCTTGAATCATGTGCGTAACGCCGGTCTCAAGGTCTGTTGCGGCGGCATCATCGGCATGGGCGAGAGCCGTGAGGATCGAGTCGGGTTGCTGGCGGAGCTCGCCAATCTGCCCCATCACCCGGAGAGCGTGCCGATCAATCAGCTGGTGAAGATCCCCGGCACACCCCTTGAGAACGCGCCTGATCTCGACCCCTTCGAACTGGTGCGCACCGTGGCGGTGGCGCGGCTGATGCTGCCGCAATCCTATGTACGGCTCTCTGCCGGGCGCGAGGCGATGAGCGACGAGTTGCAGGCACTCTGTTTCATGGCCGGGGCCAACTCCATTTTTCACGGTGAAAAATTGCTGACCGCCGGCAATGCCAGCGTGCGTCGCGACGATGCGCTGTTCGCACGCCTCGATCTGGTGGCTGAGCACACGGCCGATCATGAGCACACCGGCGGCACCGACAAAGGTCCCGCGCTGTACGGTAATGCCTGTGTTTCTCATTAGATTTTCTTTTCAACGCCAGGACGCAAAGGCGCCAAGGACGCAAAGAAAAAGATCGTTCTTCAAAAACACGTTGCGATGCTCAAATCAATACAGCCATGTGCCGATTTGGGGCGGGGGGCCAAAACACCCTATCTCTCTTTGCGATCTTCGCGCCTTTGCGTCCTGGCGTTGAAAGCGTTTCACCCATGGCCGACCCCAGTGAGTTCGATCTGCAATCTGCCCTGGTGAAACGCCACGCCGCGGGCCTCTACCGCACCCGCCGGGTGCTCGCGGGGCCGCAGTCAGTCGAGGCGGTGGTCGATGGCCGCGCGTGCCTGACCTTCTGCAGCAATGACTATCTGGGGCTGGCCAACCACCCGCAAGTGATCGCCGCCTTCCAGGCGGGCGCTGAACGTTACGGTGTCGGCGGCGGCGCCTCGCATCTGATCACCGGACACTCGGCGGCCCACCATGCGCTGGAGGAGGAACTCGCGGCCTTTGTCGGACGCCCCCGCGCGCTGCTCTTCTCCACCGGCTATATGGCGAACCTCGGGGTGATCGCGGCGCTGCTCGGGCGCGGCGATACGGTCTACCAGGATCGGCTCAACCATGCCTCGCTGATCGACGCCGGACGGTTGGCGCAAGCCGATTATGTGCGTTACGCACACGCTGATGCGGCGGATCTGGCAGCGCGATGCCTCGCGCCGAAGTCGGGGCGCAAGCTGGTAGCGACCGATGGTGTGTTCAGCATGGATGGTGATCTCGCACCGCTGGCTGATCTCTGCCGCACGGCGCGGGAACGGGGTGCCTGGGTGATGGTGGACGATGCCCACGGTATCGGCGTGCTGGGCGGGCAGGGCCGCGGCACGCTCGAGCACTTCGGGCTGGGCGTTGAGGAGGTGGCGGTGCTGATGGGCACTCTCGGCAAGGCGTGCGGCACTGCCGGGGCTTTCGTTGCCGGCAGTGAGGCGCTTGTCGAGACTCTGATCCAGCAGGCTCGCCCCTATATCTACACCACGGCCATGCCGCCTGCGGTGGCCGAGGCGACGCGAGCGAGCCTGCGCCTGATCGACAACGAGAGTTGGCGGCGGGCGCATCTGAGGGCATTGATCGAGCGTTTTCGCCGCGGGGCTCAGGCTATCGGTCTGCCGCTCATGGACTCGCATACGCCCATCCAGCCATTGGTGGCCGGCGATGCGGCGCGGGCGCTGCGTTTGAGTGCGGCACTCTGGGAACGCGGTATCCTGATTACCGCGATCCGCCCCCCGACCGTACCGCAAGGCAGCGCGCGGCTGCGAATCACGTTCTCTGCCGCGCACAGCGAGGCCCATGTGGATCGTCTGCTGAGCGCCCTGGACGCGGCGTGGCGCGTGTGCGGCGATGTTGGCTGAGCCCGCACTCTACACTCGCACGCACGGTGCGGGTCCCGAACTGGTGCTGGTGCACGGTTGGGGCCTCAACGGCGCGGTGTGGGACGAGTTGGCTGCGGATCTGACGCGGCGTTTTCGGGTCACGGTGCTCGATCTGCCCGGCTACGGGCGCAGCCCCTTGGACGGCGCGCCCTACATCTTGTCGTGGTTGGCCAGCGAGTTGGCGCGAGCGGTGCCGCGTCCGGCCACCTGGCTTGGCTGGTCGTTGGGTGGGCTGATTTGCCAGCAGGTGGCCATCGATTTTCCGCAGCGGGTGGAGCGACTGATCATGGCGAGCAGCACACCGCGCTTCGTGCGGAGTGCCGGGTGGCCGAGCGGTATTGCCCCCGAGGTACTGACCCAGTTCGCCGGCGATCTGGCCGCCGATTTGCGCGGCACTCTGCACCGGTTTCTCGCCCTGGCGTCACGCGGCAGCGACCACGCCCGCGGCGAACTGCGCGCGTTGCGCGAGCGACTCTTGCGTCACGGTGAGCCCGCGCCACGGGCTGTGCAGGGCGGATTGGCGCTGTTGCGTGACACCGATCTGCGTGCCGAGCTGGCACGGATCCGGTGTCCGGCGCTCTGGGTACTGGGAGAGCGCGATCAGCTCGTTCCGGCTTCGGTTCAAGAGGGTCTGTCGCCTTTGATGCCGAAAGGGTGCTGCGCGGTAATCGGCGGTGCTGCGCACGCGCCTTTCCTGTCTCATCGGACCGAGTTTGCGTCCCTTATCGAGGAGTTTGTCTGTTCATGAACGGCGCAACCAGCGAACCGCACCTTCTCGACAAGCGTGCGGTGCGTGCAGCATTCAACAGAGCGGCAGCGAGTTACGATGCGGCCGCCGGGCTGCAGCGCGAGGTGGGGGAGCGGCTGCTGGAGCGGCTCGACTGGATCAAATTTCAACCGCAACAGATCCTGGAACTGGGTTGCGGTACGGGTCACTGCACCCGGATCCTGGAGAGACGTTATCGCAAGGGGCGACTGGTGGCGCTTGATCTGGCCGAGGCTATGTTGGAGCGGGCGCGCCGTGGCGGTGGCTGGTTTCACAAGACCCGCTATCTCTGCGGCGATGCCGAGCGGTTACCTGTAGCCGACGCCAGCGCCGATCTGATCTTCTCCAATCTTACCCTGCAGTGGTGCAACGATCTGGGTGCCACGTTCCGCGAGTTCCGGCGCGTGTTGCGTCCTGGCGGTGTGGTGCTGTTCAGCACTTTTGGCCCCGACACCCTGTACGAGCTGCGCGCCGCCTGGGCGGCGGTCGATGAACGCAGTCACGTCAACCGCTTTCTCGATATGCATGACGTGGGCGATGCACTGCTGAGCGCGGGATTGGGCGATCCGGTGATGGATGTGGATCGGATCCGCATCGACTACCAGAACGTGCGCGCACTGATGTGCGACCTCAAGGCGATCGGTGCCCACAACGTGACCGCCGATCGGCCCCCGGGTCTGACCGGGCGCCGTCGGATGGCGGCGGTGGAGCAGGCCTACGAGCCGCTGCGCCGCGAAGGCCTGTTACCGGCCAGTTACGAGGTGGTCTATGGCCATGCGTGGGGTCTGACGGGCGGGGGCGCTGTCTGTTCCACCGGCCCCGCCGATGAGGTTGCGATCTCACTCGATCGCCTGCGTGGAAGCTGAGCATGGGCCAGGGCTTTTTCGTAACCGGAACCGATACGGGCATCGGCAAAACGTTGGTAGCGGCCGCACTGTTGCGTCGCTGGCGCGAGCTGGGCTGGCGGGTCGGTGCGATGAAACCGGTCGCCTCCGGGTGTCGCCCCACCCCGGAAGGTTTGCGTAACGCGGATGCCGAAAGCCTGCGCGCCGAATGTACGTTGCCGTTACCGTACGCCAGGATCAACACCTATGCCTTCGAGCCGCCCATCGCGCCGCATATCGCTGCCGCCGAGGCAGGTGAGGAAATCCGTCTCGCACCCCTGGTCGAGCGTTGTCGGCAGCTGAGCTCGGAATGCGACCGCTTCGTTGTCGAAGGGGTGGGCGGTTGGTGCGTACCGCTCGGTGATGCATTGACCACAGTGGATCTGGCGCGTGAACTCGCCTGCCCCGTGATCGTCGTAGTGGGATTGCGATTGGGGTGCCTCAACCATGCGCTGCTGACGGTCGAAAGTATCCGGCACTGCGGTCTAACGATGGCGGGTTGGGTGGCCAATACGGCGGATCCAGCCTGTGAACGTCAGGCGGCGTTGGTGGCGACTTTGGAGCGACGCTGGGGTTGCGCTCCGCTCGGACGGATTCCCTGGCTGGAGGATCCTTCAAGCCAGCACGCTGCCGTTCATCTGTCCAACCTGCCTTAAGTGAAAAAGTTTTTACAGCCTTCTTTGCTTTGTCATCCGCAGCTTACAGACGGTTTCCCGATTCCCCCTCAGAAACCGGTTCTAACTGCTATTGAATGGGTAACGGTGGCCCGTCGATAATTCGCAATCCTACAATTTCACTAGCGGGTGCTACACGGATGTTGGAGCGCCGTAAAACAAGAAAAATCATCCGGGCGGGTGTGTTGGGGGCGTTGGGGCTCGCGCTGCTGGCCCTGCTGACGGAATCGTTTCAGGCAGGCCCGCAAGCCGCCCTGATGATGGTGTTCGGCTCGCTTATGAGCGCTACCCTGTTTTGGAATGTGGGACATCCCGCACGCCCGGCCAGCGATCTTCCCTACCTGCATGAGTCGGGTCTTGCCGCCCTCCCGGGTGGCAACCCGGTACCGTCGCCCTCCGATCGTGACCTGGAACAGGCGGGTGACGCCGTGGTCCGGCGCCTGGTACCAGGGGCGGGGCGCGATACGCGCTCCCTGCTCGATCTCGCCCACCCCGAGGATCGCGATGCCGTGCGCAAGGCGCTACGGCGTATGGTGAGCGGTAGCGATCCGCAGCTGGCTGAACAGCGCTTCTGGGTGGGTCAGGAGGGCTTCCGCTGGGTGGAGTGGCTGGTTTTTCTGGAAGGCCGTAGCCACCGTTGGCAGGCCCTGGTCAACGATGTGACCGAGCGTCGCCTGCGCGAAGTCACCGTAAAACGTGGCTGGCAAGTGCTGGAGCAGATCCATTGCGCGGTAATCACCACCGATGCCACAGGCCAGATCACTGGCTGGAACCGCGGGGCGGAGCGGATGCTGGGTTATCCCTCCGGCGAAGTGGTCGGGCAGCCCCTGGATTCACTTGCCGCGCCCGAGGAGCGGCGCATTCTCCACCGTCGCCTGTCGAAGATCCCTTCTCCCAAGGCGCCTGCGGTCAATCTGGTGGTGCGATTGCGCCATCGCTACGGGGGCTCGGTTGGCGTGTATCTGGTGATCGCCCCGCAAAGCATGGAGGGCGGCAGGGCCGCCGGTCTGATTTGCTGTGCCCATGCCCTGGCCAAGATGGGCGATGCCGAACAGGTGCTCAATGTCTCCGGCGAGCGTTACCGCAGCCTCGTGGAGAGCGCCAGGGATATCATCTTTACGCTTTCGCTGGATGGGCGCATCACCTCGTTGAATCCCGCTTTTGAGGAGGTGACGGGTTGGGGGCGTGAGGATTGGCTGGGGCAGTCGCTGATCGATCTGATGCATCCCGAGGATGCCACGGCCGCCAGGCATCAACTCTCGGCGCTGGCCCTGGGAAAAACGCCGCCACGTTTTACCTTTCGGCTGCGCGCGCAGTTCGGAGCCTGGCTCACCATGGAGATCACGGCCTCGCCCATGTTGAGCAATGCCGAGGCCATCGGGGCGTTCGGGATCGTGCGTGATATTACCGAGCGCATCGCTGCAGACGAAGCCCTGCGCGAGAGTGAATCGCGTTTTCGCACCGTGGTGGAGTACGCTGTCGATCCGATTTTTGTGCACGATCGCAACGGTCAGCTCATCGACGTCAATCATGTTGCCTGCGAGAGCCTCGGATACACACGCGAAGAGATGTTGAGCATGAACATTCGCGATATCGATCAACATTGTGAGGATGATGCCTGGGCGTGGAAAGGTCTGGAGCAGGGGCGCACCATCACCCTGGAAACCGAATACTGTCGCCAGGACATGAGCCGCTTTCCGGTGGAGGTACGGATGGGCCTCATCGAACTGGCGGGCAACGAGCATGTGCTGGCCTTCAGTCGTGATATCACCGAGCGCAAGCTCGCTGAGCGGCGGCTCGATCATCTGGCGCATCACGATATGCTGACGGGCCTGCCCAACCGACTGCTGTTCAATGATCGCCTCTCACAAACGCTTGTGAAGGCGCAACGCAGCGGATCGCGGGTCGCGATCTGTTTTCTCGACCTGAACCATTTCAAGGTGGTCAACGATACCCTCGGGCATGCGGTGGGTGATGAGGTGCTCAAGCGCAGCGCGCAACGCCTGCGTGAGTCCGTTCGTCTGGGTGATACGGTCGCGCGACTCGGCGGGGATGAGTTCATCATTTTGCTCGAAGACGTCAATGGGGCTGACGATGCCTCGCTGGTGGCGGCGAAGATATTGTCGCGCTTCGCCAATCCGATCGTCCTGGGCGAAACGCGTATTCGGGTGGGAACGAGTATCGGGATCAGCGTATTCCCCGATGATGCCGGCGATGCCGATACCCTTATGCGCCACGCTGATGCCGCGATGTACGTGGCCAAACAGCAGGGCGATAACCTGTACCACTGCTACTCTTCTACGACTGATCTGATCGATCAGGGTGAGTTGAGTCTCGATCACTGAATTTATCGGAGTACCGGTTTTCTTCCGTGTCCCTGCACCAACAGCGAGCGAGGGCTGGAGCCGCACGGTAGTATTACCCTTCACATTACCTCTTGAAGGAGCTGCCCATGGCCGCCGATTGCGTTTTCTGCAGAATCGTTGCAGGCGAAATCCCCTGCTTCAAACTCCACGAGGACGAGACCACGCTGGCATTCATGGACATCAATCCCGCCAACGAGGGGCACGCGCTCATCATCCCCAAGGGGCATTGGGCCAATCTGTTTGAGGTTGCGCCCGAAGCGTTGAGCGCCACCGTGCTGGCAGCGCAGCGGATAGCCCTCGCCGTGTCAGAAGTGCTCGATCCGCCCGGCCTGAACCTTCTACAGTGCAATGGGCCTGCCGCAGCGCAATCGGTGCAGCATTTTCACCTGCATGTGCTGCCGCGGCAGATGGATGATGCGCTCGCGCTCAACTGGGGAATAAAGCCGGGGGATATGAAAGCGATCGGCGCGTTGGCCGAGCGTATCCGGAGTGCGGTCGTATAAAACTGGGGGCGGACGTTGACGATAAGCGCCCGGGAGGGACGAATCTCACCCAGGCGTTTTTTATCGGCGGTGTGCGATCACGATCCTTCGGATTGCGCCAGGGTGGCTTGGGCTGCCGCCAGGCGCGCGATGGGTACGCGGAAGGGCGAGCAGGAGACATAGTCCAGTCCCACCTTCTGGCAGAAGTGGATCGAGGCAGGGTCTCCCCCGTGTTCGCCGCAGATCCCCAGTTTGAGTGAGCTGCGGGTTGCCCGCCCGCGCTCGGCGGCGATCTGGATCAGTTCGCCGACGCCCTCCTGGTCGAGGGTGACAAAGGGGTCGGCTTCAAATACGCCACGCTCTTCGTAGATCTGCAAAAACCGCCCGGAATCGTCGCGTGACAGTCCAAAAGTGGTTTGGGTCAGATCGTTGGTGCCGAAGCTGAAGAATTCGGCGCATTCGGCAATCTCACCAGCAAGCAACGCCGCACGCGGCAGTTCAATCATGGTGCCGACGAGGTAACGGATCTGGATGCCGGTCTCCTCGATGACCTCCTTGGCGACGTCGTCGATTACCTCTTTCAGCAGCTGCAGCTCCTTCCGGGTGCCGACCAGTGGGATCATGATCTCGGGGACTACCGGCTTGCCGGTTTTGGTCTCCTCAGCGGCCGCTTCAAAGATGGCGCGGGCCTGCATCTCGTAGATCTCCGGGTAGGTCACACCCAGACGACAGCCGCGATGGCCGAGCATCGGATTGGATTCGTGCAGATCCATGGCGCGACTGCGCAGTACTTCCACATCGACCCCGGCCGAGGCGGCAACCTCCTCCATCTCTTCACGCTTGTAGGGCAGAAACTCGTGCAACGGCGGATCGAGCAGTCGAATGGTGACCGGCAGACCCTCCATGATCTTGAACAGTTCGAGAAAATCCTGGCGTTGATAGGGGAGGAGGTGGGCCAGCGCCGCGCGCCGCTCCTGTTCGGTGCTGGAGAGGATCATCTGGCGCATGTGCACGATGCGCTGTGGATCGAAGAACATGTGCTCGGTGCGGCACAGACCGATGCCCTCGGCACCGAACTGGCGTGCGGCAGCCGCGTCTCTGGGCGTCTCGGCATTGGTGCGTACGGTGAGCGTGCGGATCGCATCGACCCACTCCATCAGCACGCCGAAATCGCCAGTGAGTTCGGGTTGGGTCATCTCCACTTCACCGAGCATCACCTGGCCCGTCGAGCCGTCGAGCGTGATGATCTCGCCCTGCTTGACGAGGGTGTCTCCCGCCCTGAGGGTTTGTGTCTCGTAGTCGACCTTGAGACTGCCGGCCCCGGCGACACAGGGTGTACCCATGCCACGGGCCACGACCGCGGCATGGCTGGTCATGCCGCCGCGCGTGGTGAGGATGCCCTGGGCGACATGCATGCCACCGATGTCTTCGGGGCTGGTCTCGATCCGCACCAGAATCACCTTCTCGCCCTGTTCGTGCCAATGCTCGGCGTCTTCGGCGTTGAAGACGATCTTTCCGGTTGCCGCACCGGGGGAGGCAGGCAGACCCTTGCCGATCACCGTACGCAGCGCCTTGGGATCGAGGGTGGGATGCAGCAGATGGTTGAGCTGTTCGGGGTCGATACGCTGCACCGCCTCCTCACGGGTGAGCAATCCCTCGTTGGAAAGATCGATGGCGATCTTCAGCGCCGCGCGCGCGGTGCGCTTGCCGTTGCGGGTCTGCAGCATCCACAACTTGCCGCCCTGGATGGTGAACTCCATGTCCTGCATGTCGCGATAGTGATGCTCGAGCTTGTGGCGGATGGCGTCCAGCTCGGCGAATACACCGGGCATCACCTCCTCCATGGCCGGCAGATCACCATCACCGGCTTCACGTTCGGCGATGGTGAGCGGCTGTGGGGTACGGATGCCGGCCACCACATCTTCGCCCTGGGCGTTGACCAGATACTCGCCGTAGAAGTGGTTATCGCCGGTGGAGGGATTGCGGGTGAAACAGACGCCGGTGGCGCAGTCGTCACCCATGTTGCCGAAGACCATGGCCTGGACGTTGACAGCGGTGCCCCAGTGGGCGGGAATCCCATTGAGTCGACGGTAGGTGATGGCGCGTTGATTCATCCAGCTGCCGAACACAGCTCCGATGGCGCCCCGTAGCTGTTCGTGAGGGTCTTGTGGAAACTCCCGGTCGAGGATGCTCTGGACGGTTGCCTTATAGTCGACCACCAACTCCTTCCAGTCGTCGGCGCTCAGATCGGTATCCAGATCGACGCCCTTGGCCCGTTTACGGCGTTCCAGCAGTGCCTCGAAGTGCTCATGGTCGACGCCCAGCACCACGTCGGAATACATCTGGATGAAACGGCGATAGCTGTCGTAGGCGAAGCGTGGATCGCCGGAGCGCTCCGCGAGTCCGGCGACCGTGGCGTCGTTGAGACCAAGATTGAGTACCGTGTCCATCATCCCCGGCATCGAAGCGCGGGCACCGGAGCGAACCGAGAGCAGCAACGGGTTTTGCGGGTCGTTGAATCTGGCGCCGACGATTTCCTCGATCCGCAGCAGCGCCGCGTCGAGTTGCTCGCTGAGCTCAGCGGGGTACTGTTTGTCATTCTCGTAAAAGGCCGTGCAGACCTCGGTGGTGATAGTGAAACCAGGAGGAACCGGCAGCCCCAGATTGCACATCTCCGCGAGATTTGCACCCTTGCCGCCGAGCAGATTCTTCATGTCGGCGCGCCCTTCGGCACTCCCGTCCCCGAAGGTGTAGATCCACTTCGTCATGACTTGCAGGCCCTTTTATGCAGTTACCCGCTGCGAGCGGGTATCGTTATGTTTACTCAATTCCTTGGGCCGATCTGCACCCGCGGCTGGTGGGCTGACACGATACCTCAACTTCGAGGGTGGGCCAATCAATCCCGGCCAAACGGGGTGTCGATAGCGCAGATTGCGCAACAAAAAAAGCCCGGCGCGAAGGCCGGGCTTTTTTGGTAGGTG
The DNA here is from genome assembly GCA_008501635.1 of Pseudomonadota bacterium. Lineage (NCBI taxonomy): Bacteria > Pseudomonadati > Pseudomonadota > Pseudomonadota bacterium. Next base: position 317,939 of record QQUJ01000010.1, read on the forward strand.
GTGCGTGATCTATTTGATCTTCGCTTCCTTGTAGATCACGTGCTTGCGCACGACAGGGTCGTACTTCTTGAACTCGAACTTGTCAGGCGTATTGCGTTTGTTCTTGGTCGTCGTGTAGTAGTGACCGGTTCCCGCCGAGGAGACCAATTTGATCTTGTCGCTTGCTGACTTCGCCATAACGATGCTCCTTTATCAGACCTTCTCGCCGCGCTTGCGCATGTCGGCGAGCACGGTGTCGATGCCCTGTTTGTCAATGATGCGCATACCCTTGGTGGAGACGCGCAAGCGCACGTAGCGCTTTTCGGCCTCGACCCAGAAGCGGTGGGTATGCAGATTGGGCAGGAAGCGCCGCCGCGTCTTGTTGTGGGCGTGCGAGACGTTGTTCCCGGTGGTCGGGCGCTTACCCGTGACCTGGCAGACTCTGGACATCGTGAAATCCCTCGAAATTCGACTTTCCGGCACCGGGAGTCCCGGCGCAAGGCCGGACTTTATACCAGAATCGCCGCTTCGCCTCAACTGGCACGCTTCAGATCAATCCCCGTTCAGCGAGCGAGACGCTCGCTCCATCGCCGATGATGATGTGGTCCAGCAGGCGTACGTCGATCTGGGCCAGGGTGTCCCGTAACCGATCGGTGAGGGAGCGGTCCGCCGTGCTGGGTTCAGCGACTCCCGAGGGGTGATTGTGCGCGATGATGAGTGCCGCGGCATTGAGACTCAGGCAGCGGCGCAGTACCTCGCGGGGGTGGACCGAGGCGCCGTTGATGGTGCCGCGAAACAGCTCCTCGAAGGCGATGATGCGATGGCGGTTGTCCAGAAACAGCGCGGCGAACACTTCGTAGGGACGGTCGCGCAGGCGCGCGGCCAGGTAACGGCGGGTGGCGTTGGGATCGGTCAACAGTTCACCTCGCTGCAGCGCTTCACCCATGTGCCGTGACGCCATCTCCAGTACCGCCTGTAGCTGAGCATACTTGCCGGCACCGAGACCGGGGCGCGCGCAGAACGTGCGGCGATCGGCCTCCAGCAAGGGGCGCAGCCCGCCAAAATCTGCCAATAACTCACGGGCCAGATCGACGGCGGTTTTACCGGGGAGTCCGGTGCGCAGAAAAATGGCGAGCAGTTCGGCATCGGAAAGCGCCTGCGGGCCGCGTTCCAGCAGTTTCTCCCGTGGGCGCTCGGCCGCTGGCCAGTCGGTTATGGCCATGACAACACCTCCTTGTGTTTGTTGGCTAACGTTTGAGTACCAGTGTTATCTTATGCGCCGAACCGACGGGTGCCAATATGAGCTTGAATGGAAAACGAATTCTGGTGGGGGTGACCGGCGGGATCGCTGCCTACAAAACGGCCGATTTGGTCCGTCGCCTCGGCGAAGCGGGCGCTGAGGTTCGCGTGGTGATGACCCGTGGCGCCCAGGCCTTCATCACGCCGCTGACACTCCAGGCGGTATCCGGTCACCCTGTTCACACCGAGTTGCTGGATCCAGCCGCCGAAGCCGGCATGGGGCATATCGAATTGGCGCGCTGGGCCGATCAGGTGCTGGTGGCGCCAGCCAGCGCCCACTTCCTGGCCAAGCTTGCCCATGGTCTGGCAGACGATTTGCTGAGCACCTTGTGCCTGGCCACCGAGGCGCCAATTGCCGCGGCACCGGCGATGAACACCAGGATGTGGTCCAACATGGCGACGCAGGCCAATGTGCGAATTCTGACCGAGCGTGGCGTGAGGTTGCTCGGGCCTGGCGCCGGTGATCTCGCCTGTGGGGAAACCGGGCCGGGGCGTATGCTCGAGCCGCTGGACCTCGTTGCTGCGCTGGTTGCCGGGGACACGGATTTGCTGGGCGGGCTGCGGGTTCTGATGACCGCGGGCCCGACCCGTGAAGCGATCGATCCGGTACGGTTTCTCAGTAATCGTAGCTCCGGAAAAATGGGGTATGCGGTTGCCGCCGCTGCCGCACGGGCCGGTGCACGCGTCGTATTGGTGAGCGGTCCGGTGGCCTTGGCCCCGCCGCCGGGCGTGGAGCGCATCGAGGTGGAAAGCGCCTCGCAGATGCACCAGGCGGTCGTCGAGCGGCTCGACGGGTGCGACATTTTTATCGCTGCCGCTGCCGTTGCCGATTACCGTCCCGCCGAGGTGAACGCACAGAAGATCAAGAAGGAGCAGGCTGAATTGAGTATCGGCCTGCTGCGAACGGAAGACATCCTGGGCACGGTCGCGGCCAGCGAGGCACGGCCATTTACCGTCGGCTTTGCCGCCGAGACCGAACGGGTGGCGGAGTACGCGCGTCAGAAGCTGGAGAACAAGGGTCTTGATCTGATCGCTGCGAACCAGGTGGGCCCCGGGCGGGGATTCGAAACCGACCACAACGCGCTGACGGTGATCTGGGCGGATGGCGCTTGCGAGCTGCCCAGTGCCGGCAAAACCCGGCTGGCCGAACAACTCGTATCTCTCATCGCCGAGCGTTTTTATGCACAAGATTGAAGTCAAGATTCTCGACGGCCGCATAGGCACCGATTTGCCGCTACCGGCTTACGCCACCGATGGATCGGCGGGTTTGGATCTGCGCGCCTGTTTGGAGGAGCCGCTGCTCCTCGCAGCCGGCGAGACGCAGTTGATCCCCACCGGCATAGCCATCCATATCGGTGATCCCAACCTGGCGGCGGTGATCCTGCCGCGCTCGGGGCTCGGGCACAAGCACGGGATCGTGCTGGGCAATCTGGTGGGTTTGATCGATTCCGACTACCAGGGGCAGCTCTTTGTCTCTTGCTGGAATCGGGGTCACAACTCCTTTACCATCGAGATCGGCGAGCGGATTGCCCAACTGGTCTTTGTGCCGGTTGTACGTGCGGAATTCGAGGTGGTGGACGACTTCGAAGAGAGCCATCGCGGATCGGGCGGATTTGGCCATTCGGGAAGACACTGATGGTCGCTCCCGGGGCGCGTGATAACCACAAGCTATAAGCACGGACAGGGAAAGCAATATGAAACACGATTTCATCCCATTCCAATAACGAGCCACGAGGAACAAGGCAGCGGCCCTTCGGGGAGATCATCCCGCAGGCTTTGGCACAAACGATGCTGAAAAGGAATAAGGACAAAAACGGCGCTGCCTCGACCGCTCGAGCTGCGGCTGGGAAGCAAGACAGGGCGTCCAGGCGCGCTGGCAGCAGCATGAATCTGGGCAGCTACGGGTTGCTGCTCTTCCTCGTCGGGGCAGGGGTGTTGATGGCGAGTGGGTTCGTCCTGATGCAGATGTTCCAGATGCAGGGCGGGGTACTGCGCCAGCAAGCCACCGAGGTTGCCAGTTTCTCCTATGCCGGCAGCCTGCAGAGATTGGTCACCCAGGGAATGGGCACCATGAACGGCATAGCTGCCGATCCTGACGTGCAGCAGATCCTGCGCAATGGCAATACCACTGCCGCCGCCGCCAAGGCGCAAGCGCTGGTGCGACTAGTGCCAGGCGCGGTGCGTTTCCGGGTGCTTCCCACTGGTGTGGACCAGGTCGAGAAGGAGGGTAACCCGCCGCTGGGTTACGCCGATCTGCAGCAACTGCGGGAGGCCGAAAAAACGGATCAGTTTCCGCCGGTCGAGGTGATCTTGCCGGGAACGGAGCATGCGCACTTCAATCTGGTGCGACGAGTCGTGGATGGGGACGGTCGCGTGTTGGGCGTGATCATGGCCACCTATCCGGCTGAAAGGCTGCAGCAGACCGTGGCGCAGATGCGCGTCGGCGAGGGGACGATCGAGATTCGTCAGGCCAACGTGGTGCTGGCACGACGTGGCAGCACGGCAGGTTCTGATGCGTCGGCGGTGCGTGTCAACGTGCCGGCGACACGCTGGACATTGCTGTACTGGCCGGCGATGGCGTCGGGTGGGCTGACGGAGGGCCTGATCCCCTATCTTGCTGTATTCGGGGCCGGGGCGTTGTTGCTCGGGCTCGTGATCTATGTCTCGTTTCGCATGGTGTCGGGTGCGATGCGCCGTGACCAGGTGACCGTACTGAACCTGGTAAAGGACATCCTGAACCGCAAGCTGGCGTCGGCCTATCCGGTGAAACTGGCGAATAGCCGCGTGACTGTAGAGCTGTTGCTGAACATGGGACAGGAGTTCGCTGCGATGCCGGCGGCCAAGACCGCTGCCAAATCCGCCCCCCTGCCCGAGGTGGGCGGTTCCATGTTCCCCGACACCGGCGGAATAGAGGTGGAGGAAGACGAGCCGCAGGTAAAAGCGCCAAAGCTCGAGAAGATCCCGTCGAGTATCTTTCGGGCCTACGATATTCGCGGTGTGGTCGATGAGACGCTCACTGTCGAAGGGGTGGAGACCATCGGTAGAGCCATTGGCAGCGAAGCCTTCGAGCGCGGCCAGCAACTGGTGGTTATCGGACGCGATGGCCGCCTCTCCGGCCCCAAGCTGTCAGAGGCACTGGCGCGCGGTTTTATGCGCAGCGGGCGTGATGTGATCGATATCGGAATGGCGCCGACCCCGGTGCTCTATTTTGCCACCCATTATCTGCGCACCGGTTCCGGGGTCGCGGTCACCGGCAGTCATAACCCGCCCAACTATAACGGGCTGAAGATGGTGCTGCGCGATGAGACCCTTTCGGGTGAGGCGATCCAGGCCCTGCGCTCGCGCATTCAGACCGGCAATCTGCTGACGGGCGACGGCAGCATCAGCGAACAGTCGGTGCTTGATGACTACGTTGCCCGTATTACCGGTGACGTGCAGGTGGCGCGCAAGTTGAAGGTCGTGGTTGATTGCGGCAACGGCGTGGCCGGTATGGTCGCGCCCCGACTTCTTCGCGAGCTGGGATGCGAGGTGATCGAGCTCTACTGCGAGGTGGACGGCACCTTCCCCAATCATCACCCTGACCCTGGAAAACTGGAAAATCTGCGCGAACTCATCGCCAAGGTGCGCGAGTCGGGCGCTGATCTCGGCGTTGCCTTCGATGGCGACGGGGATCGTCTGGGCGTGGTGGACGAACAGGGCAAAGTCATCTATCCAGACCGCCTGTTGATGCTGTTTGCCAAGGATCTGCTGCTGCGCCATCCTGGCGCAAGCATCATTTATGACGTCAAATGCACGCGCAACCTCAAACGGGTGATCGCCGAGCATGCCGGCCAGCCCATGATGTGGAAGACCGGTCACTCGCTGATCAAGGCCGCCATGAAAAAAACCGGTGCCTTGCTGGCTGGAGAGATGAGCGGGCACTTTTTCTTCAAGGAGCGCTGGTACGGTTTCGATGACGGCATGTACGCTGCAGCCCGCCTGCTCGAGATCCTCAGTGCCGAGACGGTGCCGGCCAGTAAGGTATTCGCTCAGCTGCCGGAGAGCATTACCACGCCGGAGCTCAACGTACCGGTTAAAGAGGGCGAGCAACACGCTCTGGTGGAAGAGCTGGTGAACCGGGCGCAGTTCCCTGATGCCGAGGTGACCGTTATCGACGGCGTGCGTGCCGATTTTGCCGATGGCTTCGGGTTGGTGCGCGCCTCCAACACAACGCCTGTGCTGGTGTTGCGTTTCGAGGGCGATACCGCGGAGGCGATGAAGCGCATTCAGGAGGCCTTCCGTGAGCAGTTGCTGGCAGTGAAGTCCGATCTCAAGCTGCCGTTCTAGGTTGAAATAACCCTGGGCACGTAGCGATGCATCAGGGGTATCCTGTGGACCGCGGAGCTGCGGAGATGTCGTCGGAACCGGAACCGGCGTCTCAAGCCTCCGCGGTTTGGTTTTTGGGAAAATAGCGCATGACACTCGATTCTCAATCAGCCCTCAACATCGCCACGGTACTCACCGAGGCGCTGCCCTATATCCAGCGCTTTGCCGGCAAGACGGTTGTCATTAAGTACGGCGGCAATGCGATGGTGGACGAGGCGCTGAAAAACGGCTTTGCCCGTGACGTGGTGCTGATGAAACTGGTCGGCATCAACCCGGTGGTGGTCCATGGTGGAGGGCCGCAAATCGGCTCGCTCCTGGCGCGCATCGGCAAGGAGAGCCGTTTCGTCGACGGGATGCGGGTGACCGACGCCGAGACCATGGATGTGGTCGAGATGGTGCTCGGCGGCCTGGTCAACAAAGAGATCGTGCACAACATCAACCGTCACGGTGGCCGCGCGGTGGGACTGACCGGCAAGGACGGAGATCTGATTCGTGCCCGCAAACTGAAGATCACCCGAACCTCTCCCGAACTGGAGGTGCCCGAGATCATCGACATCGGCCATGTGGGCGAAGTGGCGAGCGTCGACACCGCCATCGTGAATATGCTGACTAACGGTGATTTTATCCCGGTGATCGCGCCCATCGGGGTGGGTGAGGATGGTCATTCCTATAACATCAACGCCGATCTGGTAGCCGGCAAGGTGGCAGAGGTGCTGAAGGCTGAAAAGCTGATACTGCTGACCAACACGGCGGGCTTGCTGGACAGGAACGGCGCTGTTCTTACTGGACTGACCGCCGCTCAGGTTGCCGCGCTGATTGAGGACGGCACCATTCATGGCGGTATGCTGCCGAAGATTCGCTGCGCGCTGGAAGCGGTGCAGGGAGGTGTGAGCGCGGCGCACATCATCGATGGGCGCCTTGAGCATGCTGTATTGCTGGAGATCTTCACCGACCAGGGCGTGGGCACGCTGATTCGTTCGGGTCGGTAACAGTATACCGTCATCAACCACCAAGCGTACGATACGCATGAAGCCCATGAAGGCCCAATCGGCGAGTCGTCTCTCTTCGGCCACTTGTATTGACCGTTTCATGTTCAACGGTGCGCATTCAGAGAACCGGGTGGTACAAAGCCGTTCGTATTCGGCCGCGCTTATTTTGATCTTTGCGTGGGGAGGAACAACGCTGTGACGACCCGGCACCGCGGCGATCGCCGCCGCGAGATACTCGAGGCGCTCGCCCATCAACTGGAGACCAGTCCCGGTGAACGCATGACCACCGCAGGACTTGCCGCCAGTCTCGATATATCCGAGGCGGCTCTCTACCGCCATTTCGCCAGCAAGGCGCAGATGTACGAGGGGCTGCTCGAGTTTGCTGAAGAGAGCGTTTTCGAGCGTGTCAATCGTATCCTGGAGGAGGAGCGGGGTACGCTCGGGCGTATCGACAAGATGGTCACGCTGGTGCTGCTTTTCGCCGAGCGTAATCCGGGTATCACGCGCCTGCTGATTGGTGATGCGCTGGTAGGTGAGACTGCCCGGCTGCGTGATCGGGTGGAGCAGTTTTTCGATCGCCTGGAAACCCACTTTCGCCAGGTGCTGCGCGAAGGCGAGATCAGCCAGTCGCAGGAGGGCAGGGTGGCGGTACCGGCCGTGGCGGAGCTTCTGGTCAATCTGCTGGCGGGTAAAATGCAGCACTATGTGCGTTCCGGATTCAAACGCAAACCGAGCGACAACTGGGAAGTGCAGTGGCGGCGGATCTGTGCCGCATTGATCAACACCGGATAGGTGCTGCGGTCTTGCCTCCTACATGGCCGATCGGGGCTTCTCTCCGGCTTCGTCCTTGGCCTGTTCGGTCACTTCACGATAGCGCGCAATATCTTTGGCAAACTGCTGGCGCAGTGTTTCGATCTCGTCGCGCCGGTCGAGAATGAACTCCAAGCCGCGTCGGACCTGATCCTGAGTGGTGAAGATCTCGTTTTGAAGAGTTACCGGGACCGCTTTACCGTTGCGCTCCAGCGCTGCGGCGCGGTTCATCTGCTCATCGAGCTGTTTGCGCAGATTGAGGATATTGCCCTCGGTGACCCTTATCTGTCCTTGCAGGACCGAGATTTTACTGTCACGGGTCTGTTCCATGACTTCGACACTGCTGTAGGTGTCGAGCAGGGCACGATCATAGGCGGCTTGCTCGCGCGCGATACGTTCGAGTTCGGTACGGATGCGCGCCTGACGCTGCTCTTCGGCGATCTCTTCAGCGGTTTTGGCACGATCGATACTGCGCACCGTCAGGCCGCGATCGTTGAGTTCGCTGCGCCCCTGTTTGGCGTGCGCGGGGGGCACGACGTCGCTGTAGTGTACGTTGCCCTCTTCGTCCACCCAGCGGAAAAGTTTGCGGCTTTCTGCCGCGATGCTGGTCGCAAGCATGATGCCGACCAGTCCGCCGATAACCGTCAGCGGTACTCTATGCTTCGATGACAGGATTGAAGTCATAGGAGCTAGTATAACCGTCGATTCTTCGCCGGGTTATCAGGAGTTCGGTAAAATCACGACGATTTTACTGCTGAATGCCGTACTGCGTCTGGTAGATTCGGATGCTGTTGAGGACCTCGGCACGGTCTGGTTGGGTCGCCAGGTACTCGATCATCTCCGTCAATCCCACGATGCAGCTGACCCGCAATCCGTAACGATGCTGTATCTCCTGCACGGCGGAGCTTGTGCCCTGACCGCGCTCCTGTCGATCGAGGGCGATAGCCACGCCGACCGGTTCGGCGCCCTGGGCACGGATGATCTCGACCGATTCACCCACCGATGTGCCAGCCGAGACAACATCATCGATGATCATTACCCGTCCCTGGAGTGGTGCGCCAACGGTGGTGCCTCCTTCGCCGTGATCCTTGGCTTCCTTGCGGTTGAAGGCGTAGGGAACATCACGCTGGTGGTGATCGGCCAGGGCGATCACCGCCGCGGCGGCAAGCGGGATGCCCTTATAGGCGGGGCCGAACAGCATGTCGAAGGCGATGCCGGAGTGCTCGATGGACTGGGCGTAGTAACGACCCAGGCGGGAGAGGCTTTGACCGGAGTTAAAGAGCCCGGCGTTGAAGAAATAGGGGCTCAGGCGTCCGGATTTAAGGGTGAAGCTGCCGAAACGCAGCACCTCCTGCTGGATGGCGAATTCAAGAAACTCTTGCTGGTAGGCGTGCATTGGATTCCTGTCGTGGTTTTCGGCTGTGGTTTCGAAAGCGGCCATAAAACGGTCGTGTATCATACACGCACCCCAAATCTTCACCCAAACACCCGGTATGCGCATCATCAGCTGCAACGTCAATGGCATTCGTTCCGCGAGCAACAAGGGCTTTTTCGCCTGGATGCTGACTCAGAACGCCGATGTCGTTTGTTTGCAGGAGACCAAAGCGCAGGCGCATCAATTGAGCACCGAGATCATCGATCTGCCCGGTTACCATTCCTATTTTTTCGATGCTGACAGGAAGGGTTACAGCGGAGTGGCGGTCTATGCGCGCCGCGAGCCCGACGATATCCACTATGGATTGGGATGGGAGGATATGGACGCCGAGGGGCGCTACCTGCAAGTCGATTTTTCGGGGCTCAGCGTGGCATCGCTCTATCTCCCCTCCGGCTCTTCCGGCGAAGCGCGCCAGGCGGTCAAGTTCGGTTTCCTTGACCGCTTTATGCCACACCTGCGGGAGCTGCGCCGCAAGCATCGCGAATTCGTCCTGTGTGGAGATTGGAACATCGCGCACCGGGCAATCGACCTCAAGAACTGGCGCGCCAACCAGAAAAACTCGGGATTCCTGCCCGAAGAGCGTACCTGGATGGACGAACTGTTTGGCAGCGCGAAGTTCGTGGATGCCTTTCGCGCGGTGAATCCTCATCCGGACCAGTACACGTGGTGGTCCAACCGTGGGCAGGCGTGGGCCAGGAACGTCGGATGGCGTATTGACTACCATGTCGTCACGCCCGGTTTGCGTGACAAGGTTAGAGGTGCCGCTATCTACACATCCGAGCGTTTCTCCGACCATGCGCCACTGACCATCGATTACGACTGGGAGCTGTAGCGGCGAGTGGCAGATACCGCCCATCACACCTGGCGCGAAGCGCTGCTGAGCTATGCCCAACCGCGGGTGGTGGCCATCCTGTTTCTCGGGTTTGCGGCGGGACTGCCCTACCTGCTGGTCTTCTCGACGCTCTCCGCGTGGCTTACCGAGGCGGGTGTCGGCCGTGCGACGATCGGATTCTTCAGTTGGGTCGGCATCACCTTCTCCATCAAAGTGGTGTGGGCGCCCGTGGTGGATCGTGTGCCGATTCCGGGTTTGACGCACCGGCTGGGGCGGCGACGAAGCTGGATGCTGGCCGCGCAAATCGGCGTGGCGTTGGGTTTGGCGGGCATGGCCGTAATCGGTCCGCACCACTCGCTTGTCCAGCTTGCTGTATTGGCGGTATGGGTCGCTTTTGCCTCGGCCACGCAGGATGTGGCGATCGACGCCTTTCGCATCGAATCGGCCAGCGCCGAGTACCAGGGTGCGATGGCGGCAATGTACATATTCGGCTATCGGGTGGCGTTGCTGGTCGCGGGTGCCGGCGCCCTCTATACCGCCGAGATCGCCAATTGGGCGACTGCCTACACGGCAATGGCGCTGCTCATGGGCGTGGGGATCGTCACGGTGCTGTTGGTGACCGAGCCCCGCGCTGCCGGTAATGGCGGCAGCGCTGAGCAGGAACAACGGGTCGTGGAGTTTCTAACCCGCTCGGTCCATCTGCCGGATGCGCAGCGCCGGCTGTGGGCCTGGTTCATTGGTGCCGTGATCTGCCCGTTCAGTGATTTCTTTCAGCGCAATGGCAGTAGCGCCCTGCTGATTCTGTTGCTGATCGGGGTGTACAAACTGAGCGATATCACCATGGGTGTCATGGCCAATCCCTTCTACCTCGATCTGGGATTCAGCAAAAGCGAGATCGCCGGCGTTGCCAAATTCTTCGGCTTTTTCATGGTGCTGGCGGGGAGTGCACTGGGTGGGCTTCTGGTGGTTCGCTACGGCATTCTGCGCCCCCTGTTTCTCGGTGCGGTACTGGTGGCCGCGACCAATCTGCTGTTTGCCTTTCTGGCAGTAACAGGTCCGAAGATCGCAATGCTGGCGGTGGTGATCAGCGCGGATAATCTCAGCGGCGGATTGGCGACAGCCGCCTTTATTGCCTACCTTTCGAGCCTGACCAACAGCGCCTACACGGCTACGCAATATGCGCTCTTCAGTTCACTGATGACGCTGCCGGCGAAGGTTCTCGGTGGCTTTTCGGGCGTGGTGGTGGAGAGCTACGGTTACTTCAGTTTCTTTGTCTACGCCGCGGCCATCGGTCTGCCGGCGATTCTTCTGGTGCTCTATCTGCTTTTAAGGTCCAGAGCGGATCTGATACCCGTCACGATCGGCCCGGATAGCAAGCGGTGACCCTCGGTTATCTCACTGCTTTTTCTGTCGGGCTTCTCGGTGGGGTGCACTGTGTTGCCATGTGCGGCGGCATTGTGGGTGCGCTCACTGCGGGCCTTCCCGGTGCGGCGCAAGGTCAGCCCTTGCGTCCCCTTTCCTACCATTTCGCCTACAATTTGGGGCGTATCGGCAGCTACGCAATGGCGGGTGCGCTCTTCGGGGGCGTGGGATTGGCTTCGGCGCGCCTGCTCCCCGTGCACAGTGTGCAGACCTTCCTGCAGGCCTTGGCGGGCGTATTCATGATCGCACTGGGTCTCTATCTTGGAGGCTGGTGGCTGGGTCTGGGCCGGATCGAGCGCGGCGGAGCGGCGTTATGGCGCAGACTGGAACCGCTGGCACGCCCGCTGCTGCCCGTGCGCAACACCGGTGCCGCCCTGGTGGTTGGCGCGGTCTGGGGATGGCTGCCCTGCGGACTGGTTTACAGTGTTTTGATAATGGCCCTGAGTGCCGGCGGCCCCGTGGAAGGGATGGCGTTGATGCTGGCGTTCGGGTTGGGTACGCTGCCCACCCTGCTGGTATCGGGTCTGTTGGCCGCCAGGCTGTCGGTCTATTTGCGCAAACCCTGGGTGCGGCAGACGGCGGGTACCCTGGTTTTTCTGTTCGGAGCCGCTACCCTGGCGAGTGCCTTGGGTGTGCTGAGACTGCGCGGCGTGGCAGCACCGGGTGGATGACGCTAACCTGAATTATTGAAGTGTAAACGGTTGTCGATTGCGAGGTGTTTATGCGTTTGGTACTGGCGATATTTCTTCCCTGGTTGCAGTTCTTCACCATCGGGCGTCCGCTGGCGGGGATCATCTGCCTGATTCTTCAGGTCACGCTGATTGGCTGGATACCGGCAGCCATTTGGTCGGTTTACGCGCTTAACCAATACAAGACCGACGAGAAGATCAGGGTCGCAATGAAGGAGCAGGAATGATGAGTCTGCGAATCGATCGTGCAGCCAGGTGGATGCTACCGGCCGCGTTGCTGGTGATGTCGGGGTGCCAAACGGCCTACTACTCGACCATGGAGAAATTCGGCGTCCACAAGCGGGAGATTCTGGTCGATCGAGTGGGCGAGGCACGCGATGCCCAGGAAGAGGCAAAGGAGCAGTTCAAATCCGCTCTGGAGCGATTCTCCGCGGTCCTGGGATTCAAGGGCGGTGATCTGCAGGAGAAATACGATCAGCTCAGCAAGGAGTTCGAGCGCAGCGAGGACCGGGCCGGCGAGGTGCGCGATCGAATCGTCAAGGTGGAGGATGTCGCCGAGGCGCTCTTCGACGAATGGCAGGACGAACTGGATCAATACACCAACGCCGGTTTGAAGCGCTCCAGTCAGCAGAAGCTGACTGAAACCAAGCGCCAGTACGCGCAGCTGATTCAAGCCATGAAGCGGGCCGAGAGGAAGATCGAGCCGGTGCTCAATGCCTTTCGCGATCAGGTGCTCTATTTGAAACACAATCTCAATGCCCGGGCGATCGCCTCCCTGAAGGGTGAGCTGGCGGGCGTGGAGAATAACGTCGCTGCGCTGATTCGCGATATGGAACGCTCGATCCGCGAGGCTGACCGCTTTATTCAATCCATGAACCGTGACCAGCAGAGCTGACCGGATTTGACCTTGGATAAAGACGGGCAGGCGTGTGCCCGCCTGTCTGCATTGGAGCACGGCGATGGACTGGAGAATATTTCTCACGGTATTCGTTACGGTGTTTGTCGCCGAGCTGGGCGATAAGACGCAACTGGCGACACTGCTGTTCGCCGCCGACAAAGAGGTCAATAGATGGATTGTCTTCGTCGGCGCCTCTTTGGCGTTGGTGGCGACCTCCGCTATCGGTGTGCTGGCCGGAAGTGCGATCGCGCAGTACGTGAGCGAGAAACACCTGGCCTATGTCGCCGGAGTTGGTTTTGTCTTGATTGGGCTGTGGACGCTGATGCGTGCCTGACCGCGGGAACCCGGCGCCGTTGGGCGGGTCTCAATTCCGGGCGTCGAACAAAACGACGGAGCACCTCTCTTTTTTGCGCGCGAGGACAACGTTATGAAATATGAGCGAATAGGACGGATTGTGCTGTTGCTGGCGAGTTTGTCGATAGGCGGAACGGCACTGGCGCAGGGTGGTCCCGGTGGCGGGATGGGGCGCGGCATGATGGGCTACGCTGGACCTATGGGGCCAGGCATGATGGGCGGAGTCGGGGCGCAGGTTCCCGATGCGGTGCTCGACATCATGGCAGAGCGCATGGTGGGCATGCATGCCTTTATCCAACAATTGACCGCAACCCAGGATCCTGCGGAGCGGCGCAAGTTGATGCGCGAGCATATGGCGGAGACCCCTGGCGGTATGGGTCCCGGCATGATGATGGGACCGGGAATGATGGGACCGGGAATGATGGGACCGGGAATGATGGGACCGGGAATGATGGGACCAGGAATGATGGGACCAGGAATGATGGGACCAGGAATGATGGGACCAGGAATGATGCCCGGCCAGGGTATGCAGGGGTGGGGTTCCCGTGGTCACCCCGGCGGGTACATGCGCCACCATGCCCAGGAGGAGGCAGGCTGGCACAGCGGTATCGAAGACCGGCTGGAGCGAATCGAGCAGTTATTACAGAAGCGCTGACCGCAGCGCGCGCATGGACCGGCAGCAGGCCCCTTGCGGGCCCGCTGTCGCTTGGGTTCCCGGGGGGGCGCACTGCGGCTAAACTTCATAGGCGGTGACGCAACAAAGGATCAGCGTGGAATCAGGCAACCCTACCACCCGAGCATGCTTCTATTACCCGCTGTCGGTCCGCTTCGCTGATACGGACTGCCAGGGGCATGTCTATTTTTCCAACTATCTCGTCTATTGCGATGAAGCGTTGTCAGCCTATCTGGAGGCCGTCGGCTGCGGCTGGCGCGCGTTGCGTGCGCAGGGACTGGATTTTTTCTTTGTCGATACCGGTTGCCAGTTCAAGGGGCGTGCTTATTTTGAAGATCAACTCCATGTTCACACAAAAATCTCGCGTATCGGCAATAGCAGCTTCACCGGCGAGATGGCGGTTCACCGGGCGGTGGATGGAGAACTGATCGCGACCGGATTCATCACTTGCGTGATGGTCGATCGGGAGACGGGCCGTCCGGTGCCCGTACCCCAATCGTTTCGCGATTCCGTTGCGACCTATGAGGTCGGCAGCTAGCCGTTGGCGGCGGGACGACTCTGGTCGGCCATCAGGTTGGACTGGAAAATGGCACGATGCACGTCACCGATGCTGATTATTCCCACCAGCTGACCGTCGACTGCGACCGGAATGCGTCGCACCTTGCGTAGCCACATCATGGCCGCCGCTTTCAATACCGGCATATCGGGCGTCACGGTAGCCACCGCCCGGGTCATCAGGTCGGCTGCTTTGAGTCCGATAACGCTGTGGTAGTTGCTTTCCAGGGACTCCAGGTCACGTAGGCCGCTCTCCATCAGATCCTGCACATTGGGAAACATGTGGTGCAGGACATCCTTCTCCGAGATGACGCCGACGATACGGTCATCCGCGTCGGTGATCGGCATTCCGCTGATGTGGTTCAGCACCATCTGCGTGGCGATCTCGCGCACCGGTGTGTCAGGTCTGGCGGTTTTGACGCCGCGGGTCATAATCTCTTCTACAAGCATGGTTACTCCTCCTGCATCGACTCGTTATCGATTGGTTCACCTTCCATGGGTAAACCCCCCTGGTCCCCGGGTCAAAACAAAGATCTCCATGCCGCCATAGAAAAAATTTTCCGGTATGGCTCTGTCGCTTGCTCCGGTCAGGTTATGCAGATCCCTGCGGGAGAGCGGTGATGATGCAACCGACACTGAGGCTACAGCGCTGGTTGGCTCTCAAGGCGCTGGCCATTTTCGCGGGTCTGGGACTGGTGTTCGCGCTGGACTACAAATTCGGGATCAGCGATGCGTTCAGTATCGCCCAGATCCAGCTTTGGCTGGGCGACGCGGGGATGGCCGCCCCTCTGTTGTTTATCGCGCTGATGGCGGCGGCCGTCGTCTTCAGCCCGCTACCCAGCGTGCCGCTGGATGTGGTGGCGGGTTCGTTCTTTGGGCCGGTACTGGGCACGCTCTATGCATCGTTGGGAGCGTTACTGGGCGCGCAGATGGCGTTTCTGCTGGGGCGGCTTCTGGGGCGGGCGCTGATCGAAAGGGTAGTGAGCGGGCATATCAATTTCTGCGCGGCTTGTTCGGATCACCTGCTGGGTCGACTGGTTTTCGTATCGCGATTGATTCCGTTCATCTCGTTTGATGTCGTGAGTTATGGTGCGGGCTTGACCAAGATGTCGCTGCTTCGTTTCAGTATCGCCACCTACCTGGGCATGCTGCCGCTCACCGTCCTCTACGTAAGCTTCGGCGCGCTGGTGCTGGAGAACCGACACTTTGCGTGGATGCTTGGGTTGCTCTTTGTCGCGCTCTTTTTTCTGCTGCCGCGTTGGATCGAGCGCAACAATCTTTTCTCGATGCGCGAGCGCATGGCGCATCTGGCGGAATCGACCCGGGAACCGGCCCGGGCGGCGGGTGCGATTTCACCGGTGACCCGACGCGATGTGATCGATTCGTGACCAATTCGTGATGGGCTCTCCACGTGGTTCGCCTGTAATCACTTCATGCGCTGTACCGGGGCGCTTTTTGCAACGACCTGATTAAGGAGAGTGATTATGAAAATGCGAATGTCCTACCTTGCACCGCTGTTGGGTGTCGGCTTGTTGAGCGCGACGATGCCGGTTTCCGCCGACAGCATGAACAAGAGCGATACGATGAAAAAGTCGATGTCCGGGGAGACCATGATGACCAAGCCTGCGATGCAGGATGAAATGAAGAAAAAGGAGATGATGGACGAAAAGATGACCGGCAAGATGGAGAACATGGACAAGAAGATGGACAAGATGGAAGGTCAGATGGGCGAGAAAATGGATAAGATGGAGAGCAAGCAGTAGAGTGACCCGGACCCCGGGGGCACGGCGGGCAGGGTTTCCACCGGCCCCCCAGGTCGCCAACAACGGAGGGCAGCAATGACGCGCAAGGTGCTGGTGGTCGAAGACAGTCCCGACATCGCGCGCCTGGTCAAGTTGCATCTCTCCGATATTCAGTGCGAGGCGGACGTGGTCGGCGATGGCCGTGAGGCGCTGGCGCGGTTCCATCCCGACCGTTACGCGCTGGTGATCCTCGATCTGATGCTGCCGGGAATCGATGGCCTGGAGGTATGCCGTCAGCTGCGCCAGCAGCCCTGCTACGTCCCGATCCTGATGCTCACCGCGCGCACCGCCGAACTGGACCGGGTGCTGGGATTGGAGATGGGTGCGGATGACTATCTCACCAAACCGTTCAGCATTCCCGAGCTGCTGGCACGTGTGAAGGCGCTCCTGCGTCGCGCAGAAGCCCTCGCGGCGCCTGTGGAAACACCAACAGAGAACGAGACGCTCGATGCGGGTGAAATGCACATCGATCTGGCGCGGCATCGGGTCGAAATGGCCGGTGAAGAGGTGACGCTGACCGCCAAGGAGTTCGACCTGCTGGTCCACTTCGCACGCCATCCCGGTCGCGTCTATACGCGCATGCAGCTGCTCGATCAGGTATGGGGTTACAGCCACGAGGGCTACGAACATACCGTCAACTCGCACATCAATCGCCTGCGCGCCAAGATTGAACACAATCCCGCCAAACCCCGTTTCGTCCTCACGGTCTGGGGTGTGGGCTACAAATTCGCCGACGATCTCTGATGCTGCGCACCCTCTATGCACGGCTGGCGGTGGTGCTGGTGCTGGTGCTGGCGTCGGTGGGCACCATCTATCTGGCGGTGAGCTGGTCCTCGATGCACCGCTATCTGCAGGAGGTCAACCAGCGTTTCAATCGTGATCTGGCACGCAACCTGGTGGCCGATCGCAATCTGGTCGCGCAGGGCCGTCTCGACGAGGCGGCGCTCAAAGAGACCTTTCATCAGTACATGGTGATCAATCCCAGCATCGAGATCTATCTGCTCGACCTGGAGGGTGCGATCCTCGCCTTTTCGGCGGATCCTGAGAAGGTGAAACGCAAGCGTGTCTCGCTCGAGCCCGTCCGTGCCTTTCTGCGTGGCGACACCTACCCGTTGCTGGGGGATGATCCGCGCGGTCACGATTCGCGCAAGCCGTTTTCGGTGACCCCCGTGCCAATGGCGGAAAAGCCGGAAGGTTATCTCTATGTGGTGCTGCGCGGCGAGGATTTCGATGTCATGGAGCGGGCGATTCGTGACAGCCACTTCCTGCGCGTCAGCGCCTGGGCGCTGGCCGTCGCTCTGGCGTTGGGCCTGGTGGCGGGGCTGCTCGTTTTTCATCTGCTCACGCGACGCCTGGAGCGGCTGACGCGTGGTATGGAAGTGTTCAAGGAGAGCGGCTTCGTCACCCATAACGCCTACTCCCGGCCCGATCAGCGGCCGGCGGACGAAATTGATCGCCTCGGGCTTACCTTCGATGCCATGGCCGGGCGCATCTCCGAGCAGATCGAGGCATTGCAGAAGAAAGACACGCTACGCCGCGATCTGGTGGCGCAGGTCTCGCATGATCTGCGCACGCCGCTTGCCTCCCTGCGTGGTTATCTGGAAACGCTGAAACTGAAAAGCGGCACCTTGTCGCCAGCGGAGCGGGAGGAGTACCTGCAGGCGGCGTTGCGGCAAAGCGAGGGATTGAGCCAACGCGTGGGCGCACTGTTTGAGCTGGCGAAGTTCGATGCCCAGGAGACACCGCCCCAGTACGAGCCGTTCAGCATCGCTGAGCTGGTACAGGATGTGATTCAGAAGTTTCAGCCTGACGCCGAGCAGCGCCGCGTGGTGCTGAGCATGACCGGCGCCCTCGATATCGGCTGGGTGAACGCCGACATTGCCATGATCGAGCGGGTGTTCGATAACCTGATTGAAAACGCCCTGCGTCATACGCCCTCTGGTGGACAGGTGCGCGTCGTGCTCGTCGAGCAGGGGTCGGCCATCGAGGTCAGGATCGAGGATAGCGGCGACGGGATCGATGCGGCCGATCTGCCGCAAGTGTTCGATCGCTTCTACCGAGGCAGCAAAGCGGGCAGTGGCGATGAGCATGTCGGGCTGGGCCTGGCCATCGTCAAGCGCATCCTCGATCTGCATGGCTGCGAGATTCGCGTCAGCAGCGAATGCGGCCACGGCACCTGCTTCACCTTCGTCCTGCCGAAACGTTAGTGGTCAGAGGGTGCCCGACCCGACAAAGGGCGGAAGGTGGCGGGGCGCGGCAATGCGTACCTGTTTGCGGCGACCGACGGTCCCCGATTCGAGTGTTACGGCACTTTTGGCCACGCCACAGAGTTTGGCGAGAAAGGCGCAAAGGTGTCGGTTGGCCTTGCCGTCTACCGGCGGGGCAGTAATACGTACCCGCAGGTACGCACCGTGGGGTCCCACGATTTCGTCGCGACTGGCACGCGGCTGGATCTGCAGGGCGACGATCAACGCTTCGCCCTCCCAGTGGTACCAGGGTGCTGACTCACTCAACTGGCGAGGCGGTAAAGCGGCGGCAGTATCAGCATCTTGGCGAGTTGCAGGCCGATGATCACGACGATGGGCGAGAGGTCCATGCCGCCCATCGGGGGAAGCAGTCGCTGCGCAGGACCCAGCAGTGGTCGATTCAACGAATAGAGCATGCTGGTGATCGGATTGTGCTGACCGGGATTCACCCAGCTGAGAATTGCCTGGATGATGATGGTCACCAGAAAGACATTGAAGAGCAGTGAGATCAGTTCGGCGATCGACAGCACCAGTAATGGGCCGATGCCCGGTTCCACGCCGCGCAGCAGAGCAACAAACAGCAGGGCCGCCATCTGCAGGATCAGCATCAACACCAGCGCGGCGATGTCGACGCCCGCCCAACCGGGGATGAGGCGGCGCAGCGGTCGCAGAGGCGGGTTGGTGATTTTGACCAGAAACTGCGAGACCGGGTTGTAGAAATCAGCCTGTACCCACTGCAGCAGGAAGCGCAGCATGACGCAGAGCAGGTAGAGCCCGACCAGGGTCTGGATCAAAAACTCCAGCGGATTGGTGAAATAGTTGCTGCCCATAACGCGTTCAGTCCTTGCCGAGGATATCGGCCAGTTCTCGAGACCGTTGACAGGCGGCATGCAGCGCCTTGTCCACGAGCCCGCCGAAATCGCCCGCGGCGAATGCCTCGAGCGCCTTTTCCGTGGTACCGCCCGGCGAGGTAACCCGCCGACGCAGCGTTGCGACATCGTCTTCACTGGAGAGCGCCATGCGGGCGGCGCCGAAAGCGGTTTCGAGCGTCAGCAGGTGGGCAGTCTCCGCGGACAGTCCCAGCTCACGGGCGACCCGCTCCAGGTGTTCCATGAACAGAAAAAAGTAGGCGGGACCGCTGCCTGAGAGCGCGGTGACCGCATCCAGCTGCGCCTCTTCCAGCACCCAGATTGTGACACCCACCGAGCGCAGGATCGTCTCGGCCTGTTCGCGTTGGGTTTGGCTGACGCGCCCGTTGGCAAAGAGCGCCGTCGCGCCGCTTTTCACCAGCGCCGGCGTATTGGGCATCGTACGTACCAGTGCGATATTGCCACCCAGCCAGCGTTCGATATCGGCGCTGCGCACTCCGGCGGCGATGGAAACGACGAGCGGCTTGCGCTTCTGCACGATCTCGGCCAGCTCGCGCGCCACACCCCGCAGTACTTGCGGTTTGATTGCGAGAATCAGCACCTCGCCGTGATCGGCTGCCTCCTGATTGAGCGCCGTGGTGTGAATGCCGAATTCCTCGCGCAGCCGGTCGAGTCCTTCGGTGTGCGGGTCCGCCGCCCAGATGCGGACGGGATCGTAGTGATCGGTGATCAAACCACCGATCAGGCTGCGGGCCATGTTGCCGCCGCCTATGAAGCTCAGTGTCGGGGATTTCATGGTTGCCAAGATACTCAACAGGGTAGGCGGGCTCAAGTTCCGTGTGTGTGGCGCGCGCCGAAAATGGCGGTGCCAACGCGCACCAGGGTGGCGCCCTCGAGTATGGCGGCCTCCAGGTCATCGGTCATGCCCATCGAGAGGGTGTCGAGGCCAGGACCTTGCTGTTGCAGTCGCTCCAGCGCCACCCTCAGAATTCGGAACGGTGTGCGCTGGCTCTCGGGGTCGTCGCTGGGTTTGGGAATTGCCATCAGTCCGCGCAGGCGCAAGTTGGGGAGCATGGCGATTTCTGCGGCGATCGCCGGCAGTTGCTCAATATCGATGCCGGATTTGCTGGCCTCGCGACTGACGTTGACCTGCAGACAGATATTCAGCGGTTTTCGGTCGTGGGGGCGCTGTTCGCTCAGGCGTCTGGCGATCTTCAGTCGATCGACACTGTGCACCCAATCGAAGCTTTCGGCGACCGTACGGCTTTTGTTTGATTGAATCGGGCCGATAAAGTGCCAGGTGATCGCAAGATCAGTGAGTGCCGCCATCTTGGCAACGGCCTCCTGGAGGTAGTTTTCACCGAAGTCGCGTTGACCCGCGGCGTAGGCGCTGCGCAGATCTTCTGCAGGGCGGGTCTTGCTGACGGCGATCAGCCGTACGCAGCCTGGAGCCCGACCGGCAGCACCTTCGGCGTCCCGAATACGTTTGCGGAGCGCATCGAGCTGTGCTTTTATGAGACGCGCATCGCGCTTTTCGGTCATGGCCCCAAATAAAGTTTTATGGTTGGTATGATAGGGTTGCTCGATCGGTTGGCCAAAAGAGCGCACGGCGGGCAAGTCTCGGATTGTAGTGTAAGGGGGATGTGAATGGACATAGCCGAACTGCTGGCGTTTGGTGTGAAAAACGGGTCGTCCGACCTGCATATATCAGCCGGCCTGCCGCCGATGATCCGCGTCGACGGCGATATTCGTCGCATCAATCTGCCGTCAATGGATCACAAGACCGTTCATGCGCTGGTCTACGACATCATGAACGACAAGCAGCGCAAGGATTTCGACGAGTTCTACGAAACCGATTTCTCCTTTGAGCTGCCGGGCATCGCGCGCTTTCGCGTCAACGCCTTCACTCAGAACCGCGGCACCGGTGCGGTGTTTCGTACCATCCCCTCCAACGTCCTGACGCTGGAAGATCTGGCCTGCCCGGCGATCTTCAAGGATATCTCCGATCAACCACGCGGGCTGGTGCTGGTGACTGGGCCCACGGGATCGGGAAAATCCACCACGCTGGCGGCGATGGTCAATCACAAGAACGAGAATGAGTTCGGGCATATCCTTACCATCGAGGATCCCATCGAATTCGTCCACGAGAGCAAGAAGTGTTTGGTTAACCAGCGCGAGGTTCATCGCGATACGCTGGGATTCAATGAGGCGCTGCGCTCGGCCCTGCGCGAGGATCCCGACACCATTCTGGTGGGTGAGTTGCGCGATCTGGAGACGATACGCCTGGCGCTGACGGCTGCCGAGACCGGGCACTTGGTGTTTGGTACGCTGCACACGGTCTCTGCCGCCAAGACCATCGATCGTATCGTCGACGTCTTTCCAGGGGGCGAGAAGGACATGGTGCGTTCCATGCTTTCGGAAGCGCTGCGTGCGGTCATCTCGCAGACCTTGATGAAGAAGGTGGGCGGTGGCCGAATCGCGGCCCACGAGATCATGATCGGTACGCCGGCGATACGGAATTTGATTCGCGAAAACAAGGTCGCGCAGATGTATTCGGCGATTCAGACGGGTAACAAATCCGGGATGCAGACGCTTGATCAGTGTCTCACCGATCTGGTGCAAAAAGGACTGGTGACCCGCCAGGATGCCCGCACACGCGCAGCCAATAAAGAGACTTTCTAGTGCTAGTCGGGGATCACGTATTTCCCCAGGAGTGACGACATGGATTTCAATGGACTGCTCAAGTTCATGGTGCAGAACAAGGCTTCCGACCTGTTTATCACTACAGGTTTCCCGCCGACCATCAAGGTGCACGGCAAGCTGCTGCCGGTCAACAAGGCCCCTCTGACCCCGGAGCAGACACGCGAGCTGGTCTTCGGTGTCATGAACCAACGCCAGGTCGAGGAGTTCGAGGCCACCCACGAGTGTAACTTTGCCATCAGCGCATCGGGCGTGGGTCGCTTCAGGGTCAGCGCCTTCGTGCAGCGCAACAACGTCGGCATGGTGTTGCGCCGGATCGAGACCAAGATCCCAACCATCGAGGAACTCTGCCTGCCTTCGATCATCAAGGATCTGGCGATGACCAAGCGGGGCATGATCATCTTCGTCGGTGGCACCGGGACGGGTAAATCGACATCGCTGGCCTCGATGATCGGTTTTCGCAACCAGAACAGCACCGGACACATCATCAGTATCGAAGACCCGATCGAGTATGTTCACCAACATGCCGGTTGCATCATTACTCAACGCGAGGTGGGGATCGATACCGAAGGGTTCGAGGTGGCGCTGAAGAACACACTGCGCCAGGCTCCCGACGTCATACTGATCGGTGAGATCCGCAGCCGCGAAACCATGGAATACGCCATCGCTTTTTCGGAGACAGGTCATCTCTGTCTCGCCACCCTGCATGCCAACAACGCCAATCAGGCGCTGGATCGTGTCATCAACTTCTTCCCCGACGACAAACGCAACCAGATCCTGCTCGATCTCTCGTTGAACCTCAAGGCGGTGGTGGCGCAGCAGTTGGTGCCGCGCAAGGATGGCAGTGGCCGGCGCGTGGCTATCGAAATCCTGCTGGGAACGCCGCTGGTGAGTGATCTCATTCACAAGGGAGAGGTGCACAAGCTCAAGGAGGTGATGAAGCGCTCCAACGAACAGGGGATGGTGACTTTTGACCAGGCGCTGTTCCGGCTTTACATGGAGGACGAGATCTCCGTCGAGGAGGCGCTACGGCATGCCGACTCGCCCAACGAGGTGCGGTTGATGATCAAGCTCGGCAAGGAAGGGGGAATCGATCAGCTGCAATCGGCCGCTGATGGGTTGACCTTGGTGGATTCCGAACTCGACTGAGCGGCCTGTCTCACGCGCCGGTGTTGAATACGGCGCGTGCATCGAACACCGGCCCGTCCACGCAGACACGTTTCATCGCCGGGCCGTCTGGTGTTTCCACCTGTACCGCACACCCCGCGCAACCGCCGACGCCGCAGGCCATGAACTCCTCCAACGAGACCTGGCACGGCAGGCCGAATTCCGCCGCGAATTCTGCCACCGCCTCGAGCATCGGGTGCGGGCCGCAGGCGTAGACCGCGACCTTGACCCGCTCTTCGGCAGCGAGGCTGACAAGCCAGGCGCGCGCCAAATCGGTAATGTAACCATCGAAACAACCCGCATAGGATTGCCGACTGGCGAGCCGCGATGGGATGCCCCAATCGTCGAGCAACGGCATGCAGCCTATTACTCCTTCGGGAATACCGGGTACCAGGATCTGCGAAGGTCGGGCGGCAAAGGGGAAAGGGACCTCCGAACCCATCAGCACCAGCGGTTGCAAAGCCTTGAGTTGCGGGCGCATCGATTCGGCCAGAAATACCATCGGCGGGATACCGACGCCGCCACCCAGCAGCAGCGGCCGGGGGCACTCCGGGAGCAGGGTAAAGGCTTTTCCGATGGGGCCCAGGAGGTCGATGGTCTCACCGACCTTGCGTTTGGCCAACAGTGCAGTCCCGCGCCCTACCACCTTGTAGAGAAAATCCACCCATCCCTCGGTGGGCGAGACGCGCATGATCGACAGCGGACGGCGCATCGGCAGGTGCGGAGCGCATTGCAGGTGGGCGAAACTCCCGGGCCGGGCGTTGGCAGCGGTTTTTGGCGCATGGACGCGCAATACCTGCTGATCGCCGTCGAAGGCTTGATGTGCGAGGATTTCGGCCTGTTCGACGAAGATGGTGCCGCGGTGCGAATGATCCATGAAGGCTCCGAAGAAACTACGAGGAGTTGCGCTGATAGACGATCCGGCCGTTGAGCAGGGTGTGGGTGACCTGCCCGCGGAACTCCCAGCCGATGAAGGGGGTGTTGTGGCCGCGTCCGCGCAACCGCTCGGGTGTCAGTGTCCAGAAGACCTCGGGATCGATCAGGCAGATGTCCGCCGTGTTACCGGGGGTCAGCGTCCCGGCCGCGCGCCTGAGCACGCCGGCAGGACCCGCGGTGAGTCGCGCAATTGCCGCCATCAGGTCGATTACGCCTTCGTCCACCAGCCTCAAGGTAAGGGGTAACAGGGTCTCCAGACCGGCTATCCCCGCTTCGGTTTCGCCGAGTGGCGCCAGCTTGGCATCGGGCTCGTGAGGCTGATGATCTGAGCAGATGACGCTGACAACGCCTTCCGCCACCGCCTCGCGCAGTGCATCGCGATCGCGCTGGGTACGCAAGGGCGGGTAGACGTGGCAGTTGCTGTTGAATCCCATCACATCCATTTCGGTGAGAAACAGCTGGTGGGCCGCCACATCGGCGGTGACGGGAAGACCATCGTGCTGGGCCCGGGCGATCAGGCGTACCGATCGAGCGCTGGAGAGCCGACAAAAATGGGCGCGGATGCCGCTGCGTTCGATCAGTGCCAGATCGCGCGCCACGGCGACCGTTTCGGCCGCATCGGGTATCCCCGGTAGTCCCAGGCGGGTGCTGACGGCCCCCTCGTGCACCAGGCCATCGTCACGCAGTGCGGGATCTTCAGGACGCAGAAAAACGGTCATGTCGAAGGTGGCGGCATACTCCAGGGCGCGCATCATCGCCAAGGTGTTGGTCAGTGGCCGGTCGGCGTTACTGATGCCGACTGCGCCCGCCGCTTTCAAGGCGGCCATTTCGCTCAGCGCCTCGCCGTTGAGATCCTGGGTCAGCGCTCCGATCGGGAGAATGCGTGCCTTGCCGGCCAGTTCGTTGCGTTGGCGGATGAGTTCGATAACGGCGGGGGTATCGATGACCGGATCGGTATCCGGCGGGCAGACCAGGGTGGTGATGCCTGTGCTTGCCGCCGCGGCGGTCTCGCTGGCAATCGTGCCCTTGGGTTCCTCCCCCGGCTCGCGGGTGCGGGCACAGAGATCGATCAGCCCGGGACAGACCAGCTGGCCCGTGGCGTCGATTTCGCTATCGGGCCGAAAATCGGCGGGTTTCTCACCGATCGCTGCGATGCGCCCATCGACCACGTAGAGATCGGTCACCTGATCGAGTCGGCTTGCGGGGTCGATGATCCGGCCGTTGCTGATACGAATCCGGCTCATGCGTCGGCTCCCTCGGCGACGCGGCTGCCCATGGTCATGGAGATCACCGCCATGCGCACCGCGATGCCGTGGGTGACCTGCTGCAGGATTACCGAGCGCGGCCCATCGGCCACCTCGCTTTCTATCTCTATGCCGCGGTTGATGGGGCCGGGATGCATGACGATGGCGTCGGGTTTGGTGCGTTCCAGACGCCGCGCGCTGAGGCCGAAGAGCTGAAAATACTCGTGGGCGCTGGGCAGCAGGGTGCCGCGCATGCGTTCGCGTTGCAGCCGCAGCATCATGACGACATCGACGTTATCGAGTCCGGCATCGAGGTCGTGGTAGACCTTGACGCCCAGCGATTCCACCTCGGCCGGCAAAAGCGTCTTGGGTGCCACCACCCGCACTTCGCCGACACCCAGGGTGTTCAGCGCATGGATCTGGGAGCGCGCCACCCGCGAGTGGAGGATGTCGCCGACGATCACCACGCTGAGTTCCTGGAACGAACCCTTGTGACGGCGAATCGTGAGCATGTCGAGCATCGCCTGCGTCGGGTGGGCGTGACGCCCGTCGCCGGCGTTGATCACCGCCACGTGGGGAGCGGCGTGTTGCGCGATGAAGTGCGCGGCGCCGCTTTGATTGTGGCGCACGATGAACATGTCCGAATGCATCGCCTCGAGGTTGCGCACGGTATCGAGCAACGTCTCGCCTTTGGTGGCCGACGAGGTACTGACCGCGATATTGAGCACGTCGGCGGAGAGTCGCTTGGCGGCCAGCTCGAAAGTGGTGCGGGTGCGCGTGCTCGGCTCGTAAAAAAGATTGACTATCGTGCGCCCGCGCAGCAGCGGGACTTTTTTCACGCTTTGATCGACCACTGACATGAAGCTGTCGGCGGTATCGAGGATCTCGGTCAGCAGCGCGCGACTCAACCCCTCCGTGGTGAGGAAGTGACGCAGCCGCCCCTGGGCATCGACTTGTACCTCGTGGGGGCCAATCATGCGCGTCCCCCTCCCGCGACGCTGGTGGCGGGGAATGGAATTGGGTGGTCGAGCATCGGAGGTGCGGCAAGAGAATAGATTGATAAGAGGTTCACGCGGTTTTCTGCACAGTCAGCACCAGCGGTTCGGGGCCGGACAATTTTACGTGCTCTCCGGGTTGCAGTTCCATGTGTTGGCCGACGACATCGGGCTGAATGGGTAATTCGCGGCCCGGACGGTCAACCAGGCACACCAGCGACACCGCTGCCGGCCGACCGTAATCGAAGAGTTCGTTCATGGCCGCGCGAATCGTGCGTCCGGTATGCAGCACGTCATCGACGAGGATGATGTGGCGCCCATCCACGGCCGCGGGCAGTTGCGAGGGCTTGACCTGTGGGTTGAGTCCGACGCGGGTGAAATCGTCGCGGTAGAAGGTGATGTCGAGCGATCCCAGGGGATCGCTCAACCCTAATTCCTGATGCAGGCGTTTGGCGATCCACACGCCGCCGGTGTGAATGCCGATCATCAGTGGCGCGGCTTTTGGTCGTGCGGCAATCCGCTCGCGCAGCTGTTCGATCATCTGCGCGATCAGAGGCTCGATTTCGCTGGAACCCATGGATCTACCTTGCATGTTCGTTCAGCCATGTCTGCAGGATGATCTGGGCGGCTTCGCAGTCGATCTGTCCGCGTTCGTGTTTCCGCCCCGTTTTCTGCCCACGCTGGCGTAGCGCGTGCCCGGCCTCCACCGAAGAGAGCCGTTCGTCGATTTCATAAACCGGCAGACCATACCGCCCTTGAAGCCGACGGGCAAATCGCCGGGCGGCAAGCGTCATCTCGTGCTCGGTGCCATCCATATTGAAGGGAACCCCCACGACCAGGGCATCAGCCTGCCATTCCTCGATCAGGGCGCTGATTGCGTTCCAGTCGAGACCGCGGTCGGGAATCTGCAGCGTCTCCAGCGGATTGGCGGTGCCGGTCAGCTCCTGGCCCACTGCAATCCCAATGCGCCTCAAACCGTAGTCGAATCCAAGTAGGGTCCGGGGCCGCGCCGTCACGCGTGCCCGACCTCGTCCGACAGGGTGTTGAGATCGACACCGAGCAGAGCGGCCGCGCTCTCCCATCGGGCTTGGTAGGGGAGGTCGAAGAGGATCTCCAGGTCGGCGGGACCGCTCAGCCAGGCGTTGTCGGCCATCTCCTGTTCCAATTGGCCCGGTGCCCAACCGGCGTAACCGAGGGCGACCAGGATCTGCGCCGGGCCTTTGCCGGTGGCAATGGCGGCGAGGATGTCGCGCGAGGTAGTGACGCCTATCTCTTCGGTGACGCGCAGTGTCGCATCCCAGTCGCTGGCAGGTTGGTGGAGCACGAAACCGCGTTCACGCTGGACCGGCCCGCCGAGCACCACCGGCAGCGCGGCGATCTGCTGCCCGCGCGGCTGGATGTCCATGTGGCTGAGCACGTCGCCCAGGTGCAGATCGAGCGGCTTGTTGATCACGATGCCCATCGCCCCCTCGTCGTTGTGCTCGCAGATATAGGTCACCGTGCGCGCGAAATTGGGGTCTTGGAGGGACGGCATCGCGATGAGAAAGTGGTTGGTCAGGTACGAGGGCATGGCCATGGACATAGTATCTGCCCATCCCCAGGAGGGTACAAGGGAGGTGGGCTGGCGCGCCGTGGTTCAGCGGCTCGAAAGTCGGTAGTCGTTATCGAATTTCCAGGTACGAATGATGCGCACGATGTCGGTTTCGGCGCGGATTTTCGGAGGAAAGGGGGCAAAAGGGGCGGCGAGATGGACGATGCGAATTGCCGCATCATCGAGGGCCTTGTGCCCGGAACTGCTGGCGATGCGGATATTGTGCACCGAACCGTCGGGCTTTATCGCCACATCAAGCATCAGTGCGCCGGAGAGCTTGCGACGAATGGCCTCACTGGGGTAGTTGAGGTTGCCGATACGCTCGATTTTCAGCCGCCATGCCTCTTCGTAGGCCGCGTATTTGTACTCGCGTGTGCTGGCGGAGATGAACTTCTGCCGCGGACGTTCGGCGTTGTTCTGCCATTCGCGGTTGATCTCGCTGCTGAGGCTGGCCATCTGCAACGAGCGTGTCATCAGTGTGGCGGCGTCGGGTAACGGCGGCGCTTCCTCGACGGCAGGCGCGGTGGGCGCCTTGCGAACGCTGGGCCTTGGTGTGGCCATCACTTGTTGGCGCACCGGCTGTTGCGGGGCGGCCGGCGGAGCCGGTTGCGAGTAGGCGTCGCTGCCCCGGTTAGGCAGCTCCGCAGGGGTGGAGGCGGGGCTGGTAGGGCGCGCGGCCTTGTCCAGATCGCCACCGCCCTTCTGATTGGCTTGCGCGAGCAGCTTGGCATCGTCGGGCGCGGTGTCGGAGCGGCTGTGGACCAGCGTTATCTCCATGCGCTGGACGGGATCGCGCGGGATCAACTGATCAAGACCGAAACCCACACCAAGGATGATCACGGCGTGCAGCGCGGCTGCAACAAACAGCGTCAACTCGAGCCGATTGCGGGCGCTGATCTGAGGTACGGCTACTACGGCGCTCATGCAGTGATTTCAGATCCGTCAGATCGTGAACTCTCGACATTTCAGAGAGTTCCCTATGAATTGTCAACTATGAGGTGAGCAAGGAGGCGTTTTTGACCGCGTCCAATCGTCGCTCGATGGCGTCCATCAACTGGCTGCCAATATCCAGTCCGTACAGGGCGTCGAGTTCCCGGATGCAGGTGGGGCTGGTGACGTTGATCTCGGTGAGATAGCGGCCAATCACATCGAGGCCGACGAATATCAGGCCGCGCCGGCGCAGTTCCGGTGCCACCCGCTCGCAGATGGCGTAATCGCCGGGCGTGAGGGGTATCCCTTCACCGCGACCGCCAACCGCCAGGTTACCACGGGTCTCGCCCGGAGCCGGAATGCGCGCCAGGGCATAGGGGACCGGCTCGCCATCGATCAGCAGGATGCGCTTGTCGCCGGCGCTGATCTCGGGGATGAAGCGCTGCGCCATGGCATAGCGCTCGCCGTTGTCGGTAAGGGTCTCGATGATCACGTTGATGTTCGGGTCAGCCGCGGTAATCCTGAAGATGCCCGCGCCGCCCATCGAGCCCAGTGGTTTGAGAATCACATCGCTCTGCTCGGTCAGAAACGCACGCAGCTGGTCCGCGTTACGTGACACCAGTGTCGGCGGACAACAGTCGCTGAACCAGGCTGTAAAGAGTTTTTCGTTGGCATCGCGCAGCGCCTGGGGGCGGTTTACCACCAGCGTGCCCGCTTCCTCGGCGCGTTCCAGCAGATAAGTGGTGTAGACGTACTCCATGTCGAAGGGCGGATCCTTGCGCATCAGGATCACATCGAGTTCGGACAGCGGGTACTCCACCGTTTGCGCGAGTTCAAACCAGCGCTGCGGATCGTTGTGAACGCGCAGCGCGCGCCCGCGTCCGTAGGCCGTCCCGTCACGCAGATAGAGGTCGCGCTGCTCCAGATAGCTGAGATCCCACCCGCGGGCCTGGGCAGCCAGCAGCATGGCGAGTGTGCTGTCTTTCTTGAAATTGATGGTCCCGATGGGGTCCATCACGACGCCAAGCCGAATGGTCATGCGTGCCTCGTATGCTGATTGAAAGAGCTCAATGCCTTTTATCCTTTGCTCTCAGGTCAGGTCGGCCAGTTCGCGGGCGGCGGCTACCAGTGCGAGACGCGCGATCACGCCATAGGCATAGAAGCGGTTGGGCTCTGCGTCAGGCGGGCGATCGGGGTCGGGCGTGATGCAGCTGTCGGCGAAGGCCAGTGGTTCGAACTGCATACCGGGTGCGTTGAGGCTCTCGCGCGGCCCGCGTTTGGTGTGGACGCGGTAGAATCCGCCGACAACGAAATGATCGATCATGTAGACCACCGGTTCGGCGGCATTTTGCTGCGGCCCCCAGGTCTCCAGGGTTGGCACGCCTTCCTGGAT
The DNA here is from genome assembly GCA_008501635.1 of Pseudomonadota bacterium. Taxonomy (NCBI): domain Bacteria; kingdom Pseudomonadati; phylum Pseudomonadota; species Pseudomonadota bacterium. The sequence continues at coordinate 348,112 of QQUJ01000010.1, forward strand.
GATGACACGCGTAACCTTCTGCCCCTCCTTGCTGACCGACATCTTGGTGCGTTGCTTGCGGTTGAGCTGCCGCATCTCCTCGGCGCTGTGCACCACCATCACATTCATTCCGTAAGTGCCGGCATCCCCTTTCATGACAACGAAGGGCGCCTGATCAATTCCGTACTCGGCGTACTTGAGCGTGATGGCTTCGAGCAGGATGTTGGAGTTGCGAGCCAGGCAATCCTCGCCTTCGCGTTTCATGAAATCGATTTCGCCGCAGTTTCGAAACAGCGGATCGATCAGCCAGGGATCGATATCCACTAGGCTTGAAAACTCGCGGGCGACATCCTGGTAGTGGGTGAAGTGCGCCGATTTACGGCGCTTGTTCCAGCCCAGTTCCATGGGCGGAACGATCGGCTGCTCAAGATTCTCGAGTTGTGCGGGACGGCCAGCGCTAAGATCGTTGTTGAGCACGACCACGCAGGGATTGTACTGAGCGAGGTGCAGGCGATTGCCGTGCCGGACTACGGGTTCCAGCCGGATTTGCCCGCCTGACGGGAGATCAATGCTCAATGGACCCTCAAGTTCGGGAAGCAGTGAGCCGATACGTACCTCGAACCCTGCCTTGAGCATTATGTCGCGCAGTGCGGCCAGGCTTTCCAGATAGAACAGGTTGCGGGTGTGGTTTTCGGGAATTATGAGTACGCGGCATGCCGCTGGGCAGTACTTTTCCATGGCCGACTGGACGGCATGGATGCAAAGCGGGGTGAAGCTGCTGCTGAGGTTGTTGAAACCGGCCGGAAAGAGGTTGGTATCGACCGGCGCCAGCTTGAAACCCGAGTTGCGCAGATCCACCGACGCGTAGAACGGAGCGCGGGTCTCGCGCCACTGAGTACGTAACCAGGCCTCGATCTGGGCCTGGTGCAGGAGCAGATGCGACTCGATCTGTTGGAGTGGCCCGGACAAGGCCGTGGTGAGATGAGGTACAGCGCTGAGTTGCTCGGGGGTCATGGCTGGCGGTGATTATCCCAAAAAAAGCTGCTTAAACTGGAACTTATCGTGTTTGGCGCTGATGGTGAGAAGTTCTCTTGACAGATTTGGCGGTCGGTCACATCGTTGCGCGACTGTCGCAGAGTATAAAGCCTGGTGGATGATATGCGTTGGTGTTTATGTCCCGGACACCAATCGAAATTTGCAAACTGGAAATATGGATTTGTGAGACGGGATAAATAGTTACGGCGAATAATTTACGTATTGTGTAATGAAACGCCTTGGGGTACATTCGGCAGAAATCGGCATATTCAGGGTGGATGAAACTGGTGAGTAGTGAGGCAGGGGACAAGAATCTATCCGGTCTCAAGGTAATGGTCATCGATGACAGCAAAACCATCCGTCGAACCGCCGAGACACTGTTGAAGAAGGAGGGTTGCGAGGTCGTGACCGCCGGAGACGGTTTTGAGGCGCTATCGAAGATTGCCGATCAGCGTCCGGATATCATCTTTGTCGATATCATGATGCCGCGGCTTGATGGCTATCAGACGTGTACATTGATAAAAAATAACAAGGCGTTCAAGCAGACGCCCGTCATCATGCTCTCGAGCAAGGATGGCCTGTTCGACAGAGCCCGGGGTCGAATCGTTGGCTCAGATCAGTATCTGACGAAGCCCTTTACCAAAGATGAGCTGCTGGGCGCGATTCGACGGTGTGTGGTTGCGGTTGGCAACAGGGCAATTTAATGGATCCAGCAACGGCTGGCGCTGGTCGGTCGTGGACGATAACACTATTTACTAGGGGATTTCCCAATGGCGCGAGTACTGATCATCGATGACTCTCCCACCGAGGTGCACGTCTTGGGCGGCATGCTGAAAAAACATGGTTATGAAGTTATCACCGCGGAAACCGGCGAAGAGGGTATCGAAGTAGCCAAGAAACAGAAACCTGATCTGATCCTGATGGATATTGTGATGCCGGGATTGAACGGTTTTCAGGCAACGCGCGCGATCAGCAAGGATGCGGCCACCAAGGATATTCCGATCATCATCGTCAGTACCAAAGGACAGGAGACCGACAAGATATGGGGTATGCGTCAGGGTGCCAGCGACTATGTGACCAAGCCGGCCTCTGAGGATGAACTGATCTCCAAGATCAAGGCTCTGCTGGCCGGCTGACGGCGAGAGTACTATGCCCAGTTCTCATCCCGAACCCTTCGCGCTACTGCAGAGCATCGAGCGGCGGTGTCTGGAACATGCCGTCGGCCTGCCGATGCTGGTCGAGGTCGAGGATGTTTGGAGCGGTGTGGGTTTTCGGCTGGGGCGTCATCGTTTGGTGGCACCATTGGCCGAAGTGGTGGAGATTCTCGAGATTCCACCCGTGACCAAGGTTCCGATGACCAAGTCCTGGGTCAAAGGTATCGCCAATGTGCGCGGGAATCTCCTGCCGATATTGGATTTGAACGGTTTTCTATACGGGGCACCGACATCGATTGCACCCCAGTGTCGTGTGCTGGCAACCAACTATAAAGGGGTCTTCACCGGCGTATTGGTGGAAGAGGTCTTAGGCCTGCGGCACTTCCGGGAAGAAGAACGAACCTCGGTACTCCCTTCAATCGACGAAGCAATGCGACCTTTTATGAAGCGAGCATTCTGGCGTGATGGAGAGTATTGGGGCGTTTTTAGTCTGCATCGGTTGGTGGAAACTCCGACCTTTATGCAGGTCGCCATTTGATGAGGTGCGTTAAACCGTAACCTGAACAATTGCCCAGGACGGAGGCTCGCTCACAGCGGGTAGGACGCCAGCTCGAGTCGAGCCGGGGATGTGTCCCAACCATCGTGAACGGAAAGCCGGCCAGGAGAGAGAGTTATGAAGGAAACCAGCCAGACCGACAGTGGATATTCGCTCCGCCTCATGTTCCTGTTTGCGGCGTTGATCGCCTGTATAGGATGGATGGCTGTCAACTTCAGCCAGATCAACCAACGGGAATCGCAGCAGCGCCAGGTGCTGAATCACGTAAGTGCGCTGCGGGTCCATTCGCAGTCCCTGGGAAAGGCCGCGTTGCGCGCGGTGTCCGGGAATGTCCAGGCTTTCTCCGAAGTTGAGTACGTGCGCGGACAATACGAGGCCAACGTCGGTCGGCTTGAAGGGCGTGATGTTCCCACCGACGGGGATATACAGAAACTCACCATGCCCAGTGAGGCTGCTACCCAGGCAGTCAAAAAGATCTCCGATATCTGGGCCAAGATGCGCGGAGACGTCGATCGTATACTGGCGCGGCGTGAAACGCTGGTCGCGACCTATGGTCTCGCCAGCACCCTGAACGCTCAGCTCGAGCAGGTACAGTCACTGAGCGAGGAGGTTGCAGAGCGTCTGGTCGCAAGCAATGCGCCCGCGTCCCAGATCAATCTGACGAGCCAGCAACTCGTACTCCTCGAGCGGCTGCGTCGCAACTCAACGGAGATTCTCAAGGGTGGTCCCGATGCGGCTCGGGCGCCGAATCAGTTCGTCGCGGACGCGGTGCGCTTCGGCCAGATCCTGCAGGGATTGATCAGTGGCGATCGTGAACTGAAAATCGAGCGTGTTGCCGATGCCCAGGTGCGCGGCAAACTGAGTGAAGTGGCCAGCGCCTACGGGGTCCTCAATGGCCAGGTGGCACAGTTTGGAAAAGCATTCCAGGCGCTTTTCGAGGCGCGCGAATCGACAGCCAACTTGCTTACCGATGGCGACAAGATGCTGGTCGAGGCGGCAGGGCTGCAGGCTGCTGTGGAAACGCAGGGCATGTCCGCCGCTTTCAGTGCCCAGTCGGTGTTCCTGCCTGGATCGATCGCCGTTCTCTTCCTGCTTTTGATTGGCTACACGGTTGTCACGCGCAGCCAGGCGCTGCAGAACGAGGCGCATTCGCAACGTTCAGAATCGGAGGAGGTCAACAAGCGCACCCAGGCGGCTATCCTTACTCTGCTTGATGAAATGAGCACACTCGCCGACGGTGACCTTACCACCAAGGCCACGGTTACCGAGGAGATCACCGGCGCCATCGCCGACTCGGTGAACTACGCTATCGACGAGTTGCGCAAACTGGTCGCCACCATCAACATCACCTCCGACCGCGTAGCCCGTGCGGCACGACAGACACGAGCCACGGCGATCAATCTTGCCGAAGCATCCGATCATCAGGCGCAACAGATCACCTCCGCCACCCGATCCATCAACCAGATGGCAAGCTCTATCGAGCAGGTGTCGAAGAATGCGCAGGAGTCCGCCGAGGTGGCGAAGCGTTCACTCGATATCGCCCATAAGGGTTCCGACACGGTGCAGCGCACGATCATGGGTATGGACAACATCCGCGAGCAGATCCAGGAGACGTCCAAGCGCATCAAACGACTGGGTGAATCTTCGCAGGAGATCGGTGCCATCGTCGGTCTTATCAACGACATCGCCGACCAGACCAACATTCTCGCTTTGAATGCCGCCATACAGGCTGCCATGGCGGGTGACGCAGGCCGCGGCTTTGCGGTGGTAGCGGACGAGGTGCAGCGCCTTGCGGAACGCTCGACCGATGCGACCAAACAGATCGAGGCGTTGATCAAGACTATCCAGACCGATACCAATGAAGCGGTACACTCCATGGAGCAGAGCACCGCGGGCGTGGTGGCCGGTGCCAAACTCGCCGAGGATGCGGGTATTGCGCTGACCGAGATCGAAACGGTGTCGGGCCGACTGTTCGATCTGGTTACGAGTATTTCCGATACCTCGCTGAACCAGACGCATGCGGCCACCGAAGTTTCCAACACCATGAACGTCATCCAGGACATCACCAAGCAGGTATCGGCCGGTACCAGCGAGACCGCCGAATCGATCGGAAATCTCGCCGAGCTGGCGAATGAACTGCATGACTCGGTGGCGGGCTTCAAACTGCCGATGGAAGATGAGGAAGGGTACGAAACCCTGGTCGGTGAATCGATTCCCGAACTCGGCGCCGAGGCGGTCATCGAGCCGGACGATGACACCATATCGCTCGGTGGTTCCGAAGAGGACGAGTTGGATCTTATGGCCGAGCTGAGCCAGCTTCACGAAGCGGTAGACACCGGAGGCACGAGTCAACAGGAGGGGAATGCTCCCGTCGAAGAGGACCACGATGATGAGCTGAGTGCCGCCGTCCTGGAGGAGCTGGCCGCCGAGTTGGATGCCACGGGCGAAACCGGCCTGGATGTCGATCTCGGGAGATCTGCAGACGCGGGTCGCAAGTAGTCGCGTGGCAAGGAAGAGGGTGGCAGGACCCGGCCTCTCTTCAGGATTCCGGTACGGCCGAAGGTGATCGGATTGTTACTCTATTGCCGCAATGAAGGCGTGAGCATTCCGCTCCGGGCGCATTCCGAGCCGGCGGTCCGAGGGTCAGCAACCAGTCTGCGTCAGTGGCGCAGCAGAAGGTGCCGGTTATGAGCGTTGGCGCGAGTATAGATTTCATTCGCCTCAACTGGGTGAAAGACGAGATCGAATCGTCGCTCCGGGATGCCGGTGTGGCGCTCGAGGCCTATGTCGAGAACCCGGACGACAACGCCGTTCAGTTGAAGAATTGCAACGTCCGCCTGCACGAGGTTTCGGGTGCGTTGCGCATGCTGGAACTCTCCGGACCGGGTATTCTGGCGCTGGAGATGGAGAACATGGCGGCTTCGCTGAGCCGGGGCACCATCACACGCCGAGATGAAGCTATCGATGCGCTGAGCCGTGCCATCCTTCAGCTACCGGATCAACTGGAGCGGCTTCAATCCGGTCAGCTCGATGTGCCGTTGGCACTGTTGCCCGTGATCAACGAGTTGCGTGCTCTGCGGGGTGAAAAACTCCTTGAGGAGTTCACGCTCTTCAAACCCGACCTCACCGTCTTCATGCCGGTGCAACGTGACGAGGAGGCGGGTGACAACCAGGAAGATGCGCAGATTCTGGCGCGTCGCCTGCGCCCCATCTATCAGAAGTCACTCGTTGCCTGGTTCCGCAACCCCCGCTCTCTGGAACAACTGCAGCGTCTGGGCGCTGTGCTGTTGCGGCTCAGCGGCGCGGCGCAACGCTACGCTGCCATTCAGCTCTGGTGGGTAGGCGGCGGGTTGGTCCAGGCGATTGGCGAAGGTGCGATCGCCGATGCCAACCGCGCCAAGCAGTTGCTGGGACAGCTTGATCAGCAGCTCAAGCGATTGGTCGAATCGGGCGAGGCGGCGATTGCCGACCATCCGCCTGAGCGATTGATACGCGAGATGCTCTATTTACTGTCGCGGTGCTCCTCCGAAGGCGAGCAGGTTCGCGAGATTCGCGAAACCTTCCAACTCGATGCCTTGTTACCCAGGGGGGAGGAGTCCAATCGCCCGGTCGGTCCCAATCTCGAACTGCTGCGCACCGTTTCGGGCGCGCTGAAAGAAGATCTCGCCAAGGCGAAAGACGTTCTCGATATCTACGTTGCCAGTCAAAGCAGTGATCCCGCGGAGCTTGCCCCGCTCATCGAGGGGCTGGGTAAAGTTGCCGACATACTGGCGATGGTGAATCTCGAAAGCTCGCAAGCGGCGATTGAACAGCAGGTGGAAAAGATTCGCGACATGGTGTCGGGCGCGCTTGTTTGCGACGACGACCAGATCATGGATCTCGCGGGCGTACTGCTTTCGGTCGATAACGCCCTGGATGAGTTGGCACTGGGTCATGTCCCCACCGGCGGCGAGCATGCCGATGCTCGCGCATCGGCCAACGCCCAGTTCGAAGAGGCTCTGGGCGGTGTTGTGCGCGAAGCGATCAACGACATGAGCGCGGTCAAGGAGGCGATCCTTGCCTTCCTGGCCGACCCGAACGAAAAACGGGTTCTGGAGGTGACGCCACGCTATGTCGAGCGTGTCTCGGGGTGCCTGGAGATGCTTTCGCATGAGCGCGCCGCCAAAGTCGCCGAGCGCATCGGTGACTACCTCATCGAGGGGTTGCTCAACACGACGGAAGTCCCCGCGCGTGAAGCGCTCGACGGACTGGCAGATGCCATTACCGGACTGGAGTATTTCGTCGAGTCGACACGCGAACAGCGCCCCAATGCCGATCAGATGCTGGAGATGGCGGCGGAACGGCTGCGCCAGTTGGGCTTTCCGCTCGAACAGATGTCGGCATTCGAAGAATACGGGTCGGCTCTCGACATCGATCTCGAAGCGCAGCTTGCCGAAACGCAGGTGGGTAATGAAGCCGACATCGATGAGGGATTGGCCGAAGCGCCTCCCGAACCGGTGATCGAGGGCGCGGACGAAGTGATCGATATCGGTTTTGCGCCGACCATGGAACTCTCCAGTGAGGTCGTCGAGCAGGCGATCGCCGGCGCCGAGTCGCCAGTCGATGAAGTGTCATTGGATGAAACGCCTGCCGAACCCACGTTCGCGCCGCAGGAATCGACTGTCGAATCTGCGCTGCTCGCCGAAGAGGGAGCTGGCGCGCAGCCACCCATAGAAGAGACGGCAGCGGAGCCCGTCGCAGTGTCCGTCGACGAAGCCGCTGAGCTGCTGGCGCCGGTACTGAGCGCCGACGCCGATCCGGAAACAGTCGAGATCTTCTTTGAAGAGGCCGAGGAGATCCGCGATGTAGTCCGCGAAACTTTTGGACGGTGGCGTGAAAATCAGGGCGACGAGGAGGCACTTGCCGAATTGCGGCGTAGTTTTCACACCCTGAAAGGAAGTGGCCGTCTGGTGGGTGCGATGCGCATGGGCGAGTTTGCCTGGTCCATCGAGAATCTGCTCAACCGATTGATCGATCACCTGCTCACGCCGAGCAATGCACTTTTCGACTTGATGGAGCAGGTCGTCGAGATTATTCCGTCCATGGTCGAGCAGTTGCAGGGGGGTGAAGGCCCGGCGGCTGCGGAGGTCTACGAACTGATGCGTGGGGCGGAATTTCTTTCCCTGCCCAAGGAGCGCCAGGAAGCCGAGCTCGCCGCTATTACAGCGTCTCAGCCTGCCGTCGAAGCAGCGGTTGAGGAGCCGGTCGAGACAGTACCCGCCGCGGAGGCCGCAGCCGAGGAGGTGCCCGCCGAAGAAGCCCCGGAGGCGCCGGTGGATGAAGCTGGCGACTTCGAGACCGTCAGCCTCGAACCCGAGCCCATGGATCCGGTGCTCTACGAGATTTTCAGTCAGGAGACCGAGGGTCATATTGCCGCTATCAACGAGTTCGTCGATTCGTGCAATGCCCAGGGCGGTCACTGCAGCGTCAATGACCTGTTGCTGCGGGCGCTGCACACGCTGCATGGCAGTGCGCGCATGGCCGGTGTGACAACGATCGCCGATCTCAGCGGCGCGTTGGAGCGCTACGCCAAGATGCTGCACAAAAATCTAGGCAGCTTTGTGCCGGAGACGCTCGACGTGCTGCCACTGTCCGTCGCCGCCATCCGCGAGACCTTCGCCCACCTCAATGATCCCGCCCGGCCATTGCCCGATGTATCGTCGTTGGTCGATCGCATCCAGGTCATGGGGAGCAAGGAACACACCACGCAGATCATGCGTATCGAGGGTTTGGATGCTTTTGCCGCGTCCGCAGAGGAGGCGGAACTCGAGGCAGAGAAAACCGATGCTGCTGGTGTATTCCTGGAAGAAGCGGCCGATCTTATTGATGCGGCGGAGGAGAGCGTACAGCGGTGGAGTGAGGCGCCGGCCGATAGTCAATATTCCGCTCAGTTGCGGCGCACTCTTCATACGCTCAAGGGAGGTGCGCGTACAGCGGGTAATGACGCCATCGCCAATCTCGCCCACGCCATCGAATCGTTGCTCAAGCCGTTGGGCGACGAGGTGGTGAACGATACTGCAACCATCGAACTCACTCAACGAAGCGTGGATCGCATCGCCGAGATGCTGAGTCAGGTGGCGCAGGTTGCCACGGTGACCCCGCCTGATGACCTGATCGCGGAAATGGAAGCGCTGCTCGAATTGCGTTCGCCCTCTGTCGGTGAGCCGCCGGCTGAAGTAACGGTCACGGAAAGCAGTGAACCGGAGCAGGAGACGGTGGAAGAGGTCACTGCTGAAGCGGACACCGACTTTGAAGTGGATCTCTCACCCACCATGGCCTTCGATCGAGAGGAGCTTGAAGCTTCATGGCATGAAGCCGAATCGATGGAATCAACCATGCCCGGTTCCGACGACGAGGCACTGGGCGAGCTGGTCGATATCTTTCTCGAGGAGGCCGAGGAGATCCTCGACACCACCGAGAACACGCTGGAACACTGGAACAACAATCCCGGCAATTCCTCGCTGGTTCGCGAATTGGAGCGCCAGCTCCACACCCTCAAGGGCGGGGCACGTATGGCCGAACTCGGCCCGGTGGCCGATCTCAGTCACGTGATGGAGACGCTGCTGAAAGCGGTGGTTGATGGCCGGGTGGAGGTGTCGCGCGACATCTTCGATGGACTGCATCAAGCGGTGGACGCCCTGGTGGGAATGGTCGAGCAGGTACGCCATGGCGAGCGTCCGCAACGCACCGACCCACTCATCGAATTGCTGGAATCGATCGCGACCGGACGCGACAGCTTCGCCACCGAATCGACCATCATGGAGATTCCTGCCGGGATGGCCAAACAGCTGGAAGAGGCCGCGGCCCTGCTCGGCGAAGATGAAGAGCCGGATTTGGAGTCTGCCGACGCTGCCGGCGAACCTCAGTCGCTGGGAGAAACCGGGCCGAGCGAGCGCGAGGATGAAGCGGAAGTGGCGAGCCTGTCTACCGCGGCGGTCTCCGATGAAGATATCCAGGGCGAAGAACAGGAAGTCTCTACGACGGATGCGTTCTCTGCGGAATCCGTAGAGGTCCCCACCAGTGAAGAGCTGCGCGCTGAGATCGAGTCCGATGAGATCGTATCGTCGGATCTTGAATCGATCACTGGTGAGGCGATCGACGACAGCGATGATCATGAAGATCGCACCGCCGCCGAAGCCGGAGAGGAGTCCGGCGACGAGTCGCAGGAAGAGACCGCCCCTGACAGTGATGAACGGCGCCAGGCACCACGCGTCCAGCACGAGACCATTCGTGTGCGCGCCGATTTGATCGATGATCTGGTCAATTATGCGGGCGAGGTGGGTATCTACCGCTCGCGCCTCGAACAGCAGGCAACGACCTTCCGCTCCAACCTTACCGAGTTGGAGCAGACGGTTTCGCGCCTCAATCAGCAGTTGCGTAATCTGGAGATCGAGACCGAGGCGCAAATCATCTATCGCTACGAGAAGGAGGGCGAGTCGAGCAAGGAAGATTTCGATCCGCTCGAACTCGACCGCTTCTCCACCATGCAGCAGCTGTCGCGCGCGCTGGCCGAGTCGGTCAACGACCTCAACAATCTGCGCGAGATGCTCGGCAATCTGAACCGCGAATCGGAAACGCTGTTGTTGCAGCAGTCGCGCGTCGCCAACACCCTTCAGGAGGGGTTGATGCGTTCGCGCATGGTGCAGTTCGGCGGTCTGATGCCGCGCATGCGGCGCATCGTCCGCCAGACCTGCCAGGAGCTGGGCAAGTGGGCCAAGTTGCGGGTCGAGGGTGCCGGCGTCGAGATGGACACCACCGTTATCGATCGCATGTTGCCGGCATTGGAGCATGTGTTGCGCAATGCCATCGCGCACGGTATCGAGCCGCCGGAAGTGCGGCGCAGTCAGGGTAAGGACGAGACCGGCGTCATTGCGCTCGAACTTTCGCGTGACGGACCCGATGTGGTCCTGCGCGTCTCGGATGATGGCGCCGGCATCAATATCGAGGCGATTCGCCGCAAGGCGATCGAACGCGGCATTTTGCGTGCCGATGTGCAGTTGAAAAACGAAGACATCGTGCAGCTGATTCTCGAGTCCGGTCTCAGTACCGCCGATCGCGTGACCCAACTGGCGGGCCGCGGCGTGGGTATGGACGTGGTGGTGAGTGAGGTCAAGCAGCTGGGCGGCAGCATGCAGATCGATACCCAGCCCGGCACGGGCACGACCTTTATCCTGCGACTGCCCTTCACACTGGCGATCAACCGCGCGCTGCTGGTGCAGACGGGAGAGGATCTGTTCGCAATTCCGTTGGCTAACATCATCGGTATCGCGCGCATGAACAGCGAAGAGGTGGAGCGGTTCCAGACCAATGAGAACGAGTACTACGAGTACGCCGGTGGGCGGTATACCTACCGTCACCTGGGAGCGCTGTTAGGCGGCAAACCTCAACCTCTCGCGGCGAACGAGACGCGGATTCCGATACTCATGGTGCGTTCCGGCGAGAACTACACCGCGCTGCACGTCGATGTGGTCCTGGGTAGCCGTGACGTTGTGGTGAAATCGCTGGGCAGGCAGATGAGTAGTGTGCGCGGTCTCTACGGCGCCACCATCCTGGCCGATGGCCGCGTGGTGCTGATCCTGGATATGGCCGCACTCGTGCACCGCGGGGTGGTCAAGCAGGCCGCCGAGGGGCAGGCGACGGAGGCGGTCCAGGAGTCCGGCGGACCGCCGACTGTACTGGTGGTGGATGACTCGATCACCATTCGCAAGGTCACCTCGCGCCTGCTGGAGCGCCACGACATGAAGGCGATGACGGCCCGCGATGGCGTCGATGCACTGGCTGTCATGCAGGAGGCGCTGCCCGACGTGGTATTGCTCGATATCGAGATGCCGCGCATGGACGGCTACGACCTCGCCGCGCACATGCGTGCCGATGATCGGTTGAAAACCGTACCGATCGTCATGATCACGTCGCGCACCGGAGAAAAGCACCGCCAGCGCGCCATGGATCTCGGTGTGGATCGTTACCTCGGCAAACCCTATCAGGAAGCCGAACTGGTCGAGACCATCAACGAGATGTTGGAGAAGACCAAATCCAACACGATGCACTGAGGTAGATGCCGATGGCGCGCGATGTGACTTCTGCGATACGCAGTCTTCTGATCCCTCTGGAAGGCCAGTACATGCTGGTGCCCAACTCGGCGGTGGCGGAAATCCTCACCTACCGTGAAACCCGCGCGGTACCGGGTGCGCCGGCGTGGTTTATCGGCATGCTGTCGTGGCGCAATCAGACCATTCCGGTTATCTCCTTTGAGGCGGTCGCGGGAGGCGCTACGCCTGAGGTCAGCCCGCGCACCCGAATCGCGGTGTTCAATACGGTGGGCGCGAATCCCGCGTATCTGCGTTTTTACGCCGTACTCACGCAGGGTTTCCCCTCCTTGATCAACATCGACAAGGCCAGCATCGCGCCGCTGGGCAGCGATGACCAGGTCGCCGAGGGCGTCGCCAGCAAAGTGCTGGTGGCGGGCCGTCCGGCTGCGATTCCCGATCTGGACCACATCGAAAGCTGTCTGGTGGATCGCCAGCAGGTGCTACCCGCCGAACTCTGAACGCAGCTTCGGGCGGTTTCGTCAGAACGCTCGCGGTCGGATCAGCTCATATCGCCCCAGCGGCTCTGCAGTGCAGCGAGCGCGGCAAGGGCTGCGGTTTCAGTGCGCAGGATGCGGGGACCGAGACGTATCCCCAGGTACCCGGCACGGCGTAAAAGGTCCATTTCGTTTTCGCTCAATCCCCCCTCCGGCCCGACCAGAAGTGAAACCGGTGTCGCGGGTGTCGCCAGCTGCAAAATACCGCCGGCAGCCCGCGGGTCGAGCGCCAGGTGCAGCCCGCTGGGCAGGCGTTGCAGCCATTCTGGCAACGAACAGGGCGTGTGCAGCGGAGGGATGCGGTTGCGTCCCGATTGTTCGCACGCCGCAATCACTACACCGCGCCAGTGCGCCATCCGCTTGTCGAGACGCTCCCCCTTGAGTTGCACCTGGCAGTATTCGGTAAACAGCGGCTGGATTGCGGAAACACCCAGTTCCACCGCCTTGCGCAGGGTGTAGTCCATGCGCTCACCGCGTGAAATGCCCTGCGCCAGGGTAGTGTGCAGCGGCGACTCACGACCGTCGGCAACGAAACTTTTAAGCGTCACCGTGACGCGCCCGCGATCGACGGTGCCGATCACTGCTCCATACTCGCCGCCGCTGCCATCGAAAAGCACCAAAGGCATATCAGCGGTCATGCGTAACACCCGCGCAACATGACGCGCCGCTTCGGCATGGAGATCGATCGTAAGTCCCGGCGCCAGCGCTTCGGGGTGGTAGATGCGGGGGATGCGCATGCGACTTGCTCTAGTTGGGTTAGTCTCGGGTGGCCAGGTCGATGCCCTCGGTGGCGATCTCGGCGAGCAGGCCGATCTCCTCCGCGGTGATCACGTAGGGCGGCATGAAGTAGACCACGTTGCCCAAGGGGCGCAACAGCGCGCCACGTTCCAGGGCATGGCGATAGACGGTCAAACCGCGCCGCTCCTGCCAGGGGTAGGGGGTGCGGGTCGCCTTGTCTTGCACCATCTCGATGGCGAGGATCATGCCGTGCTGGCGCACCTCGGCCACGTGGGGGTGATCGGTCAGGTGCGCACAGGCTTCACCCATGGCGTGGGCCAATTGTCGGTTGCGCTCCAGCACCGGCTCCTCCGCGAAGATATCCAAGGTCGCCAGCGCGGCGCGACAGCCGAGTGGATTGCCGGTGTAGCTGTGGGAGTGGAGAAACGCGCGCAGCGTGGCGTAGTCGTCGTAAAAGGCCTGGTAGGTCTCGTCGGTGGTGAGGGTCACCGACAGCGGCAGGTAACCACCGGTTAGTCCTTTCGATAGGCACATAAAGTCGGGCGTGATGCCGGCCTGCTCGCAGGCGAAGAGCGTTCCGGTGCGGCCGAACCCGACGGCGATCTCATCGGCGATCAGATGTACGCCATGGCGATCGCAGTCCTCGCGCAGCAGCGAAAGGTAGACCGGGTGGTACATGCGCATGGCGCCGGCGCACTGCACCAGCGGTTCGACGATCACCGCGCACACTTCGTCGGCGTGGCGTTGCAGCGCCGATTCCATCGCGACGAACAGCGCGCGGCTATGCTCCTCCCAACTCACGCCCGCGCCGCGCTCATAGCAGTCCGGGCTGGGGACGGTGATGGGCTGCAGCAGCAGCGGCTCGTAAATCTCCTTGTAGAGCCCGACATCGCCCACCGCCAGCGCGCCCAGGGTTTCGCCGTGGTAGCTGTTGGATAGATTGATATAGCGGGTTTTTCCCGACTTGCCGGAATTGCGCCAGTAGTGATAGCTCATCTTCAGCGCCACCTCGACGGCCGACGAGCCGTTGTCGGCATAGAAGCAGCGCGTCAATCCAGGCGGCGTCAGCGCCACCAGGCGTTCGGAGAGCTCGATGACCGGTTGGTGGGTGAATCCGGCGAGGATGACATGCTCGAGATTTTCCAACTGGTCGCGCAGGGCGGCGTTGATCCTGGGATTTGCGTGACCGAAGAGATTGACCCACCAGGAACTCACGGCGTCCAGGTAACGTTTGCCCGCGAAATCCTCCAGCCAGACCCCCGCGCCGCGCCGGATGGGAATCGGCGGCAACGATTCGTAATCCTTCATCTGGGTGCAGGGGTGCCAGACATGGGCGAGATCGCGCTCGATCCAGCTTTGGTTGGCGTCGGTGGTGGGCATGGGCGTGTGTGCGGTGAGTACGATGGAGGACAACTATATCAGCTCACAGCTGGCGGTGAGTGCGTGCGAGAGGGCTTGACGGCGACGCGGCATGGTCAAAAATGGCCACCGGTTTCCCTGCCGAGGCGGCGTGCCCGAGAATCTTCACGTTCAATCCCTGCCGGGCGCCTGGCGTGCCCCTGGGCTCGATGCGTAAGACTGGAAATCTGGTTCCGGAAGCGGTGCGTCCTTGCACGACCGCTTCGTACTTTCGCTGCGCTGCATCCGGAATCAAGGGTTATTCACAGGCTTCTTGCCGATTCAGCTCACAATCTGTCGAGCGGGCTTTCGGTCCCTGCGTAGTGACGCCCTAGCACGTGGGTGTAGATCTGCGTCGTGCTCACATCGTTATGCCCGAGCAATTCTTGAACGGTGCGGATATCCGTACCGCTGGAGAGCAATTGGGTGGCGAATGAATGGCGGAAGGTGTGGCAGTTGATACGTTTGAAACTCATTTTGGCGGCGGCGACTGCCCGGTGCAGCGCTTTACGAATCGCTGAAGGGTGCAGATGGTGGCGGCACATAACACCCGTTAACGGGTGCGCGCACCAGCCGGTCGCGGGGAAGATAAACGCCCACCCCGGCGAGCGATGCGCGTTGGGATACTTGCGGCCTAACGCCGCGGGTAGCGAGCAACCGACCCCTTGGAGGTTGTCATTGCGCTGAAGCTCAATCGCCTGTGCAATACGTCCGCGCAAGGAAGCCTCCAATCGTCGGCTCAGCAAAACCCGCCGGTCTTTCCGGCCCTTACCGTCATGGATGTTAAGGGCGAAGTGCTCCAGATCCACATCCTGTACCCGCAAGCGCAGACATTCCGATACCCGTAGTCCGCTACCGTAAAGGAGCTCAACCACCAGGCGTGGCGTGCCCCGCATATGATTCAAAATACGTTGTACTTCGCCGGGGTTGAGCACTGTGGGGAGGTACCGTTGCCGGGTGGCGAGCGTAAAGCCGAGTTCACCCAACTCCCGTTTCAACACCTTGTGATAGAGAAATACCAGTGCATTGAGTGCCGACTTCTGAGTATTTACAGCGACCTGTTTCTCAACCGCCAGCCAAGTCAAAAAGGCTTTCACCTCCCCGGCACCTACGGACTCGGGATGACGTTTGTCAATAAAGTAGATGAAGCGACGAGTCCAGCCGAGATAGGCTTTCTCAGTCGCCATGCTATACCCGCGCAGTCGAATTTCAGCGCGTACGGATTCAAGAAATGGGCTCGGCATGTTCAGTCCTTTGAACGTGTGAATATGCTGTATATAAATACAGTATATCAGCGCATTGTCAAGAATCGGGCTCGTTTTACCCGAAGGGAAGGCGCGTTTTCGGGTAGCGGCGACCAAACATTTGGTGCAATATCAACCGACTACAGAAATCCTCACAGGGCATATGAGGGGTCCCAGTATTTAAATATGGGGACCAGCGCGCTTACACGAGGAAGGGAATCCACTAATCCAAGAAAATCCCTTCATAAACAATTCAATGTAGATGGTCACGGAAAACTCGTAATCGGGATACTCGGACCAACTCGATATACAAATGTTATGCATAAAAAATGAAAACATCAATTAAATACATTGCATATATTATCGGCGGTCTTTCAACCGCATATTTATTATTTATGTATGTTATATCTTCATATATCGGTAGCTCCTCAATAGAGACGTGGGATGCAATGCAAAAACAAGCATTTAATTGCCCTGAAGGAACTGAAGTAACATATCGAGGCTGGAGTGAGAATGGGCGAATGCGTTATTGTGAACCCTCTAAAAATGGAGCATGGGAAGCATGGATGTCTGGTTATAAATGGGTGCAAGGCACTTACATAAACGGAAAAGAACATGGTGAATGGTTATGGTTCAACAAAGACGGTTCAGTAAGTAAACGCATTATTTATGTATATGGTGTAGAACAAAAGGTCGGTGAGATATAATGCATAACAAGGCGTTTAAATCGCTACGCTCGGACGCGCTAAAAGCGGCGCGCCGTTTAACTGGTCGTTATGCTGTCAATAACCACTCGTAACCCGTAACGTAATAGGTTACACTTCTTGAATGATAAGGAACTTCAAGCACAAGGGCCTGGAGAAATTCTTCCTGAAAGGAACCAAATCGGGAATTCAGGCCAAGCATGCCACCCGATTAAGACTGATTCTGGGCCGGCTGAATGCTGCTACGAACCCACATGACATGGACCTTCCTGGACTCAAATTACATGAGCTAAGTGGTGGTCGGAAAGGAGACTGGTCGGTTTGGGTTAGTGGTAACTGGCGTGTGACATTTCGTTTTGAAGGAATGGATGCGGAAGCGATCGATTATGAAGATTACCATTGAGGTGTAATGATGAAGATGCACAATCCACCCCATCCCGGTGAAATACTCAGGGAACTCTGCATCGAGCCAATGGGGTTAAGCATTACTGAGGCTGCCGAAGCGCTTGGCGTTAGCAGAAAGACTTTGTCAGCTATTTTAAATGGCCATGCAGGCATTAGCCCTGAAATGGCGGTTCGTCTTTCTTTAGCATTCGGAACGTCTTCCGAGAGCTGGCTGAATCAGCAATCGCAGTATGATTTATGGGAAGCCGAAAAAAAGCGCAAATCCTTAAAAGTGAGGAAGCTATCAGCAGCATAACAAACAATTCAACTACCGAGGCAAACGAAAGGTGGACGGGCAATGGAAGCTGATGATGATGTTGCATAATATGTTGAAAATTCATCGCTATGGATGGGAATGGGGATAGAAAACGCGAGTGAGAGTTGCTTGAATCCGGTTAAACCAAAGAGAACCGTATAATCGGCAAGGGACAATGAACGAACCCGAATTATATTTGTCGCGCTGGAAGTTTGTTGGTCTCAGCACGGTTTTTCGACAGGCTCGTTATGTGGCCAGTATTCAGATGTTCCAGAACTTTAAGCTAGTACACAGCAGACGCCCTAATTAGCAGTCTCAGTTTCTTAGATTGATCCAAAGCAGTTGCTTAGGGCTAAGGTGATTTTCGTTTATGCGACAATTTATTATCTCTATTCATCAAGCACGCGTCGCCGTTCCTCAAATTCTTCCTTGTCGATCTCGCCTCGCGCGAAACGTTCCTTGAGGATATCGAGAGGGGTCCTACCAGGTGTGGTCGGTGGCGCTGCACCACGTCCTCCCCCGAGCCAGCGGAATATGAGAACAACCGCAGCCACAATGGCCACGATGAAAACGATCATCATTAGCGGACCCAAAAACATCCACCCTCCGCCACTCCACATGTGTGGCCCATGGTACGGCCAGTCCTGCTGCTGCGCCCAAGCAGTCGATGATACCGTAAACGTATTGATCGGGATTGCCACCCAAGCGAGCAAGGTCTTCATGTTTCACTCCCTTCACTGAATCTGCTGCATCAGCATTCTGGATAACTAGAACCTATCTCAGAATCCTCCGCGAGCTGTGCCGGTCGCTCGTGGTTCGAGCGCTAGGCGTGGCGAGCGTGGTTGGGTCATTCCCAATGAGCGAGCCGCAACACCGCGCTGGAGCCACGAGCGGCCGGCCCTTCGGGTTGGCCCCAGAGGTGCGCTGGCGGTGTTCTCGACTTGCCAATAGCGTTGCTATTGGCTGCGCCTTCGGACCTACCCAGCGCACCTCTGGGGCTCTACACAGCACGCGGAGGATTCTGAGATAGGTTCTACAATTTAGCCTGATAGAAGGTTCTCTGCCATTAATAACCCAAACTGAATTTAGGTCAGCAGATACTATCACAGACTCAACCTTGTCTTTTTTCATTGCACTACAATCTGGGGGGTCTGCTTCGTGCCGCAGGTCGCCGCTCAAGCGAATTTATTGAGGGTCTGCTTTTACCGACTAGCGGTTATACCCAAACAATGCTCACTAGCCACATTACAAGCAAATGCAGTAGAGCGCGGCTAAAGCCGCGCCACTGATTTGAGCGTTGTGCCGCAATGGAAGAAAGTTAGAAACTTCATGCGTTTTTTGCCTATCGCTCTTATTGTCTTCCTGCCCGCTTGCGGGCAACCATCGACCGATTACACCGCGTCCACGGAGCAGTCCAGCGACGCCGGTTTGTCCTTCAAGTACCAGTGTGAAAGCGGAAAATCAATTATCGTTTTTTATCCCACAGACAGTACAGCCGTCGTGGAATACGACGACCGCCAATTCAAAATGGAAATTGCAGTCTCGGGGAGCGGGGCACGCTATGTGGGTGCGCGCCTGGAATGGTGGATAAAAGGTAGTGGAAAAGGCGCGGCAGGTACGCTGTTTCGTCACCTGGAAGATGGCACCTCGGGCGAAGCAATCGAACAATGTGTGCAGGTCGCAGATGCAGCATGACAAGTGCAGGCGTGCCGACGCCCTTTACATTGCGCCTTTGGCCCCATTCCAAGAGCGCGCATGCTGCAAGCATTCTATAGAAAATGGGGAAAGAATCCGAGTAACGCCACGCTTGGCAACGATGCTCAACACTGATTGTTGTCGTCTTTTCAAGTGCTCCGCCGCACTGCTGCTCCGCACGGGTTGGAATGGCTCCCCGCAACCATAAGTGGTCGTTTGACAGAATGGACCGGTACGATCGGATGAATACGGAATAGCAGCATGTTTGACGTCGGTGCCATCGCGGTGATTGCAGGAACGTTCCTGATTGCCGGTGCTGTCAAGGGCGTTATTGGTCTCGGCCTTCCAACGGTCAGTCTCGCGTTGCTAACAGTCGCTTTCGATCTCACGAGTGCGATGGCGCTACTGGTAGTACCGTCGTTCGTCACCAATCTCTGGCAGGCGAGTCGCGGGGGCAACGGGCATGCCATTGTACGACGGCTCTGGCCGTTCTTTTTGCCGGCAACAGTTACCGTTTCGTTGGGAGCCGTTGCGCTGATCCGCATTGATCTGTCATTACTCTCTGCACTTCTGGGTGTGCTTCTCGTAACTTACGCCAGCGTGAGTCTGAGGGGCTATCGGTTATCCATCCCGCTACAGCGCGAGCGCTGGCTTGGTCCGTTGATCGGCGCTGTCAATGGAATCCTGACCGGTATGACCGGGTCTTTCGTGGTGCCGGGGGTGATGTTCCTACAGGCGATCGGCCTGCCGCGTGATGTTCTGATACAGGCCATGGGGATGCTTTTTACCGTATCGACACTGGCTCTCGCGTTGGCGCTGCAGGCGAACGACTTGCTCACGCTTGAGAAGGGTGCGTTCTCATTGGCAGCGCTTCTTCCCGCCGTCATTGGAATGATGGTTGGGCAGCAGATTCGGAAACGGTTGGCCGAGGAACTGTTTCGCAAGGTGTTCTTTGTTGCGCTGCTCTTGCTGGGTGCCTATATTGTCGTGTCGGCGGTCGGCACCAGTTTTTAAGGAAGTAACGGGGTCAGGTCTTGCATGGCCACACGGCTAGTCTAAGCTGACGAATATGGCAGGACCGTTGAGTGAACAATGGGGTCAGACGCGACAGATAATTGGTCCCGACGGGCACAACATCGAAACCGTTTGTCATCGTGCGGAAGCGTAATGCCGCGCTGTCACATCGACCATATCGTGGTTACGTCTCCCTCTCTCGAACGGGGGGCGGACTATCTGTACCAAACACTGGGCGTAATGCCGCAGCCCGGCGGTGAACACCCACGCATGGGAACGCACAATCTGCTCTTGCGTTTGGGGGATGCGCTTTATCTCGAGGTGATCGCGACCAATCCTCGGGCGCCTGCTCCCGGCCGGTCGCGCTGGTTCGGTCTCGACTCAATGAAAGCGGTTTCACAGCCTGCGCTTTCCACATGGGTGGCACGGAGTGAAGATATTCGCGCCTCGACAGCCGGGTGTCCCGAACCGCTGGGGGAGGTCGAGGCGATGAGTCGCGGCCCGTACGAATGGCTGATTACAGTTCCCGCTGACGGGCGTGTACCGCTTGATGGTGTCGCGCCCGCATTGATCGAGTGGCGTAGCGCGGTTCATCCCGCGTCGCAGCTCGACGAGTGTGGATGCTCGCTGGTTGAGTTGACGGTGCGCCATCCCGATCCGGTTCGCGTCGCGCGTCTGCTGAATACCCTGGGGCTGAGTGGAGTCGCGGTTGAACCGCTGCCTGTGGGCTGCACCACTCCTCATCTGGTCGCCGTGATCGATACCCCACAAGGACGAAAGATACTATCGCCCGTTGGCCCGCCGGTACGCTAGTTCGCATAGCGACCGCTTCCCTTCGCGACAACAACGACCAAATCCCTACAGCTTTCGGCGTATCTCATTCTTGGCGGTATCGGCGTTTTGGCGGCGGTGGCGGATGTGGGGTGCGGCCCCGGACGGTTGTTCAAATTCCAAACCCTATCAACCACAAAGTACACGAAGTACACAAAGTTTTAACGTCTGTAAGAGCAGTCACTCCGGCGGGATCCGGAGTCCAGCCAGTCATCGTTTCCCCGGTTACCTATTCAAGGCTGGTATGTCGGCAGTGCTGGATGCAGGCGCGTTGGCCATTGAGTTTCGGCTGGGACAGAGCAAAGCCGATTTTGGGTTTTTACTTCGTGTACTTTGAGTACTTTGTGGTCAGGACTTTCATTTTTATCAGAATCCAAAACCCTATTAACCACAAAGTACACAAAGTTTTAGCATATGAAAAGGCCGTCACCCCGACGAAATCCGGAGTCCGGCCAGTCATCGTTTCCCTGGTTACCTAATTTAGGCGGGTATGTCGGCAGTGCTGGATGCGGGCGTGTTGGCCACCGAGTTGCGGCTGGGACAGAGCAAAGCCGATTTTGGGTTTTACTTCGTGTACTTTGAGTACTTTGTGGTCAGGACTTTCATTTTTATCAGAATCCAAAACCCTATTAACCACAAAGTACACAAAGTTTTAGCATATGAAAGGGCCGTCACCCCGACGAAATCCGGAGTCCGGCCAGTCATCGTTTCCCTGGTTACCTAATTTAGGCGGGTATGTCGGCAGTGCTGGATGCGGGCGTGTTGGCCACCGAGTTGCGGCTGGGACAGAGCAAAGCCGATTTTGGGTTTTACTTCGTGTACTTTGAGTACTTTGTGGTCAGGACTTTCATTTTTATCAGAATCCAAAACCCTATTAACCACAAAGTACACAAAGTTTTAGCATATGAAAGGGCCGTCACCCCGACGAAATCCGGAGTCCGGCCAGTCATCGTTTCCCTGGTTACCTAATTTAGGCGGGTATGTCGGCAGTGCTGGATGCGGGCGTGTTGGCCACCGAGTTGCGGCTGGGACAGAGCAAAGCCGATTTTGGGTTTTACTTCGTGTACTTTGAGTACTTTGTGGTCAGGACTTTCATTTTTATCAGAATCCAAAACCCTATTAACCACAAAGTACACGAAGTGCACAAAGTTTTAACATCTGAAAGAGCGGTCACTCCGGCGGGATCCGGAGTCCAGCCAGTCATCGTTTCCCCGGTTACCTATTCAAGGCTGGTATGTCGGTAGTGCTGGATGCGGGTGTGTTGGCCACCGAGTTTCGGCTGGGACAGAGCAAAGCTGACCTTGGGTTTTTACTTCGTGTACTTTGAGTACTTTGTGGTCAAAGATTTTCGTTCTTATCCAAATCCAATTAACCACAAAGTACACGAAGTACACAAAGTTTTAACATCTGAAAGAGCCGTCGGTCCGACGAGATCCGGGGTCTACAGAAGGATCGTGTTTCTGGATTCCGGATCAAATCCGGTACGATGAATATCTATCTCAGCCCCAGCGTTTGCCAGATCGCCGTGGTCGGTCCGGACTGATTCATGGTGTAAAAATGCAGGCCGGGCGCGCCTCCAGCCAATAGCCTGGTGCATAGTTCTGTAACGACTTCCAACCCGAAGGTACGAATCGAATCCCGGTCGTCACCGAATCCTTCCAGCCGCTTGCGTACCCAGCGCGGAATTTCCGCGCCGCAGGCTTCAGAAAAACGGATCAGTTGCGATGAGTTGGTGATGGGCATGATGCCGGGAACGATGGGGATGTCGATTTGCAGGCGCCGGCAATCATCGATGAAGCGGAAATAGGCGTCGGCATTGAAGAAGTACTGAGTGATGGCGCCGTTGGCGCCGGCCGCGACCTTGCGTGCGAAGTTGGCCAGATCCTTTTCCGCTCCGTGCGCTTCGGGGTGAAACTCAGGATAGGCGGCCACTTCGATGAAGAAGCGCGCGCCGGTTTCGCTGCGAATGAACTCGACCAACTCGTTGGCGTAGCGGAACTCCCCGGGTGTGGCCATTCCCGAGGGCATGTCGCCGCGCAGCGCTACCAAACGCTTGATGCCGCGCTCGCTATAAAGATCCAGCAGCTCACGAATGGTGTCGCGTGTCGCACCGATGCAGGAGATATGCGGGGCGGCCTCCAGTCCCGCTTGCTGGATCTCGAAGACTGTTCCCAGGGTGCGTTCGCGCGTGGAACCACCGGCGCCGTAGGTGACCGAAAAGAACTCGGGATCGAGACGCGCAAGCTCGTCACGCGCACGGCGCAATTTCTCCACGCCCGCGTCGGTTTTGGGCGGAAAAAATTCGCAGCTGAATACTGGTTCGCCTGCAGTGTGGTTTGTGCTCATGATTGAATTCTTTCAACGCAAAGAAACAGGTTAACGCAAAGAAAATCCAGATGTTTGTAGGGCGGAGCCGGCAATCTTACCGCTCCCCGTCACTGCTATATCTTTGCGCCCTTGGCGTCCTCGCGTCTTTGCGTTGAAGGCGTTTAAAACCATCAATAACGGTAACGCTCGGGTTTGTAAGGTCCCTCGACGGGCACGTCGATGTACTTTGCCTGTTCGGGTGTCAGTTGAGTGAGCTGCACCCCGATCTTGGCCAGGTGCAGGCGCGCCACCTCTTCATCCAGATGCTTGGGCAGCACGTAGACCTGCTTCGCGTAGTTTTCCGGATGCTGCCACAGCTCCATCTGCGCCAGCACCTGATTGGTGAAAGAGTTGGACATGACAAAGCTGGGGTGCCCCGTGGCGCAGCCCAGATTCACCAGACGCCCCTCGGCCAGCAGGATGATGCGCTTGCCGTCGGGGAAGATGATGTGATCGACCTGCGGTTTGATGTTCTCCCACTGGTACTTGCGCACGCTCGCAACGTCGATCTCGGAATCGAAGTGGCCGATGTTGCAGACGATGGCCTGGTTTTTCATCGCCGCCATGTGATCGTGGTTGATGACATTGATGTTGCCGGTGGTGGTGACGAAGATATCGGCCTTGCTGCAGGCATCGTCCATGGTGACCACGCGATAGCCCTCCATCGCCGCTTGCAGAGCGCAGATGGGATCGATCTCGGTGACCCACACGGTGGCGCCAAAACCACGAAAGGCCTGGGCGCAGCCCTTGCCGACATCGCCATAGCCCAGCACCACGGCGATCTTGCCGGCGATCATGACATCGGTGGCGCGCTTGATGCCGTCCAGCAGCGATTCGCGGCAGCCGTAGAGGTTGTCGAACTTGGATTTGGTCACCGAGTCGTTGACGTTGATGGCGGGGAAGGGGAGCGAACCCTCCTTCTCGAAGTGGTAGAGACGGTGCACGCCGGTGGTGGTCTCTTCGGTGACGCCGCGGATGCCGGCGAGCACTTTGGAGTACCAGCCGGGCTGTTCGGCGAGGCGTTTCCGGATCGCGGCGAACAGCACCGTCTCTTCTTCGTTGGTGGGGTTGGCGATCAGCGAGGGATCGTTTTCGGCGCGAGCCCCCAAGTGGATCAGCAGAGTGGCGTCGCCACCGTCGTCGAGAATCAGATTGGCGCTGCCGCCGTCCGACCACTCGAAGATGCGGTGGGTAAACTGCCAGTACTCCTCCAGACTCTCGCCCTTGTAGGCGAAGACCGGCGTGCCGCCCGTGGCGATGGCGGCGGCGGCATGGTCCTGGGTGGAGAAGATGTTGCACGACGCCCAGCGCACAT
Organism: Pseudomonadota bacterium; assembly: GCA_008501635.1. Taxonomy (NCBI): domain Bacteria; kingdom Pseudomonadati; phylum Pseudomonadota; species Pseudomonadota bacterium. The sequence continues at coordinate 372,464 of QQUJ01000010.1, forward strand.
CGGCGCCCAGGTCCTTCAGCGACTCGATGAGCACCGCGGTCTGGATGGTCATGTGCAGGGAACCGGCGATGCGCGCGCCTTTGAGCGGCTGTTCGGCGCGGTACTTGTCGCGCACCGCCATCAGGCCGGGCATCTCGGTTTCGGCGATGGCGATCTCCTTGCGACCCCAGTCGGCAAGCGAGATATCGGCTACGTGGTAATCGGAGGCAAGCTTCTTGGCTGCATCGTTCATCACAAAGACTCCATGATTGAACGAGCGCCGTTACTACCTGGAACCGGCTTGTCGAGCCTGGCGGATGATCCCGTCGCAACGCTCCTCGACCTGCCGAGCCGCCCTGGGCGGCGTGGGGCGCATAGTTTTACACAAAAGCGGGGAGGGGTGGAACCCCAACGCCACCCTCACCCCAACCCCTCTCCCTGAGAGCGAAGCAAGGATGCGTTGCCTCGCCGGCCAACACCTCCGCCGTTCGCATCCGGGAAGACACTATCGCCCCTCTCCCCGTGGGAGAGGGGTTGGGGTGAGGGTGAGGGGTTGGTGTTACAGCCCCGCGGCGTCGCGCAGCATCTCCGCCCGGTCGGTTTTCTCCCAGGGGAAGGCGGTGAAGGTTTCATCTTTTTTCACTACTGCGCCGTTCTCGCGATCCTCCCAGTGATAGGTCATCTCAACCGGTTCGCGGCCGAAGTGACCATAGGCAGCGGTGGCCTGGTACATGGGATGGATGAGATCGAGCATCTGAATGATCCCGTAGGGGCGCAGGTCGAAGTGTTCGCGTACCAGGCGTTCGATTTTATCGTCGGCGATCTTGCCGGTACCGAAGGTCTCCAGTGAGATGGAGGTGGGTTCGGCCACGCCGATGGCATAGGAGGTCTGGATCTCGCAGCGATCGGCGAGTCCCGCCGCGACGATATTCTTCGCCACATAACGCGCCGCGTAGGCCGCCGAGCGATCCACCTTGGAGGGATCCTTGCCGGAGAAGGCGCCACCGCCGTGGTGGGCGGAGCCGCCGTAGGTGTCCACGATGATCTTGCGCCCGGTGAGGCCGCAATCGCCCACCGGCCCGCCGATGACGAAGCTGCCGGTCGGGTTGATGTGGAATTTGGTGTGCTTGCTCAGCCACTTGGCGGGCAGCGTGTGCTTGATGATCAGCTCCATCACCGCTTCGTGAAGATCCTGGGTCTTGACGCCCGGATTGTGCTGCGTGGAGAGCACCACGGCGTCCACTCCGGCGATCTGGCCGTCTTCGTAGCGGAAGGTGACCTGGCTCTTGGCGTCGGGGCGGAGCCACGGCAGCAGGCCGTTCTTGCGCACCTCGGCCTGGCGCCGCACCAGCCGCTGGGCGTAGGTGACGGGCGCGGGCATCAGCACATCGGTCTCTTTGGTGGCGTAGCCAAACATCAGCCCCTGGTCGCCGGCGCCTTGCTCTTCGGGATTGGAACGATCAACACCCTGGGCGATGTCCGAGGACTGTTTGCCAATGATGTTCAGAACGCCGCAGGTGCCGCCGTCGTAGCCCACCTCGGAGCTGGTGTAGCCGATCTCGCAGATCACCCGGCGCACCAGATCCTCGAGATCCACCCAGGCGTGAGTGGAGACCTCACCCGCCACGATGGCGACGCCGGTCTTGACCATGGTTTCGCAGGCGACGCGCGAACGTTTGTCGCGGGCGATCAAGGCATCCAATACGGCGTCCGAAATCTGGTCGGCGACCTTGTCGGGATGTCCTTCCGAGACCGACTCGGAGGTGAACAGGAAACTTTTGCTCATCGTGTGTCTAGGGCTCCGTGGCAGAGGCGCAGACCGCTGCGCCGCACAAATGAAGGCGGAAATGATACTAGAACCCATCCCAAAATCCCATGCGAGCTGTGCCGGCCGCCCGCGGCTCCAGCGCGGTGTTACGCTCACTCATTGGGAATGACCCAACTGCGCTCGTCACGCCCGGCCCTGCCGGTTGGCTCCAGAGGTGCGCTGGCGGTGTTCTCGGCTTGCCGATGGCGTTGCTAGTGGCCGCATTATCGGACCTGCCCGGCGCGGTTCAGAACCAGCGCCACCATTTGAAGAGTACCAACTGCAGTCCCACCAGTACCGCCATCGCCGCGGTGACGATGAAAAACGCATCACCGGCATCGGCGCCCGGTATGCCGCCGACATTGATGCCCAGCAGACCGGTGAGAAAACCCAGCGGCAAAAAGAGCGCGGCAACGATGGAGATGACGTACATGCGCCGGTCCATCTGCTCGGAAAGACGGCTGTTGAGCTCCTCCTGGGTGACGGCGGCCCGTTCGCGCGCCGAGTCCAGGTCTTCGACATAACGCGTGGTGCGGTCGGCGATTTCGCGCAGCTGCAGCTGCTCGCGCTCACCCAGCCAGTTGAGCTTTTCACCGTGGATACGCGCCAGGGCTTCGCGCTGCGGGGCGAGATAGCGGCGCAGCATGATCGCCTGGCGACGAATCTGGGCGAGTTTCGGTCGCAGCTGGTGGCTCTGTTCGGTGAGCACCGCCTCCTCCAGATCGTCGACCTGCTCGTCCAACGATTGGATGACATCGGCCATACGATCCACCAGACGTTCGCTGATTTCAACAAGAAATTCAGCGCTGGAACGCGGGCCCCGCCCCGCCCTGATCTCTCCGCCGATCTCCTGCACGGCTATCAGCCGCCGGTGGCGCAAACTGATGATGCGCCGGCTGTCGGCCCAGAGGCGGATGGAGACCATATCTTCCGGGTCGGAGCCTGGATTGAGGTTGACCCCACGCAGGGTGATGATGAGGCCCTCGCCCAGATGCACGCAGCGCGGCCGGGTCTCGGTGGCCAGCAGCGCCTCCTGGATGATCTCATCGAGTCCGCTCTGCTCTTTGATCCATTGCTGTGAGCGCGGCGCCGAATAATCCATGTGCACCCACAGCACCCCCTGATCGGGCTGCCAGGCGGAGGCCTGTTCCCAGTCCAGCGGCGTCCCGCCGCCTTGTTGGTCGAGCAGGAAGGCGCAAATCAGGCCGTCGCCGCTGTTTGTCGTCATCAGAACCAGCCTCGGTGCTTGAAGGCGATCAGCATCGCTACGGCGACAACGATCATTACACCCCATACGCCCGGATAGCCCCAGGCCCAACTCAGTTCGGGCATTGCCCAGGGCCCGGCCTGGCGGTCGAAGTTCATGCCATAGACACCGACAATGAAGGTGAGGGGGATGAAGATGGTGGCGATGACGGTCAGCACCCGCATGGTCTGGTTGACTCGGTTGCTGACATTGGAGAGGTAGATGTCGAGCATGCCGGTAACCATCTCACGATAGCTTTCCACCAGTTCGAGTACCTGTATGCTGTGATCGTAGCAATCACGCAGGTAGATGAGCGTGTGCTCCTTCATGTGCTGGTCTTCATTGCGCAGCAAACCATTCATCACCTCGCGCTGCGGCCACAGCGTTCGCCGCAGCAGCAGCAGCTCGCGACGCAGCCAATGGATACGCGCCAGGGTATCGCGCTGCGGGTTTTCGATGAGGTCGATCTCGATCTCTTCGACCTCATCGCCGAGGGACTCCAGCACCGGAAAGGCCTGGTCGACCACCGTATCGACCAGGGCATAGGCCAAATAGTCGGGACCGCGATTGCGGATCGTGCTGCCGAGTTTGCGCAGCCGGTCGTAGACGGGCTGGAAGGGATGCGTGGTTCCCGAGCAGATGCTGATGACGAAATCCGCGCCCAGAAAGAGACTGAGCTGATCGTTGAACAGGGTTTTCTCTTTAAGTCGCGGGTAGCGCAGGATGGCGAAGAGCTGGGCGTCGTAGGTTTCGAGCTTGGGGCGCTGGCCGATATTGAGCACGTCTTCGAGTGCCAGATTGTGCAGCCCGTAGGCTTCACCGATTTCGCGCAGCAGTGCGATATCGGGTGTGCCGGTGATGTTGAGCCAGGTGATGGTGTGCGGGCCGCGCTGCTTGAGGCAATCCTGGACGCTGACATGATCGCGCAGCAGCACCGATTCGGGCGTGTAGTGGGCCAGACGCAGGCGCACTTCGCCGTTCGGCTCATGCCCCGAGGTGCGCAGCGTGCCCGGTGATGTACCGGGTGGATGGTAGCTTTTGTCGAACAGTCCCATTACGCCCTCCTTCCTTTGGTTAGCCCGGCACTATCATCTTGAAAGAGTACTAGATGCTAGCATGCTGATATTTCAGCTTCCCGCAAGCGCCCCAGCGGGGGATGAACTGCTACGCTAAGCACTGAGTGAGGAGGATGCGATTATGATTCTGCTGGAAACCCCGGTCTGTGAGTTCGGCACGCCCGCCATTGATTTTTCCCTGCCTGGTGTCGATGGCAAGGTCTGGAGCCTCGAGGAGTGCCGCGGGGAAAAGGGAACGCTGGTGATGTTCATCTGCAACCACTGTCCCTACGTCAAAGCGATCAGCGACCGGCTGGTGCGCGATACGCGCGAGCTGCTCGATTACGGCATTCGCAGTGTGGCGATCATGGCCAACGACCCCACCGATTACCCGGAGGATTCGTTCGAGAACATGCAGCAGCTTGCCGCCCAGCTGGATTTCCCGTTTCCCTATCTCCTCGACGAGTCCCAGGCGGTGGCCAAGGCCTACGGTGCCGTGTGCACCCCGGATTTCTTCGGCTATAACGCGGACCTCCAGTTGCAGTACCGGGGGCGTCTGGATGCCAGCAGGAAAGAGGCGGCGGCGCCGGGAGCAAGGCGCGATCTGTTCGAGGCGATGAAGCAGGTCGCCGCAACCGGCAAGGGGCCGCGCGAGCAGATTCCGAGCATGGGATGTTCGATCAAATGGCGCGGCGAGTGAGAGAGCCGACTGCCCGTAGATCAGGGACTGCCTGGCCCGCCACCCCTCTCTTTTGGGGGAGTGATAAACCAGACAGACAGTTATGATAAAAAAGTTTTAGATAAGATACCCCTTATCTAATATTGCCCACCCATAATAATTCAGGGACAATGGCTCCCCCTTAGCACGGGGCGGGGGTTTGCCGTGTTTGTGGCTCTATCGATCACCTTCCGAATCCGCCCTTTAGTGTCAACCACTTAGAGAATTTTAGGAGAGACGCCATGCCCTCCCGCCGTGAACTTGCCAACGCCATTCGCGCCCTCAGCATGGATGCCGTCCAGAAGGCCAAATCGGGCCATCCGGGCGCCCCCATGGGCATGGCCGATATCGCCGAAGTGCTGTGGAACGACTTCCTCAAGCACAATCCGGTCAACCCCGAATGGGCCGATCGCGACCGTTTCGTGCTCTCCAACGGCCACGGCTCGATGCTGATCTACTCGTTGTTGCACCTGAGCGGCTACGACTTGAGCATCGAGGACCTGAAAAACTTCCGTCAGCTGCACTCCAAGACGCCGGGTCACCCGGAGTACGGCTATACGCCGGGTGTGGAGACCACGACCGGCCCCCTCGGGCAGGGCCTCACCAACGCAGTTGGCATGGCGATCGCTGAAAAGGTGTTGGCGGGCACGTTCAACCGTGATGGACACTCTATCGTCGATCACTACACCTATACCTTTGTCGGCGACGGCTGCCTGATGGAGGGTATTTCGCACGAGGCCTGCTCACTCGCGGGCACGCTGGGTCTCGGCAAGCTGATCGCGTTCTACGACGACAACGGGATCTCGATCGACGGTCATGTCGAGGGTTGGTTCACCGACGACACGGCGAAGCGCTTCGAGGCCTACGGCTGGCATGTGGTGCGCGACGTCGACGGGCATGACTCCGAGGCAATCGCCAAGGCGATCCGCGAGGCCCGTTCGGTCAACGACAAACCCACACTGATCTGCTGCAAGACTGTGATCGGCTACGGTGCGCCCAATCTGTGCGGCAGCCATGACTGTCACGGCGCGCCGCTGGGCGATGACGAAATCAAGGCCACACGCGAGAACCTGGGCTGGAATCACGAACCGTTTGTCATCCCGCAGGAGATCCAGGCCGCCTGGAGCAAGCGCGCCAAGGGCGCCGAGTTGGAAGCGGCGTGGTCCGGGAAATTCGCCGCCTACCGCAAGGCCCATCCGGAGCTGGCCGCCGAGTTCGAGCGTCGTGTGATCAAAGGCGAGCTGCCCAAGGATTTCGCCACCCAGGCGGCCGCGTACGTCGCGGCCTGTGCCGAGAAGGGCGAGACGGTCGCTTCGCGCAAGGCGAGCCAGAATGCTATCAATGCCTACGGGCCGCTGCTTCCCGAGCTGCTCGGCGGCTCGGCCGATCTGGCGGGCTCGAACCTGACTTTGTGGAAGGGCTCGAAAGCGCTCTCCAGTACCGTATCGGACGGCAACTACATCAACTACGGCGTGCGCGAGTTCGGCATGTCGGCGATCATGAACGGCATCGCGCTGCACGGCGGTTTCGTGCCTTACGGCGGCACGTTTCTGATGTTCATGGAGTATGCGCGCAACGCCGTGCGCATGGCCGCCCTGATGAAGATCCAGTCGATCTTTGTCTACACCCACGACTCCATCGGGCTCGGCGAGGATGGCCCTACGCATCAACCGGTCGAGCAGATCGCCTCGCTGCGTCTGATTCCCAACATGTCGGTGTGGCGACCCTGCGATACCGTCGAGTCCGCGGTCGCCTGGCAGTGCGCGGTCGAGCGCCGTGACGGGCCGACCAGCCTGATCTTCTCGCGCCAGAATCTGCCGCATCAGCCGCGCAGCGCGGCGCAGATCGATGCCATCAAGCGCGGTGGTTACGTGCTGGCGGAGGCTGATGGGGGTAAACCTGACGCCGTGATTATCGCCACCGGCTCCGAGGTCGGTCTCGCCATGGAGGTGCGCCAGCTGCTGGCCGCCAAGGGTAAGCGGGTGCGCGTGGTGTCGATGCCCTCCACCGATGCCTTCGACGCCCAGGACGCTGCCTACCGCGATTCGGTGCTGCCCAAGGGCATCCGGTGTGTCGCGATTGAGGCGGGTGTCACCGCGGGATGGTACAAGTACGTGGGGGGCGACGGTCGGGTGATTGGCGTCGATCGCTTCGGTGAATCGGCGCCCGCGGGTCAGCTTTTCGACTATTTCGGCTTCACGCCGGTAAAGGTTGCCGAGATTGTGCAAGAAATTCTGTAAAATCACGGCCCCAGTGGCGCGAACTCGGCGGTTTTCGACATGAGTGCCGCTACATCCACGCGCCTCAAGCGGTGACGGTTCATAAAAACTCGTTCAGGAGACAACCTAATGGCAATCAAAGTTGGTATCAATGGATTCGGTCGTATCGGCCGCATGGTATTTCGCGCGGTCGCAAAGGAGTTCCCGGATGTCGAGATCGTCGGCATCAACGATCTCCTTGAGCCCAGCTACCTCGCCTACATGCTGCAGTACGACTCGGTGCACGGCCGCTTCCCCGGGGAAATCCAGGTCGATGGCAATAATCTGGTCGTCAACGGAAAAAAGATTCGGCTCACCGCTGAGAGGGACCCGGCCGCGCTGAAGTGGGGCGAAGTCGGCGCCGACATCGTGATCGAATCCACCGGCCTCTTCCTGACCAAGGAAAGCTGCGAGAAACACCTTGCCGCCGGTGCCAAGAAAGTTGTGCAGTCGGCCCCTTCCAAGGATGACACCCCGATGTTCGTCTACGGCGTCAACCACACCAAGTACGCGGGCGAAGCGATCGTGTCCGCCGCCTCCTGCACCACCAACTGCCTGGCCCCGGTTGCCAAGGTGTTGCACGCCAACTTCGGCATCAAGCGCGGCCTGATGACCACCGTGCACGCCGCCACTGCGACGCAGAAGACCGTGGACGGCCCGTCCAGCAAGGACTGGCGCGGCGGCCGCGGCATCCTGGAGAACATCATCCCGTCATCGACCGGCGCCGCCAAGGCAGTCGGCAAGGTGTTGCCGGAGCTCGACAAGAAGCTCACCGGTATGGCCTTCCGTGTGCCGACTTCCAATGTGTCGGTCGTGGACCTGACCGTGGAACTCAACAAGGAGGCCTCCTACGAGCAGATCTGCGCGGTCATGAAAAAGGCCTCGGAGGGTGAGCTCAAGGGCGTGCTCGGGTACACCGAGGACAAGGTTGTGGCCACCGATTTCCGTGGCTGCAACCTGCCGTCGGTCTTTGATGCCGGGGCCGGCATCGCACTGGACTCCACCTTCGTCAAGGTCGTCATCTGGTACGACAACGAATACGGTTACTCCTGCAATATGCTGCGCTTCCTGCAGCACGTCGCGAAGTAGCTGATCCGCAGCGCTTTCCTGCATCCCCACTGCGTGCGCAGTGGGGATGCAGCCCTTGGTGCGGCAGACCGCTGATGATCCTGAACAGCATTCATTGAAGAGAAATACCGACATGTCCGTTATCCAGCTGACCGATCTCGATCTCAAGGGCAAGCGCGTTCTGATCCGCGCCGATCTCAATGTTCCCGTCAAGGACGGAAAGGTCACCTCCGATGCACGCATCAAGGCCTCGGTGCCCACTATCGAGCACTGTGTGAAGGCAGGGGCCCGCTGCGTGATGGTGATGTCGCACCTCGGCCGCCCGGAAGAGGGCGTGTACGACGAGGAGGCTTCGCTGCAGCCGGTCGCAAAACATCTGTCCGCGCTTATTGGACAACCGGTGACCCTGGTAAAGGACTATCTTGATCAGCAGCCGACGTTGGCGGATGGCCAGGTGGCCGTGCTTGAGAATGTGCGTTTCAACACCGGCGAAAAGAAGAATCTCGACGACACCGCGCGCAGGTATGCACAACTGTGCGACGTGTTCGTCATGGATGCCTTCGGCACCGCCCACCGTGCCCAGGCTTCGACCCACGGGGTGGCGAAGTTCGCGCCGGTCGCCTGCGCCGGATTGCTGTTGAGCGCTGAACTGGTTGCACTCGACAAGGCGTTGGCCAATCCCAGGCGCCCCATGGTGGCGATCGTCGGCGGTTCCAAGGTGTCGACCAAGCTCACCGTGCTGGAATCGCTCGCCGAAAAGGTCGACCAGCTGGTGGTCGGCGGCGGCATCGCCAATACCTTTCTGGCGGCGGACGGCAAGCAGATCGGCAAGTCGCTGGCCGAGCTGGATCTCATCCCGACCGCAAAGAGTCTGATGGCCAAGATGCAGCAGCGCGGCGCGACCATACCCATTGCCGTCGATGTCGTGGTCGGCAAGAAATTCGACGCCGACGAGCCGGCCGTCGTCAAAGATGCCGCGCAGGTGGCGGAGGATGACATGATTTTTGATATTGGCCCGCAGAGCGCACAGCAGCTGGCGGACATCATCTTGCAAGCAGGCACCGTGGTGTGGAACGGTCCGGTTGGTGTGTTCGAGTTCGATCAGTTCGGCACCGGTACCGAAACCATCGCCAGGGCCATCGCCGCAAGCAACGCCTTCTCGATCGCCGGGGGCGGCGATACTCTGGCGGCGGTCGACAAGTACGGTATCGCCGACCAGATCTCCTACATCTCGACGGGCGGCGGCGCCTTCCTTGAGTTCCTGGAAGGCAAAAAGCTGCCGGCGGTCGCCATCCTCGAGGAGCGGGCACAATAAGCGCCAACTCCAACACGACTAGGGATTCCAGCAGAATGCTCCGACGCACCAAGATCGTCGCGACGCTGGGTCCCGCCACCGACGATCCTGCCGTGCTGGATGCGATGATCAAGGCGGGCCTCGATGTTGCGCGCATCAACTTTTCTCACGGGTCGCCGGACGATCACCGGCGTCGTGTCGAGCTGGTGCGTCGACGTGCCGCCGCGGCGGGTCGCGCCATCGGCGTGCTGATGGATCTGCAGGGCCCGAAGATTCGCATCGAACGGTTTGCCGATGGGGCGATAGAGCTGGTGGACGGTGCGCTGTTCGCACTCGATACCACATTGGCCGCGGATGCCGGAGACACGGCGCAGGTGGGTGTCGCCTACAAGGAACTGCCCGCCGACGTGGTGCCGGGCGATACGCTGCTGCTCGACGACGGCGCCATCATGCTGACGGTGGTCGATGTCACCGCGACGCGTATCAAGACCCGCGTCGCAGTGGGCGGCAAGCTCTCCAACAACAAGGGCATCAATCGTCAGGGCGGCGGATTGTCGGCAGCCGCGCTGACCGACAAGGACCGCGAGGACATTCGCATCGCAGCCGAACTGTCCGCCGATTATCTGGCCCTCTCTTTTCCGCGCGATGCGGCCGATGTGGAAATGGCGCGCGTGTTGATGGAACAGGCGGGCGGCGAATCACGCATTATTGCCAAGATTGAACGCACCGAGGCGGTTCAGGATGCCGAGGCCATTATTGCCGCGGCCGACGCCATCATGGTGGCGCGCGGCGATCTCGGTGTGGAACTGGGAGACGCCGAGGTGCCTGGCGTACAGAAACGCCTGATTCGCATGGCGCGCCAGCGCGATCGCGTGGTGATCACCGCGACACAGATGCTGCAGTCGATGGTCGACAGCCCCATACCCACGCGGGCCGAGGTCTCCGATGTCTCCAATGCGGTGCTGGACGGCACCGATGCCGTGATGCTTTCGGCTGAAACCGCGACCGGCAAATTCCCGGTCAAGGCGATCGCGGCGATGGACCGCGTCTGCCGCAGCGCGGAGCGGCAGCGCGAGGCGATGAGCTCCAATCATCGCATGGATGACTCGTTCCATCGTGTCGATGAGGCCGTGGCCATGGCCGCCATGTACGTCGCCAACCATCTGCCGGTGCGGGCAATCGCCGCGATGACCGAATCGGGCGATACGCCGCTGTGGATGTCGCGCATCAGCTCCGGAATTCCGATCTATGCGATGACACCCCACGAGTCGACGCAGCGCCGGGTCACGCTGTATCGCGGTGTCTATCCCGTCCCCTGCGCCACGCCCGCGGATCATACGACGGCCAATCGTCTCGCCATCGACGAGCTGAAAAAGCGCGGCGCGGTTGAAGACGGTGACATGGTCATCATCACCAAGGGCGATCTGATGGGACTGCATGGCGGCACCAACGCCATCAAGGTCGTGCGTGTCGGCGAATTGGTCCCGATAGAGGATTAGAGAGCGTTCAGATTTTAGAACGGCATTTTTCAATGCCAGCAACTTTTAAGGAGTAAACCCATGGCACTAATCAGCCTGCGACAGATGCTCGATCACGCCGCCGAACATGGCTACGGCGTACCGGCTTTCAATGTGAACAACCTGGAACAGATGCGCGCCATCATGGAGGCGGCCGCCGAGACCGATAGCCCGGTGATCGTGCAGGCCTCGGCCGGCGCCCGCAAGTACGCGGGTGCACCCTTTCTGCGTCATCTCATTCTGGCCGCCATCGAGGAGTGGCCGCACATCCCGGTCTGCATGCATCAGGATCACGGCACCTCGCCAGCCGTCTGCCTGCGTTCGATCCAGCTCGGGTTTTCATCGGTGATGATGGATGGTTCGCTGGGTGAGGACGGCAAGACGCCGACCAGCTACGACTACAACGTCGATGTGACGCGCCGCGTGGTGGAGATGTCGCATGCCGGCGGCGTCTCGGTGGAAGGCGAGTTGGGTTGCCTCGGTTCGCTCGAGACCGGTCAGGCCGGCGAAGAGGACGGTATCGGCGCGGTGGGCACGCTCGATCATTCGCAGTTGCTGACCGACCCCGAAGAGGCAGCCGATTTCGTCAAGAGGACCGGTGTGGATGCACTGGCGATTGCCATCGGCACCAGCCACGGCGCCTACAAGTTCACCCGTCCGCCGACCGGTGACATCCTCGCTATTCAGCGCGTCAAGGAGATCCATGCCCGCATCCCCAACACCCACCTGGTGATGCACGGCTCCTCATCGGTGCCGCAGGACTGGCTGAAGATGATCAACGACTATGGCGGTGACATGGGCCAGACCTATGGCGTGCCGGTCGAGGAGATCGTCGAGGGAATCAAACACGGCGTACGCAAAGTCAATATCGACACCGATCTGCGCATGGCTTCCACCGGTGCGGTGCGCAAATTCCTCGCCGAGCATCGCAAGGAGTTCGATCCGCGCAAATTCCTCGATGCCGCCACCAAGGGCATGAAGGCGGTCTGCAAGGCGCGTTACGAGGCTTTTGGAACCGCCGGCAATGCCTCGAAGATGAGCGCACTGAGTCTCGACCAGATGACCGCGCGTTATCAATCGGGCGAACTCGATCCCAAGGTAACCTGAACAACCTGGCAGGCGTATGAAAGGGGGCGCTCCGTGAGCGCCCCTTTTTTTGTTCGGCTCATCGGGCCGGCGAAGTGGTGGCTTGCTCGGTCTCGGCTACACTCGAGAGGTTGGTTTCAGCGCAACGCATGGGCGTTGCTTCCGCGAGCGCAGAGATTGGGGTTTCAGTTATGGCCGCTTACTATTTGATTGTCGATGTGCGTATCGACGATGCCGATGAGTACAAGAACTACATGCTGGGTGCCAAGCCGATCGCCGAACGCCACGGTGGTGAATATCTGGTGCGGGGAGGTGATTTTCAGGTCATGGAAGGCGACTATTTCCAGCCGCGCCGACTGGTCGTGATCCGCTTTCCCTCCAAGGCGGCATGCGAGTCTTTCTACCACAGCCCGGATTATCAGCAGGTGCGGCAGATTCGGCTGCCGGTAAGCGATATGGTGATGGTGGGTGTTGAGGGGTCCGAATAAACAACGGCGCCGCGCATTGGCGCACGCGGGGCCGGAATTATCGCTTAACGAGCTTGAACACCTTTTCCTGCAATGAGGTGAGGCCGCGTTGAATGAAACGTGGATTCTCGGCGAGCACATCCATCTCGCGCAGCTTCTCGATGTGCATCTCGTCTTCGAACAAGCGGCGTACCTCGCTCTCGGGGACGGAGAATGGCGGTCCTTTTATCTCGTGTTCCGGGTACTCCATGCTGATCAGCAGCATTTGAGTTCCTGTCGTCAGCAGCGCACAGAGGTGCTTCGCGTAGCGCGGGCGCATTTCCGGCGGGAAGGCGATGAGCGACGCGCGGTCGTAGACGGTGACCTTCCCGCCCAGGTCAGCGGTTAGCAGCTCGAAGAAGTCGCCCTGCAACAGCGTTAGGCGGCCGCTCTGGTAACGCTTGAATGTTGATTCCGTTGTGACCGTCGGCGCGAGGTGGTTTTCCTTGAAAAAGTCCTCGACGGCGATTGCGCTGAGTTCGATACCGATGACATCGAATCCCTGTTCGGCCAGCCATAGCATGTCTTTGCTTTTTCCGCACAATGGGACAAAAACAGTCGCAGGCGGTGTCGATGCGAGTGCCGGCCAGACCGACTGCAGGTGCAGGTTGATGCGTTCCTGGTGGAAGGCAATTTCGTTCTTGTACCAGCGGCGATGCCAGAAGTCAGGCTCCATGCGTATCCTCTTCGTCGGTTGGAGGCGCGAGGGAGAATACGCGACGGATGGTCAGGTTTTGTCGCGCGCCTCTCTCAAACGCTTTGCGTCTTCGTACTGGTTGAACGCTTCGCGCACATTGCGTCGCAGATCTTCATCATCGCATGGCTTGGTGAGAAAGCGAAAGATCGCACCGCGATTGATAAGTTCGGCTGCCGCCTGAATGTCAGTCGAGCCGGTCAGTTCAATACGGATGGTCTCGGGGTGCAGTTCACGCACCTTGCTCAGAAATTCAACACCGCTCATCTCCGGCATGCGTTGATCCGAGATAACCACTTCAGCTCCTTCCGTGGCGAGAAGTTCCAGGCCCTCCAGCGCGCTGGGTGTTGTCAGGATTCGATAACCCTCACGGCGCAGCACCCGGCGCAGCGCGTTGAGCGCTTCGATCTGATCGTCGACGATCAGGACGGTGCGTTTGTTGCTCCTGTGAACCGGCATGGTGTCAAAGAGCGTACGACCCAGGCGCAGCAATTCCGCCGCTTCATCCGCCGTGATGGGTTTACTGAACAGAAAGCCTTGCAACTCATCGCAGTGGTGGTGCTGCAGATAGCGTGCTTGCGCCTCGGTTTCGACGCCTTCGGCGATCACCTTGAGCCGCAGGCTGTGGGCCATGGCAATGATGGTGCGGGCGATGGAAGCTTCGTCTGGATCGCGGGTGAGGTTGGCGATGAACGATCGATCGATCTTCAGGTAGTCGAAGGGGAAGCGGCGCAGGTAGGCGAGGCTGGAGTAGCCGGTGCCGAAATCGTCCATTGCCAGGTTGAGACCAATCTCCTTGAGCCGTTGCAACGCCGTGATTGCCTCAGCGGCGTTTTCCATGACGACGCTCTCGGTGAGTTCCAGCTCGAGATTGCGCGGGTCGATCTGACAACTGCGCAGCACATCGCCGATCTCCTGGGGCAGCTCTGGCCGTTGCAACTGCAGGGCCGAAATATTGACGGCCATCGCAATGCTCGGTAGCCCGTCATCCTGCCACTGACGCAACTGGCGACACGCAGCGTGCAGCACCCAGTCGCCGATATGAGGGATCAGGCCGGCGTCCTCGGCGACAGGGATAAAAACAGCGGGCGGAACCATGCCGCGCTCCGGATGCTGCCAACGTACCAGGGCTTCGACACCGACCACGCGTCCATGGGTGAGATCGACGCGGGGTTGGTAATGCAGCAACAACTCGCCGTTCTCCACTGCGTGGCGCAGTTCGGTCTCCATGCGCAGCCGCTCGGCGGCATTGGCGTTCATCTCCTGGGTGAAAAACTCGAAACGGTTCTTGCCTTTCTGTTTGGCGCGACCCATGGCGATGTCTGCGTTGCGCAACAGCGCTTCGGCATCGTCGCTGTCTTTCGGAAACGCGCTGCCACCGATGCTGCAGGTGATCTTGAGCTCGTGTCCCTCGACGTGAACGGTTTGAAGGAAGCTCTCCAGAATGCGTTTTGCAACAATCAGCATTTCGTCGGGTTCGTGCAGCTCCGGAAGTATGACGACGAACTCGTCACCGGAGAGGCGAGCGACCGTATCGAAGTTGCGCGCGCAGTGCGCGATACGCTCCGCGGTGGCCTTCAGGACCTGATTTCCGATGCGGTGGCCAAGGCTTTCGTTGATCGCCTTGAGACGATCGACGTTGAGCAGCAACAATCCGCAAAACCCTTGGTAGCGTTGGGCATGCGCTATTGCCTGTGCCAACCGATCCTGCATCAGGTTGCGGTTGGGCAGGCCGGTCAGCTGGTCGTGGGTGGCCTGGTGCAGCAATTGATCGGCGAAACGTTTGCGATCGGTGACATCGGACATCACGGCGAGATGTTGAGCAATACGCCCGCTGGGATCGTGGACAGGGGAAATACTGAGTTCATTCCAGAACATGCTGCCGTCCTTGCGGTAGCAGCGAACCGCTGCGGAACCGCCCTCGCCGCGCTTGATGGCGGTGCGCAGTTTGATCATCGCCGGTTGATTTTTTTCGTGTGCAAGCAGGATGTCGGGACTGCGGCCGAGCAGTTCGCTGCGCGTATAGCCGGTGATGCGTTCGCAGGCCTTATTGACGTAGATGATGGGCTGGCGGGCGCGGGTGGCGTCGGTGATGACAATGGCATTGTGGCTGGCTTCGATCGCCTTGCTTTTGAGTCGCAAGTCCTGCTCCATCTCCTGGCGCGCGAGTTGCGCCAGGCGTTTGCCTTGAGTCAGCTGGAGGCGCGCGAACTGCGCCGCCTTGCGTTGCAGAACCGCCAGGTAACTGAGGCCAAGCAGGGTGAGAAGCGCGCCGCCGCCAAGAGCAAGCCAGGCGCTGCGATCGAAATGCAGCGCAGCATCGGTGACAGACGGAGGAAAGAGATCCAATTGCAGCGTTCTGCCGCCCACATCAAGGCGGGTCGTCAGAAGACGTTCCGTGGGTTGTGCTGAAATCGGATGCAGGATACGGGTTGAACCCTCGCCATTGGCTGGGAGCAGGAGTCGCAGTTTCAGCTTCGGACTGTCGAGGAGCTTCAAGGTGGTGTCGATCAGGTGATCGACATCGAGCAGTGCGGCGATTGACTCCGCCCCGGTCTTACCGGCCGGGATGGCGATGACCCAGTCCTGATTGGGATGGAGCGGCATTGGAAGATTGATTATGACGGGCTGGGTTCGTGGGGTGGGGAAGCCCGCTGACGGCCCGATCACTCCCGACAACTGCGCGGCAATTTCAAGCGGGAGGGCGCGATGGAGCCGCGACCGGCTCGATTCATCGGGCCTGATCCAAAGCAGCGCGGCCAATCCCGGTGTTGCGCTCAACGCGCGATGCGCCAGGTTCTCGAAACCTTTGTCTTTGGGTTCGGGTAACTGCTGAAAGTGCGATGCCAGCGCTTGAAGAAGGACAAAATGGTGTTCGAAAGCGGCGGTGAGCTGGTTGCCGGCCAAGCGCAGCAACCGCTGGTTCTCGCTGCGGTAGCTCTGTTCGGTGTTAGCGGTTTGCAGCGTATGGATCGCGAGAAAGGCTGCCCCGGATATGGCTGCGCCTGCCACCGCCGCAATGGCCAGGGTGCGGAAGCCAATCAGGGAGATGGGTGGTTGTCTCTTTTGCCCCGATCCTGGCGGCATGACGATCCCTTCCGTGACATCCTGTTGTCGGTTGTTTTTGTTGTTGTTTCAGCCAGTTCGCGTCGACAGCGAACAGGACTAGAGCAATCTGACCTTCCCATTTCCATCCTAGCCTATACCTGGCGAATGTAAACCAATCAGTTATGTAGATGATCAGTAAATTTTATGGTGCTTCAGGCGGTGCACCGCCTGGACGCCGAACGGGAACCAGGCAGGGTGTGGTCAGATAGGGGCATTCATGCCCATGGCATAGCGCATCACCCAGCTTTTGAGCGGGCCGGAGTGATCAGCCACGTCCATCCCCAGGGACCGGGCCCAGCGCACCGGCGCAGACTCCAGCGCGAACAGCCCTGCGAAAAGATCCATTGCCCGCATGATCGAGGCGTTGTGGGGTCGCCGCCGGTGCTCATAGGTCTGCAGCAGTTTCTGCGCGGCGATATCCTGCCGGTCCTGCGCTGCCTCGCAGAGGAGGCGGCCCAGCGTTGCGGCATCGAGAAAGCCGAGATTGGCACCCTGGCCGGCGAGCGGATGCACGGTATGCGCGGCATCGCCGATCAGCACCATCCGTCCGCGATGGTAGTTGACGGCATGCCGGCGGTGCAGCGGGAAGCAGCCACGGGGTCCGATTGACTCCACTCGTCCAAGCGCCTGACCCGTCGCGCGGGTATACGCCGCGCAGAAGGCGTCGTCATCGAGAGCCATGAGGCGATCGGCCTCCGCACTACGCGTATGCCAGGCGATGGAGCAACTGCCGTCGTAGAGGGGCAGAAAGGCGACAGGACCACTGGGCAGGAAGCGCTGCCATGCCGTGTTGCGATGGGGACGACTGGTTTGCACATTGCCGACAATCGTCTTTTGACCGTAGCCCCAGCCCGTGGTGGCTATCCCCGCCAGCTCCCGCACCCTGGAACGGCCGCCGTCGGCGCCAACCGCCAGACGTGCCATCAGTTCCGTGCCATCGTCCAGGCGCAGCTGCGCCGCCGCACTGGTGTTGCTCAGGTGCGTCAAACGGGCCGGACAGAGGAGACGCAGGTTGCGTTGCTGTTCGAGTTGCCGCCAGAGTGCGTGTTGGATACGCCGGTTTTCGACGATATGACCGAGATCGGGTTCTCCGATTTCCGTCGCGTCGAAGTGGGTGCTGCCGGTTCCGCCCGCGTCCCAGACATGCATATGCCGAAAGGGACAGGCGCGATCGACCAGTGCGCCCCAGACATCGACACGCTCGAGCAGTTGCTGTGAGGCGCGACTGATGGCGCTCACCCGCAGATCGGGAGGGAGGTTGTCGAGGGGCGTTGGCGCCTGCCCTTCGATCAGCGCTACGCTGAGCGGTGCGTCTTTCAGCGCAGCGGCTAGAGCGGCGCCCACCATGCCGCCGCCGACAATGACGATATCGAATGAGACGGAAGGTGCCGGGCGGCTCATAGCGGCAGGCCGCGACCCAATCGCGTAGGCGCATCCAGTCCACCGGTACCGATATGCACCAGGGCGCTGCGCAGTGGTGGCAGGCGTTGCAACAGCTCCAGTCCGAGTCCGAACCAGTTTTTTCTGGCGGGTGTGCACTCGTCCAGCAGGCGCGCAAGCCCGTCGGTGAATGCGAGCACCCGTCGATGATCGGCCAGGCGGCGCCCGGCGTAGGCGGTGAGCAACGCAGGGTCACCGAGATCCATTCCGGCGCGTACAGCGTTGGCAATGCCTTCTGCCAGGGTCGCTGCATCGCGCAATCCCAGGTTGAAGCCCTGCGCCCCGATCGGGTGTACGGTGTGAGCGGCGTTGCCGATAAGCGCCGTGCGCTCGGCGGTCAGGGTCCAGGCGCTGAGCTGCTTGAGCGGGTAGCTCGAGCGTGGACCCTTCAGTGCCGTCAGCCGCACGCTGGTTCCCAGCTGTGCCTGCAGACGAACGAGGAAGTCGCTGTCCGCAAGCGCCAGCAGCTCCTCGCTCGCGGCCTGCGGTTGCACCCAGACCAGCGCCCAACCCGCACTTTCGGGCAGCAGGGCCAACGGTCCACCCGGAGTGAGTACTTCGTAGGCGATGTCGGCGCCGGGGGGTGTCGATTCAACCCGGGCTACGATGGCTTGCTGAGCGTAATCGTGTTCGTGGCTGCCGATGCCGAGCGCCTCGCGTACGCGGGAGTGCGTGCCATCCGCGCCTACCAGGAGGGGGGCGCCGAGCTGCCTGTCGCCGGCATGTACTGTCACCTCGGTAGCGCCGACCGTGACCTCTTCCAGGGTGGCCGGGGCGATCCAGTTCACTCCCCGCTGAGAGAGGTGGCGGTGCAGCACAGCGATCAGCTCGGCGGCGGGCAGCGTGTAGCCCAATGCACCCAATCCCCGCTGACGGCCATCGAGGCTGGCCCCCGGCCTGTTGCCACCGGTAGCAAGTTCGACCTGGCGAATGGCGGTCGCGCGCGGTCCCAGTTGGCGCCAAAGCCCCAAGCCGGCGAGTATGCGCACGCTGCTGTCGGCGAGCGCCAGCACCCGGTGGTCGGTGACGCGCGCGGCTTCCAGGCGGGCTGCATGCGCGTCGACCAGGGCAATGCGCCTCAGCCAGGGTGTCAGTGCACTGGCCAGCGCGGCCCCGGCGGGGCCAGCGCCGCAGATGATGAGATCGAATCGTTCCATCGGGGGACGTTCAGCGGGTCTCCGCGGTTGGGCAGGCGGCCTGCAGGTCGGTTCAGCGCACTATCTTCGCGCCTTCGGCACAGCTGCGTCATTGCGCGAAATCAACTGCGAGGGCCTTGCCGGGGCACCTGGTCAGGGCAGCAGGATGGTCGAGCCGCTGGTTTTGCGCGCCTCGAGGTCGCGATGCGCCTGCGCCGCCTCCGCCAGCGGATAGCTCTGATTGACCGCGATGCGCACGGTGCCGCTGCCTATTACCTCGAAGAGTTCCGTTGCGCTCGCTACCAGATCCTCGCGCCTGGCGGTGTAGGTCATCAGCGTGGGTCGGGTGACGAAGAGCGATCCTTTCTGCGACAGCAACAACAGATCGAGCGGTGGCACCGGTCCCGAAGCATTGCCAAAGGTGACCATCATCCCCAGCGGCCGCAGACAGTCGAGAGAGGGCATGAAGGTGTCCTTGCCCACTGCATCGTAGACCACAGCGACACCCTGGCCGTCGGTGATCGCCTTGACCCGCTCGACGAAGTTCTCCTCGCGGTAAAGGATGGTGTGATCGCAGCCATGGGCGCGGGCCAGCTCTGCCTTTGCGGGGCTGCCGACGGTGCCGATCACTGTTGCCCCCAGGTGTTTTGCCCATTGACAGGCGATCAGTCCCACGCCGCCGGCAGCGGCATGCAGCAGGATGGTCTGCCCCGGTTCCACCCGGAAGGTGCGGCGCAGCAGGTATTGCGCGGTCATGCCCTGGAGCATTGCCGCGGCGGCGGTGCGGAAATCGATCTCCTGCGGCAGTTTGACCAGGCGGTGGCCGGGTAGCAGTCGCGCCTCGGCGTACGCACCCACCGGGAGACCGGCGTAGGCGACCCGGTCGCCCGGTGCCACCTCGGTCACCCCGGCGCCGACGGCCTCCACCACACCCGCTCCCTCCATGCCGAGAGTGGCGGGCAGCCCGGGCAACGGGTAAAGACCGGTGCGGTGATAGACATCAATGAAATTGAGCCCCACCGCTTCCTGGCGCACCAGCGCCTCGCCGGGACCGGGTTCACCGATCTCGACGGCTTCCCACTGCATGACTTCGGGGCCGCCCGTGCGATGGATGCGGATGGCGTGGGTCATGGGGCAATCTCCTATTGCGTGCGCTAGGGGCACTCTGCATTAAGAGGGTAGTCTAAAGGTCGTTGCCGGTCAGCAGAGGAGGTGCAAGGTGATGACCAAAAGATGGGTGGCGGCGCTCGGTGCACTACTGATGACGGGATGCTCGACGCAGGCCAGCTACACGGTGCAGCAGGTCGCGCAGCAGTTGCCCGTTGGCGCCCGCCTGGAGATTGCAACCCCGTTCACCTACCCCGGAGGCCGCACCACACTTTGGTTTCAGGGGGGTGAGATCAAGCCCTCGCGGGGACTAAATCTGTGGACCTGGCACTGTTCGCTCGATCTCCATTTCAGCGCGCGCAGCGAGCAGGCGCGGGAATACGGCAGCGGCAGTTTCATCATTACCGGGATACGCGAGGAGCGATTGGCCGCGGTCGAAGGCTGGGCTTTGCGGCGGGCGAGTCTCTTCGCGAGGGATGAGGACTATATGCTGGGAATCGTCTTCCATCTTTCCGCCCCGGATCAACCCGAGGTGCGCCAGCTGCGTTGCGAACGGCGATTCGAAGACTGGTCGCGGGAAAGGGCTCTGAGCCTGGCGGATTTGCGGGAGACGCTGGGCGGGTATCTGGTGGTCGCCGCGCCGGGCGGTTGAGCCCCGCCCCGATCACGGGGTGCGGGGCACGCGCCAGTTCGGGTGCTATTCGCCGGTGAGCCGATGCAGCGCTTCCTGGTATTTCTCCGCGGTTTTGGCGGCGATCTCGTCGGGGAGCTCGGGTCCTGGGGGTGTTTTGTCCCAGTCCAGGGTCTCCAGATAGTCGCGCACAAACTGTTTATCGAAGCTCGGCGGGCTGCATCCGGGTTCGTAGGAGTCTGCCGGCCAGAAGCGTGAGGAGTCGGGTGTCAGCACTTCGTCGATCAGCACCAGCCGATCGTCGGCGTCCAAACCGAACTCGAACTTGGTGTCGGCGATGATGATGCCGCGCTCCAGCGCGTATGCGGCTGCCTCCTTGTAGATGGCGATGCTGACGTCGCGTACCTGATTCGCCAGGCCTTCACCCAGCAGGTCCACCGCCTTTTCGAAGCTGATGTTCTCGTCGTGATCGCCCACCTCCGCCTTGGTGGAGGGAGTGAAGATCGGTTCGGGAAGCCGATCGGCCTGACGCAGGCCGGCCGGCAACTGGATACCGCATACCGTGCCTTGTTTTTGATACTCCTTCCAGCCGGAGCCGACAATATAACCGCGCACAATCGCTTCAATGGGCAACGGTTTGAGCCTGCGCACGACTATGGCGCGACCTTCGACGGTATTGCGCTCGGCGGGGTCGGGCAGGACCTGCGCCAGCGGAATGGCGGTCAGGTGATTGGGAATCAGGTGACCGGTGCGGGCGAACCAGAAATTGGAAAGCGACGTCAATATGCGCCCTTTGCCCGGGATCCCCGTGGGCAGTACGACATCGAATGCGGAGAGGCGATCGGTGGTGACGATCAGCATGTGTTCGTCGTCGATGGCGTAGATGTCGCGCACCTTGCCGCGGGCGATCGGGGTCAGCGTCGTCAGCAGGGATTCGAATAGGACCTTGGGTGTCTCGCTCATGGGATTTATCGTCGCCGGGGAAAACACGCATTTTAGCGGGATTGCCGGTAATGGTGCCAAAAAAAGAGGCCCTGGCGGGCCTCCAATACCAGCTGCGGAGAGAGGGTGTGCCGTTCCACCGCCGCCGTATGACCAATGTCTGTCGGCGCTCCCAATGACGGGTTGAATCGACACATCGTCCCCAGGCAATGGCCCCCGGATCTGAAGGCTGGGAGCGGGCTGCCACTGTCTGAAGGGTATAAATATAGGTGGCGTCAGTCATATAGAAAATTAAATTCTTTTGATTTGATGGATAAGTTAAACTTTATCTGAAATCGACCCTACCGAGACACCAAGCCATGCATGTGACTCTGCGCCAGATGCGCGTGTTCGAAGCGGTGGCGCGCCACCTCAGCTATACCCGCGCCGCCGAGGAGCTCTACCTCACTCAACCCGCTGTCTCGATGCAGATCAAGCAGCTGGAGGAGAACGTCGGTCTGCCGCTGTTCGAGCAGATCGGCAAACGCCTGTTCCTCACCGATGCCGGGCAGGAGGTGCTTGGCTGCAGCCGCGGGATCTCCCGCCAGCTCAAGGAAACCGAGGAGATGATCGAGGACATGAAAGGCGTGCGCCAGGGACGTCTGCAGGTGGCAGTGGCCAGCACGGCCGGCTATTTTGCCTCGCGCCTGCTGTCGGCGTTTGCGCGTGAGCACGAGGGCATCACCATCAGTCTCGATATCACCAACCGTGAGCACCTGCTGCGCCAGGTGATGGACAACGAGACCGACATGGCCATCATGGGCAAGCCGCCCGAGGAACTCGACCTGGAAGCCGAGTCGTTCATGGACAATCCGCTGGTGGTGATAGCCGCCCCGGATCATCCGCTGGCGGACAAGAAGCGCATTGCGCTGAAACGGTTGCAGGACGAGGTGTTCGTGGTGCGCGAGCGGGGATCGGGCACCCGCAGCGCCATGGAGCGGTTCTTTCGCGAGCGCGACATTACCATCCAGACCGGCATGGAGATGACCAGCAACGAGGCCATCAAGCAATCGGTAATGGCCGGTATGGGGCTGGGCCTGGTGTCGGCCCACACGCTGGAGCTGGAGCTGGAGGCAGGGCGGTTGGCGGTGCTCAATGTGACCGGCTTCCCGATCATGCGGCACTGGTATCTGGTGCACCGTAAGGGCAAGCGACTCTCACCGGTCGCCCGGGTGTTCCATGACTATGTCCTTGCACACGCCGGCGAGGTGTGGCAGATGCCGCAGATCTGACCTCCGACCCCTCCCAAGTGGGGTAGTTTCGCCACCAGTGGGATTTCCTAAGCTCGAGGGCCGCGCTCGCGTGCAACGCAGCGTTGGGCGCAACCACCGAGGAGGAGATTATGCGAAAACTGATAGTAATGGGCATCACGCTCTGTTTGCCGCTGCTGGCGGGGGCCGATGAAACACAGCAGCGCACCGCCGACAGCCGGGCAGTCATCAAGGCCTTTTTTGGCGAACTGAAGGGGGAACTGGAGGGCGCCATGAAGAGCGGTGGTCCGGTCAATGCCATTGCCGTGTGCAACCAGAAGGCGCCGGGCATCGCCAAGCAACACAGTGCTGCCAAAGGGTGGGGGGTCGGGCGCACCAGCCTCAAGATCCGCAATCCCGCCAACACACCCGACGCCTGGGAAATCCACGTGCTGAAACGTTTCGAGGAGCGCAAGGCCGCCGGTGAGAAGCCGGATCAGCTGGAGCATGCCGAGATCGTTACCGAGGGTGGCAAGCGCGAGTTCCGTTACATGAAGGCGATTCCGACCGCCGAGGTCTGCACCAAGTGCCACGGCGCCACCGTTCCCGCCGAAGTCGAGGCGAAGTTGCAGGCGCTCTATCCCACCGATCAGGCGCGCGGTTACCAGCCGGGCGATCTACGCGGCGCATTCACCATTCGCCAGCCCATGTAATACCCGGCGACGACGGTTGGCGCTTGTGCCGGCCGTCGTCGCCCTCTACTGTTGTACCTGTCCTACGCGAAATAGTGAGGTGTGGTTTATGTACGGTTTTTCCAAGCGGGTTGATGGCGGTTTCGATGACGCAGTGACCAAGGTCACCGAGGCGTTGAAAACCGAGGGCTTCGGGGTGCTGACCGAAATCGATGTCAAAGCCACATTGAAGGCCAAGCTCGGTGTTGAGCGGCGTCCCTATGTGATTCTCGGTGCCTGCAATCCGCCGCTGGCGCACCAGGCATTGGAATCGGAGCCCGATATCGGTTTGTTGTTGCCCTGCAACGTGGTGGTGCGTGAGGGGGAGGATGGGGGTATTGATGTTCTTTTCATCGACGCCGACGTCATGCTCTCGATTGTCGGGCGCGACGACATGAAGCCGTTTGCCCAGGAGGTCAAGGCGCGCCTGCTGCGCGTGCGGGATGCCTTGTAGTCACCGCTCTTCACCCGGCCGTCCTTGATCCGGATCAGGCCCAATTTGGCGGCCGATCGGGTAGAATGCGGCATCCCAGATGCCACAATTCGCCCAGTTGACCACCGAATCGATGCCAATCATGACGGAGGTGCCCAGCTCCGGGGTCCAGGTCACGCCCCACCGGCTGGAGGCGGTTGACCTCGAGTGCACCCGTGGTAATCGGCGCCTGATCACCCATCTCGACTTTGTGCTCGAAGCCGGGACGCTGCTCCACGTCCGCGGACCCAACGGCTGCGGCAAAACCACCCTGCTGCGCGCCCTGTGCGGGCTGTTCGAGCCCCAGGAGGGTGAAATCCGCTGGGATGGCAGCTGCATTCGCTCCCTGCGTGAGGAGTACTTCCGCGAGGTGCTCTACCTGGGGCATCTGAACGGCATCAAGCACGAGCTGACCGGGATCGAAAACCTGCAGATTGCCGCGACCCTCGATGGCGACAGTGTCACCGCCGCGCAGGTGTGGGAGGCGCTGAAACGGCTGGGATTGGCCGGCTTCGAGGATCTGCCCGCCAAGGTGCTGTCACAGGGTCAGAGGAAACGGGTGGCCCTGGCGCGCTTGCTGCTGTCGGAGGCGAGCCTGTGGATTCTGGACGAACCCTTCACCGCCCTCGATGCCGGCGCGGTGGATCTGCTGCAGGCGCTGATCGTCGAGCATGTGGAGCAGGGCGGGATGGCGGTGTTGACCACGCATCAGGAAGTGGCGCTCACTTCGAGCCAGATCCAGACACTGGATCTGGGCGGCTGAGTCAGGCATGTTACAGACCTTCCTCTGCATCGTACGCCGCGATATCACCCTGGCCATGCGCCGTCGCACCGAGTTTCTGACCACGCTGTTTTTTTTCATTATCGTGGTCAGCCTGTTTCCGCTGGGAGTGGGCACCGAAAAACAGGTGCTCCAGCAACTCGGACCGGGCGTGGTGTGGGTGGCCGCGCTCCTCGCCTCGATGCTGGCCCTGGAACGGCTTTTCGCAGGCGATTACGCCGATGGCACGCTGGAGCAGATGCTGCTGACCCCGCAGCCACTGGCGGTACTGGTTTTGGGAAAGGTGTTCGCCCACTGGTTATTGACGGGGTTGCCGCTGGTGCTGGTCGCGCCGTTGATCGGGCTGCAGTATGGGCTTCCCGATGTGGCGCTTGGCGTTATGATGCTCTCCCTGTTGCTGGGGACGCCCGTGCTGAGTCTGGTCGGTGCCATCGGCGCCGCATTGACGCTGGGGCTGCGCGGTGGCGGTATTTTGTTGTCGCTGCTGGTGCTACCGCTCTACATCCCCGTTTTGGTATATGGGTCGGGGGCGGTAGGTGTCAGCACCCTGGGATTTTCCGATGTGCAGCCTTTCCTGGCGTTGTTGGCGGCCTTCCTGATTTTGGCGCTGGTGTTTTCACCCCTGGCGTCGGCGGTGGCGCTGCGCATCTCCATCGAATAAGCATAGGAACTAGGCAATCCTCATGAATTTCAGCTGGTACCGATACGCGTCGCCGACCACCTTTTACCCATTGGCGGGACGGCTGATTCCCTGGTTCGTCGTGCTGACGGTGATCACGCTGGTGGTGGGGCTCTACTGGGGCTTTTTCGAGACCCCGGATCGCCTCGGCGGCAGCAACCCGCAGAAGGAGTACTATCGCATCATCTTTGTGCATGTCCCGGCTGCCTGGATGTCGATGTGGCTCTATGTGGTGCTGGCGGGCTGGTCGGCCATCGGGCTGATCTTCAACACCCGCCTCTCCTACATGATGGCGGCGGCCGTGGCGCCCACCGGGGCGATCTTCACCTTTATTGCGCTCTGGTCCGGCTCGTTCTGGGGGCGCCCGAGCTGGGGTACCTGGTGGGACTGGGACCCGCGGCTCACTTCGGAGCTGATACTGTTTTTTCTCTACGGGGGCTATCTGGCGCTGCATTCGGCCATCGATGACAGTCGCCGCGCCGATCGCGCTGCGGCGCTGCTCGCCATCGTCGGCCTGGTCTGCATTCCGGTGATCTTCTGGTCGATCAACTGCCCCGATCCCAACCAGTGCGCCGCGTTGCATCAGCGCTCCTCCATGTCGCAGATAGACCCCGACATTCTCTTCGCCATGTTGACCCTGACCTTCGCTTTCTGGATGTACTCCTTCGTGACCGCCTTGATGCGGGTACGCAGTATCATTCTCGAGCGCGAGGCGGACAGTGAATGGGTCGGACAGCAGATCAGGCAGGAGGGCGGACGATGATGGAGTTCCTCAACCAGGGCGGTTATGCCTTCTATGTCTGGTGCTCGTACGGGGCCTGCGTGGTGCTGCTGGTCGCCGAAATCATTCAATTGCGGCGCAAGCGTCGAACCATTCTGGCGCGTGCGGGTCGATTAATGCGTATGCGCGCAGAGGCAGGACAATGAAAGCCAGACACAAACGATTCGTTTTTGTAGGTGCGGCCGTGGTGGCGGTGGGCATTGCCGCGGTATTGGTGCTGAACGCCTTGCAGAGCAATATCGCCTATTTCTTCAGCCCGACACAGGTGCTCGCTAAAGAGGCGCCGCTCGACCGGGCGTTTCGGCTGGGCGGGCTGGTGGAGGAGGGCAGCATTGTGCGGCGTGAGGATGGTCTCACCGTGAATTTCATGGTCACCGATACCGCCAAGAGCGTCACCGTGAGCTACACCGGCATCCTGCCTGATCTTTTCAACGAGGGGCAGGGGGTGGTGACCAAGGGCAAACTGGGCGGGGACGGCATCTTCTACGCGGAAGAGGTGCTGGCCAAGCACGACGAGGCCTACATGCCGCCCGAGGTGGAGAGCGCCATCAAGGCGGCGCAGAAGGCCGGGACGACGCTGGCCAATCCCCACGATCAGAAGTGAGGGTATGAGAGATGATTCCTGAGTTGGGTCACTTTGCCCTGGTGCTGGCGCTCTGTCTGGCGCTGATCCAGGGCGTGGTGCCGCTGGTCGGTGCCGCCAAGGGCATCCCGGGCTGGATCGCGTTGGCGCGTCCCGTCGCCTGGGGTCAGTTTCTGTTTCTGGCGTTGGCCTTTGCTGCGCTGACCTACAGTTTCGTCACCAATGATTTCTCGGTCGCCTACGCGGCGAACAATTCCAACTCGGGGCTCCCCATCCAGTACCGCATCTCGGCCGTCTGGGGCGGACACGAGGGTTCGTTGCTGTTGTGGGTGCTGATCCTTGCCGGCTGGGGTGCGGCGGTGGCCAGTCTGAGCCGTAATCTGCCGCGCGACATGGTCGCCCGCGTATTGGCAGTCCTGGGGCTGGTGGGCATCGGTTTTCTGCTGTTCTTGCTGCTTACCTCCAACCCCTTCGCCCGGTTGGCATTGCCGCCGGCCGATGGGCGCGATCTCAATCCGCTGCTGCAGGACTTTGGCCTGGTGGTGCATCCGCCCATGCTCTACATGGGCTATGTCGGTTTCTCGGTGGCGTTTGCGTTTGCGATCGCAGCGCTGCTCAGCGGCAGGCTGGACGCGGCCTGGGCGCGCTGGTCGCGGCCCTGGACCACGGTGGCGTGGGTCTTTCTCACCGCCGGCATCACATTGGGTAGCTGGTGGGCCTATTACGAGCTGGGTTGGGGCGGCTGGTGGTTCTGGGACCCAGTGGAAAACGCCTCGTTCATGCCGTGGCTGGTGGGTACCGCGTTGATCCACTCACTGGCGGTGACCGACAAGCGCAGCGTCTTCAAGAACTGGACGGTACTGCTCGCCATCTTCGCCTTTTCGCTGAGTCTGCTCGGCACTTTCCTGGTGCGCTCGGGCGTGCTGACCTCGGTGCATGCCTTCGCTACCGATCCGACACGCGGCATCTTTATCCTCGGTTTTCTGGCGGTGGTGATCGGCTCTTCGCTGCTGCTCTACGCGTGGCGCGCGCCAAAGGTGACAAGCACCGGCAGTTTCCGGCTCTATTCCCGGGAGACGCTGCTGTTGACCAACAACGTCATCCTGCTGGTGGTGACGGCGACAGTGTTGCTGGGGACCATCTACCCCCTGGTGATCGACGCGCTGGGCATGGGCAAGCTCTCGGTCGGCCCACCCTATTTCAACGCGGTCTTTGTGCCGCTGATGCTGCCGCTGGTCTTTCTCATGGGCATCGGCCCGATGGTGCGCTGGAAACAGGACGAGCCGCGCAAGACCGTCCGCGAATTGCGGTTGGCCTTTATGGTGGCTGTGGTGCTGGGTCTGATCCTCGCCTATTGGGCGGGGGGCGAGTTGGCGCCGATGGTGGCGCTGGGATTGGCGGCGGCGGTGTGGGCGGTCGCCGCCACGGTCCAGGATCTGCTGAGCCACGCCGGAAACAAGGGCAGTTTGCTGGAAGGTCTGCGCAGTCTGCCGCGCCACCACTACGGCATGAGCCTGGGTCATCTCGGGGTGGCGGTCTTTATCGTCGGAGTGACGCTGGCCGATGGTTACAGCATCGAGCGCGACCTGCGCATGGCGCCGGGCGATAGCGTCGAGATGGGCGGCTATACCTTCGTTTTCGATGGTGTCAAACAGGGGCGCGGCCCCAACTACACCACTTCCCACGGGCAGGTCAGAGTGTTGAAGGAGGGGCGGGCGGTCACCACGCTGTTACCCGAAAAGCGCATCTACACGGTACAGCGCATGCCGATGACTGAGGCGGCCATCGATCCCGGTCTGTTCCGTGATATCTACGTCGCCCTGGGCGAACCGCTGGAGAACGGCGCCTGGGCGGTGCGCGTCTATCATAAGCCGTTCCAACGCTGGATCTGGTTCGGTGGGGTGTTCATGGTGATCGGCGGTCTGCTGGCCGCCAGCGATCGCCGCTACCGCTTGGCACGCCGGCAGCGGGTCGCGGCCACCAGCGCCACGACCGGCGGCGCCGAGGTGCGCGCATGAAGGCGCGTTTCCTGGTGCCCCTGGCGCTGTTCATCGGCCTGGTGATCCTGTTCGGCGCCGGGCTTGGGCTCAATCCGCGCGAGGTTCCTTCCCCGCTGATCAACAAGCCAGCGCCGGAGTTCTCCCTGCCCGCCCTGAGCGATCCCGAGAAGAGCGTCTCCAGACAGAATCTGCAGGGCGGGGTGACGCTTTTCAACGTCTGGGCCAGCTGGTGCGTGGCGTGTCGCCAGGAGCACCCGCTGCTGGTGGAGATCGCCCGCAAGGGCGTGGTGCCGATCTACGGGCTCAATTACAAGGACACCCGTCCGGCGGCGCAGGAGTGGCTGGCGCGACTGGGCAATCCCTATGTGGACAGCGCCTTCGATGAAAAGGGCCGCGTCGGAATCGATTGGGGTGTCTACGGCGTGCCCGAGACCTTCGTCGTCGATCGCAGCGGCATGATCCGCTACAAACACATCGGACCCATCAGCCCCGAGGATTGGGAGCAGAAGATCCTGCCCAAGATCCGGTTGATCCAGGAGGAGAAGGGGTGATGCGGCACTATCTGGCGCTGTTGGTTCTGCTGATCTCGGGTGCGGCCGGTGCCGCCATCGAAGTCTATGAGTTTGCGAATGCGCAACAGGAGGAGGCCTTCAAGGAGCTCACCTTCGAGCTGCGCTGCCTGGTGTGTCAGAACCAGAATATCGCCGATTCCAACGCCGACCTGGCCAAGGATCTGCGCAACGAGATCCACAAGATGTTGAACGAGGGCCAGGACAAACAGCAGGTCGTCGATTTCATGGTGGCGCGTTATGGCGACTTCGTGCTCTACCGTCCGCCGGTCAACACCTCCACGGCACTGCTCTGGTTCGGTCCCTTTCTGATCGGGGTCGTCGGATTGATCCTGTTGGTTCGGTTCATCCGTTCCAGCGCGGCCAAACCCGCGGTGGCCTCTGAACTCTCCAACACCGATCGCCAGCGTCTCGACGATCTCCTGGACGACAACCGGAACAAAAATTCATGACCCTCTTTACGATCATCGCTGCCGCCATGGTGTTGGCTGCGCTGGGACTGGTGCTGCCGCCGTTGCTGGGCCGTGGGCGGGGCAGTGCCGAAACACGCCAGGAACTCAACGTGGTAATCCATCGCGAACGTCTCAGCGAGCTGGATGCGGATCTCGCCGAGGGTGCCATCGACGAGACGCAACACCAGCAGGCGCGCGCCGAACTGGAGCGCGACCTTCTGGAGAATACCGCAGACGACGGCGGGGAGATCGAGGGGAGTGCCCGCCCGGGTGGCCGTTGGGTGGCGATCGCCGTCGCGCTGGCCTTGCCGGTGTTGGCGGGAGGTCTCTACTGGCAGCTCGGTGCCCGTCACTTGATCGACGGAGTCCCTGCCCAGGCCGAGGATCGCGGTCCCTCCGTGGAGGAGATGGTGACGCGTCTTGCCGAGCGCATGGAGAAAAATCCCGATGACCCGACGGGATGGGTAATGCTGGGGCGTTCCTATCTGGTGATGGAGCGTTATGCTGAAGCGGTGCAGGCCTACGCAAAGGCCTACGCTCTGGCCAGTGATCAACCCGAACTGCTGGCCGATTATGCCGAGGCCCTTTCCATGGCCGCCGGTGCCAGCATGGCTGGCCGACCGGTGGAGCTGATCAGGGAGGCGCTGCGCCTCGACCCCGAAAACACCAAGGCGTTGTGGCTGGCCGGTATCGCCGCCTATCAGGGGGGAGAGCGTGCCTCGGCGGTGGCGGTGTGGCGCAGGCTGGCCTCGCTGTTGCCCCCCGAGAGCGACAATGCCAGCGTGGTCAACGATGCCATAGCCCGCGTCCAGGGGGAGCTGCAGGGCAACAGCGCCGTGCCATCCGTAACCGCCGTCAGCGAGGCCAAGGTGGTGGTCGCGGTGGAACTGGCCGCAGGACTGAGCGCGCAGGCCGCCCCGGAGGACACGGTGTTCGTCTTTGCCCGCCCCGATCAGGGACCACCGATGCCGTTGGCGGCGGTGCGTCTGCAGGTCAAGGACCTGCCGACGACCGTTACCCTCGATGATACGCAGGCGATGATGGCGGAGCGCAAACTCTCTTCCCAGCAGCAGGTGACGGTCAGCGCACGCGTATCGAAATCGGGTAACGCGGTGGCGCAGACGGGCGATCTTCAAGGCAGTATCGCCCAGGTACCGGTGCGCTCAGGTGAACCGGTTAAACTGATCATCGATCAGCGTGTGCAGTGAAGCGGTTGGAGGCGCAGCTTGCGCCTGCACCCCTACTTTTCTCTCCCATCCCAACGCCTCCTTTTATCGCGTTTTCGCTGTCTGCCGGGGGTACACCAGGAGCGTAAGACGCTCATAAAAAAATTCTGTTCTACTGCCTATTGCTTTTGTATTTCGCGCACCGCAGATTAGCGCCGCCACAGCCCCGCTTGTGAGAAAAACAGGTCGGCAAGGGGGGCAGGCGAAAACGTGATTCTGTCGTTGGGAGAACTGATGAAGTGAAGACCCGAATCATCCAGCGAGGTGGCCGTCCCCCCTCCAATCAAGATCCAACCTGTCTGATTGACGATCAGGCTGAGGAGCCTCCGAGTTCGGGCCACGCCGCCGAAAACGTAATCTCCCTCCCCCTTTTTCATGCGCCTCGCGTCGCCTCACTCGCGCGGGCCTCCCGTTTCCCCATCAGTCCCCAGAGTCAGGCGTTCCGTCGCCGCTATTTCACGCAAACGAACAGCGCCGAGTGGAGTGACTGGCGCTGGCAGCTGCGCCACCGCATTCGCGATCTGCGTGAGCTGGAACGCATCTTCGCTCTTTCACAAGACGAACGCGCCGCCATTGCCCGTCACGAAGGGCCGCTGCCGGTCAGTATCACGCCGTACTACGCCAGCAGGATGAATCTGGGCGATGCCCTCAATCCGTTGCGCCGCACTCATATTCCGGTGGGCGACGAATATCTGAAGACGCCCGGCGAGGCGAGCGATCCCCTGGGCGAGGACGGCCATACCGCCGTACCGGGACTGGTGCACCGTTACCCGGATCGGGTGCTGTTTCTGACCTCGCCCTTCTGCTCGACCTATTGCCGCTACTGCACGCGCTCGCGCATGGTGGGCGAGAGCGGCGAGTACGAGTTCGGCACCTCGCAATGGGAGCGCGCCATCGCCTATATCGAGGCGCACCCCGAGATCCGCGATGTGCTGCTCTCGGGTGGCGATCCGCTGACCCTCTCCGACGACAAGCTCGAGTGGCTGCTGAGCCGCTTGCGGCGTATTCCGCATGTGGAGTTCATCCGCATCGGCACCAAGGTGCCCGCGGTGCTGCCGATGCGTATCACCCGCAACCTGACGCGTATGCTGCGCCGCTATCATCCGCTGTGGATGAGCATTCACTTTACTCATCCCGATGAGCTGAGTCCCGAGGTGAGCGAGGCCTGCGCACGCCTGGCCGACGCGGGTATTCCGCTTGGCAGTCAGACGGTGCTGCTGAAGGGGATCAACGACGAGGTGGCGACGCTGAAACAGCTCTATCACGGCCTGTTGATGCGCCGCGTGCGGCCCTACTATCTCTACCAGTGCGATCCGATTCACGGCTCGGCGCATTTTCGCACCTCGGTGGAGCGGGGCCTGGAGATCATGCGCGGCCTGCGTGGTCACACCACCGGTTACGCGGTGCCCACCTACGTCATCGACGCGCCGGGCGGCGGCGGCAAGATTCCGCTGCTGCCGGAATATCGCGTCGGGCGCGAGGGTGACGATCTGCTGTTGCAGAACTTCGAAGGCAACCACTACCGTTATCCCGATCCGCAGGATCCTGGAGGGGAGGCAACGCCATGCGCATAGGCATGACCTACGATCTGCGCGAGGAGTATCTCGCGGCCGGTTACGGCGAGGAGGAGACCGCGGAGTTCGACAGCCCCGATACCGTCGCGGCCATCCGTGGCGCTCTGGAGCGTCGCGGCCACGAGGTTGTGCCGATTGGTCACGTGCGCGCATTGGCCGCGCGCCTGGTGGCGGGCGAGCGCTGGGATCTGGTGTTCAACATCGCCGAAGGCTTGCGCGGGCTGGCCCGCGAGGCGCAGGTGCCGGCACTGCTGGAGGCCTACGAGATTCCCTACACCTTCTCCGATCCGCTCACCCTGGCGCTCACCCTGGACAAGGGGATGACCAAGCGCATCGTGCGCGATCACGGCATTCCGACCGCCGCCTTCACGGTGATCTACGGCGAAGCCGACCTGGCGACGGTGGATCTCGACTACCCGCTGTTTGCCAAGCCGTTGGCCGAGGGTACCGGTAAAGGCATCAGTGCCAGGTCGCACATCACCTGGCCACGGCAACTCAACGCGGTGTGCCGTGATCTGCTGCAGCGTTTTCAGCAGCCGGTGCTGCTGGAGCATTATCTGCCGGGCCGCGAGTTCACGGTCGGTATCCTGGGCAGCGGAGCGGAGGCGCGCTCGGTCGGCGTGATGGAGATCCTCTTTACCGACCACGCCGAGGCCTTTGGTTATTCGTTCGAGAACAAGGAGCACTACGAGGATCGTGTTGTCTACCGCCGTGTCGATGACGCCGAAGCGCGCATGGCCGCCGAGACCGCGCTGGCCGCGTGGCGGGTGCTGCGCTGCGAGGATGGCGGGCGCGTGGACCTGCGCTCCAACGGCCGCGGCATCCCGCAGTTCATGGAGGTCAATCCGCTGGCGGGTCTGCATCCGGTGCGCTCCGATCTGGTGATTCTGGCGCGGCTGATGGGCCACGATCATGCGTGGTTGATCGATGCCATTGTCGACTCGGCCGTTCAGCGTCATGGCTTGACCCGCTCGGTCGCCGCTTGAGATGAACGGTTGATGGAACGCGCACCCAACGTCGCTGTGGTACTGCACGATGCGGTATCACGCGATGCGGCCCCGGACAGACTCGATACGCTGGCGCAGGTGCAGGCGGTGAGCCGGGCGCTGGAGCAGTTGGGGTGGACGACGCACAGGCTCACTTTTGATCTGCAACTGCAGGCGGTGGTGAGTCGCTTGAGAGAGTTGCGCCCGGCGCTGGTGTTCAATCTCGTGGAATCGGTGGACGGCGATGCGCGCCTGCTGCATTGGGCAGCGGAGTTGCTGGAACATCTGCGCCTACCCTTTACCGGCTGCGGCAGTCGGGCCGTGGTTACCACCGGCGACAAGCTGCTCGCCAAGCGGATGATGCGCGACGCCGGCATCCCCACGCCGGAATGGTGCGCGACGGGTGATTTGAAGGAGTGCCATGAGTTCGCCGACGGCCCGTGGATCATCAAACCGGTGGCCGAAGACGCTTCGGTGGGGCTCGATGCCGAGAGCGTGGTGGACGAACCCGGTGTGCTCGCCGCCCGCCTGCGTTCGCGCAGCGCGCGCTGCGGCGGTGAATGGTTCGCCGAACGCTATATCGACGGGCGCGAATTCAACGTGAGCCTGCTCGCAGGTCCGCAGGGGCCGGAGGTGTTGCCGGTGGCGGAGATCGAGTTCGTTGATTTTCCTCCGGATCGCCCCCGTATCGTCGACTACGAGGCCAAGTGGGCAGCGCAGAGCGCCGCGTACCTCGGCACCCGGCGGCGTTTCGATTTTCCGCGGCGCGACGACAAGCTGATTGCCAGACTGCAGGCGGTGGCACTGCGGTGCTGGGGCCTCTTTGGGTTGCGCGGTTATGCGCGGGTCGATCTGCGCGTCGATGATCACGGAAACCCCTGGGTGCTGGAGATCAACGCCAACCCGTGCCTGACGCCCGACGCCGGATATGTCGCCGCGGCCGCCCAGGCCGACCTCAATTACACTGCCCTGATCGAGCGCCTGCTGCCGGTGCGGCACAACCGCCGGGCGGCCTAGGAGTCTGCCCGAACAATGGATCACCTGCTGCGAGTGTCCCACAGCGGCCCTTGCCGGCGCTCCTGCTCGTCGCGCAGCGCCCACTACGCTTCTCCAATGAACGCCAGAAATGGCTCGCGGTGCCGCGCTCTCGTGACGGTGCCCACAACCCGGACAGTCTCCTAGATGTTTCGTATCCGCCACGTGCCCGGTGATACCACACCGGCCAATGCCGCGACCGTGATCCAGGTTCAGGCCATTCTGCGCGAACGCTTTCCAGCGCTGGCCCAGGAGGAGATCGATAAACTTCCCGTAGCGCTGCGCGATCCCTTCCGCCAACGCTTTCGCCCGGTGCTGCTCGTCGCGGAGGACGAACGCGAACGGGTGCGCGGCTTTGCGCTGCTGCTCCATGCGCCGGATCTGCGTTTTTGCTATCTCGATTTCATCGCCACCTCGGCCAAGCGTTCCGGCTCCGGCATTGGCGGAGCGCTCTACGAGCGTGTTCGTGAAGAGGCGGCGGCGCTGGGCGCCATGGGCATCTTTTTTGAATGTTTGCCCGACGATCCCGCGTTGTCGCGTGATCCGGCCATTCGTCGTGAGAATGCCAAACGCTTGAAGTTCTACGAGTCCTACGGCGCGCGCCCGGTGGCCAACACTGCGTATGAAACGCCGCTCAACCCCGAAGATGACAATCCGCCTTACCTGGTCTTCGATGGTCTGGGCCAGGAGCAAATGCCCAGCCGCGATCAGGTGCGTACCGTCGTACGCGCAATCCTCGAGCGCAAGTACGGCGATCTCTGTCCCCCCGAATATGTGCGCAAGGTGGTCGGCTCCTTTAGTGACGATCCTGTGCAACTGCGTGCGCAACGTTACCTCAGCGGTGAGCCGCCTTTGGTCGTGCCCCAGCGCACTGCACCGATCGCGCTGGTGGTGAACGACAAGCACGATATCCATCACGTGCGCGAACGCGGCTACGTCGAAGCGCCGGTACGGATCTCGGCGATCCTCAAGGCGCTGGAACCCACCGGTCTGTTCGAGCGCTTCGAGCCTCAGCACTATCCGCAGAGCCATATCCGGGCGGTGCACGACGGGCAGCTGGTGGATTACCTGCGCCGCGCCTGCGCGCAGGTGGGCGTGAAGCGTTCGGCCTACCCCTATGTCTTCCCGATCCGCAATCAAACGCGCCCCCCACGCGACCTGCCGCTGCGCGCCGGCTATTTTTGCATCGATACCTTCACGCCCATCAACGGCAACGCCTATCCTGCGGCCGAACGCGCGGTGGATTGTTCGCTCACCGCCGCCGCGCAACTGGTCGGCGGGCGGCGCTTCGCCTATGCGCTGGTGCGCCCGCCCGGTCATCACGCTGAGCGCAGTGCCTTCGGTGGTTTCTGCTACTTCAACAACGCGGCGGTTGCGGCCAATTATCTGAGCCGTTACGGGCTGGTGGCGGTACTCGATATCGATTACCACCATGGCAATGGCACGCAGGATATCTTCTATGATCGGCGCGATGTGCTGACCGTCTCGCTGCACGGTCATCCCAGTTTTGCCTATCCCTACTTCAGCGGTTTTGCCGACGAGGAGGGTGTTGGCGCCGGCGCCGGATTCAATCTCAACATCCCGTTGCCGGAAGCATTGGATGCCGAGCACTATCGACGCGCGCTGGTGCGAGCCCTGCGGCGTATCGAGCAGTTCCGGCCCGATTTTCTGGTGGTGGCGGCCGGTTTCGACACCGCGAACGGTGATCCCACCGGTTCATGGTCCAATCGAGCACCCGATTTCGTGCGCATCGGCAAGCTGATCGGCGGTCTGGGATTGCCCACGCTGGTGGTGCAGGAGGGCGGTTACCGGGTGCGTACCCTGGGGGTCAACGCACGTTCGTTTTTCGTTGGTCTGGATCAGGGCGCCGCGACGCCCGCTGCTGCGCGGCGCCGCAAGCGTTCGCTGCGTGCACCCACTTCAGCTGTTACCTGGCGCGAGACGGTACGCGAGGAGGATGCCGAGGCGGTACGGGCGTTGGTTGCGGCGACCGGCGTGTTCAGCAGCGAGGAGGTAGCGATCGCCAGGGAACTGGTCGAGGCGCGCCTGGCGCACGGGGTGGAGTCGGGCTATCACTTTCTCTTTGCCGAGGCGGAGGGGAGACTGCTGGGTTACGCCTGCTTCGGTCCCATCCCGGGCACCGAGGGGCGTTACGATCTTTATTGGTTGGCCGTGGACCCGGGTCAGCAACGTGGCGGTGTAGGCCGGGAGCTGATGACACGGACCGAGGAGCGGCTGGTGGAACTTGGTTGCGCGATTCTCTTTGTCGACACCTCGGGTCGCGATCACTACCGTCCGGCGCGCAGCTTCTATCGCCGCTGCGGGTATCGCCAGGTTGCAGAGTTGATGGATTATTTCCGCATCGGCGACAGCAAGGTGATTTTTGCCAAGCGGTTTTTGTGAGCCAGTAGGATTGGATTGAGGTCAAGTTGTGCGGCTACGCCGCGTGTTTATTGAATTGGGGAGTCCGCCCCCGAAGTCGAACTACTGTGAGACTCAGACCATCCATGGTCTTCGCCCTGCGGGCAACCTTCGGATGCCCCAATTCGATCCCGTCGAATTGGTCTTTGCTTGTCCAAAGACAATTTCGTCGGGAACGAAATTGGGCGCACATTAGTGCGCCTGAAAGGTCCAGACCACGGGCCGTCTGGATCCAAAAGTAGCCAAAGGAAATGACATCCCACAGCGCAGTCCGCCTTTGGCGGGTTCCCTGCGCGCCTCCGCGCTCAGCGGCGTTCACGAACTCGCGATCCCTGAGGGATCACTCAAACATGCGCTCGCTTGGTTCCGCTGATCGCTCCGGTGCTCGGCTGTGCTGAAGGGGATTTTTGAGATAGGTTCTAACCTTTCTTAAGTCTTTATCAGCTTCGGCAGCTGTCTCAATTCTGCAACCTTCCTACGCAACGTGCTGAGCTTTAGCTGGTATGTTGCCAACGTCCCAGTGCACCGCTCCCTCGATCCCGCCCGGCTGCTGCACCTTGTGATGACACATCTTCTGCAGGGTGTTGACGATGAAGGGCGAGAAAAAATCGAGGCATAGCGGGAACAACTCCCATCACCGGACGGACGATACCCGTCCAAAGCCTCTATATCGTCCGCCAACATTCTGATTGCGTTTGATTTATTTAAGGGCAAGAAAAGTGTGGCTATATTTTATCGACCCGCTAAACTTGTACAAACCAACAGATAAGCAGATTGATACATGGCTGCGCATCAGTTTCAGGTTGTATTTCTGGGGGTCGTGGAGGAGGGGCTGGCCGTGGAGAACGTCCGCGAGGCCATGGCCAAAGAGTTCCGTCTCCAGCCCAAGTTCGTCGAGCATCTGTTTTCGGGTCGACCCGTGGTCGTCAAGCGCGGCGTCGATGCCGAGACCGCGATGCGCTATAAGTACCTGATTGACACCATGGGGGGTAATTCGCGCATCGAGCCCATGCCGATCCAGCCAACTCGACCAGGTATGGCCGGATTCGTGGAGCGCCGCTCCGCTTTTCGCCGGCAATTGAGCGATCGACGGTGCGCGGTAAGGACGGTGGGATTCACGGATGACAGGCGTCAGGGTTGCGGTCGCCGGTCAACAGATTACTGACAACGACACATAGATCCGCGATAGGACACTGTACTAGGAGTGCTCCATGCTGCTGATACGAGCAGGCTCCGTAGCATTTCTGTGTCTCGATCACTTGCTCCGCGTAGTACTTCGCGTCTTGGCGGGAGAACGCCGTATTCCGATCTCTCCGACTACCTCGCCTAACTCTTTTCCTGCTCCAGCAGTTGCCGCAGGCCGGCGACCTCCATACGCAAAGCGCTGATCTCGGCCAGCACAGTGCCGGTGTCCGTATGCACTGCCTCCTCGATCGCCTCCTGCTCCTGCTGCACCTCGCGATGATGCATCTCCTGCATGGTATTGACGATGATGGCGATGAACAGATTGAGCATGGTGAAGGTGGCGAGCAGGATGAAGGGAACAAAGAAGATCCAGGCGTAGGGGAAGGACTCCATCACCGGGCGCACGATGCCCATCGACCAGCTCTCCAGCGTCATGATCTGAAACAGGGTGTACATGGACTCGCCGATGGAGCCGAACCACTGCGGGAAGGCGCCGCCGAACAGCCCCGTGGCCATCACTGCGGCGACGTAGAACAGGATCAGCATCAGTCCGGCGATCGAGGCGATGCCGGGGACGGCGTGCAGCAACGACTCCACCACCAGCCGCATGCGCGGCACCAGCGAAATCAGACGCAAGACGCGCAAAACGCGCAGGGTACGCAATACCGCCAACGGGCCGGAGGCTGGCACCAACGCGATGCCCACCACGATGAAATCGAAGACGTTCCAGGGTTCCAGGAAAAAGCGCAGGCGCCGGGCGAGCAGCTTGATTGTGATCTCCACCACGAAGACCGTAAGAATCGCCTTGTCGAGCAGGTGCAACAGGTCGCCGAACCTCGCCATCATGTAAGCGGAGGTCTCCATACCCAGGGTGATGGCGTTGATGACGATCAATACCAGTATGGCGTGTTGGATGCGGCTCGATTCCACCCAGGCGCAGAGGCGTTGCAGTGAAAGGCGTTGGTTCACGCGGTCTATCCGTCGATTAGAGGTCGTGTTCGGGCGGTGGGTGGTTGGCCAGCCCTTCGCGGGCGCTAGTATAGCAACGCTCATCGGGTAACAGAGAGGAACGGCGAGCAGTGTGCGCCTATGGCACCGGGCGCAGGAGTGTGAGCGCGGTTTGTGCAACGAACAGCGCGGCGACGGCTGCGATCAGGGGAGCCCCGACGGTGTAGCCCGCCAGATGCAGGCCGGCACCGGTCCAGAACAGCGTGAGCCGGTAAGCCGCACCCCAGCCGATGCGTCGCTGCCAGAGTTGACGCTGGCGATCATCGCGCTCCGGGCGCAGCCACACCGGCAGCAGCTGCGTTAACGCCCCGGTAATCAGGGGCAGCAGAAACAGGCCCAGCATGGCTATCAGCAAGGATCGTCCGGTCCCCGGCATGACGCCGTGCCAGATGGTGAGCGCCAGCGTCGCCGTCAGACCCAACAGGGCGCCGGTGAGTGTGACGCCAGCCCCGTGCCAGCTGAGCAGGTGGCCAAGCCGCGATCTGAGGCTCAGGATCAACCGCAGCACCGGGATCAGCCAGAGGACGATGCCAAGCAGCCCCAGCGGCCCCCAGGCGATCGCGCCCAGGGCGGCGATCAACGTACCACCTATCACCCATTTAATATCCCTCTGTAGGCGCGCAGGGCTGGCCGGGTCGGTGTAACCTGCCACTGTGGGGAGCAGCACCTGTAAAGTGCCCACCGCGGTGATCCCGACAAAGCCCAGCAGATTGAGGTGCAGGTGAAGTTGGCGCAGACTGGTCCAGTGACGGGGGAAAATCGCGGATAAGAGTAGAGCGGCGAGCGCCAGCACCAGGCATGCAAGCGCTGCCTGATACCAGCGCAGGCAGGGATGGGGAGCACCGATGCAGTCGCGTGCACGACGCTGCGCGATCAGCAGCAGATCGATGCCCGCCGCCATACCCAGGGCCGCCGCCGGATAGATCAGCGGGAACCAGAACTGCTGTCCGCTGATCGCAAGCAGGCCGGCAGCGAGCCCCAGCAATGCCGGCCGCTGATCACCCGCACGGGGGGCGGTGCGGGTCAGTACCGGAATGAAGTGAGCCATCGCTCCGAGGATCAGCGGCAGCACGCCGAGTCCGAGGAAAAGATGGAGGCTCGCTGCGGGAAGGAGGATGCCGAAGCTTTTGAGTACCAGGGCGGTGCAGGCCAGGAACAGCGTGAACAGGCCCAGAGCCGGTAGTACCCCCTTGCCCGCAATGCGTAAATTACGATTCTGAATCAAAGGTTTAATGTCCATGTGGATGCATCGAGTACCGGCTCTCGCAGCATTGACCCATATCAAGGATAACCGAGTGCTAACGCCTGACCATTCTTATCCATTATCAACTATGCAACCAAAGAGGAACGAGCGATGAGTGGTGGAGGATTCACCAAGGAGATGGCTCGCAACATTTTTTACGGCAGTGCGGCCTTCTTCTTTCTGTTGTTTGTCTCTCTGACTTTCGATACAGCGCGTTCACTACCGGAGCGCGACCATCGCGAAAACATTACCCCGGCGGTAGTGCTGGGTAAGAAGATCTGGGAGGACAACAACTGCATCGGTTGTCACACCCTGCTGGGCGAGGGTGCTTATTACGCACCGGAACTGGGCAATGTGTATGCTCGCCGCGGTCCGGAATTCATCAAGATCTGGATCAAATCGATGCCAACCAACACACCCGGTCGTCGACAGATGCCGCAGTTCAATCTCAACGATGAGGAGTTGAACGCGCTCGTTGAGTTCCTCAAGTGGACCGGCGAGATCAATACCGCCAAGTGGCCACCGAACATCGAAGGCTAAGGGCTAGGGAGATATAACGATGCAGTACCAATCGCAAGCGGTTGCCAAACCGTATTTCATCGCCGCGATCGTCCTGTTCGTCGGTCAGATTCTGTTCGGTCTGATTCTCGGGCTGCAATACGTCATTGGCGATTTCCTGTTTCCGGCCATCCCGTTCAACGTGGCGCGCATGGTCCACACCAATCTGCTTATCATCTGGTTGCTGTTCGGCTTCATGGGCGCCGCTTATTTCCTGGTGCCTGAAGAGTCGGAGCGCGAATTGGAGAGCCCGAGGCTGGCGATCGCCCTGTTCTGGCTGTTTCTGGGCGCCAGCGTTCTGACGGTGCTGGGCTATCTGCTGGTGCCCTATGCCAAGCTGGCGGAGATGACCGGCAATGATCTGCTGCCCACCATGGGGCGTGAGTTTCTCGAACAACCTACCGTCACCAAAGTCGGTATTGTCATCGTCCTCCTGGGTTTTCTCTACAACATCGGGATGACCATTCTCAAAGGCCGCAAGACGGTCATCAGTCTGGTGCTGCTGCTCGGACTGGTGGGCCTGGCGTTTTTCTTCCTGTTTGCCTTCTACAATCCAACCAACTTGGTGCTCGACAAGTATTTCTGGTGGTGGGTGGTGCACCTTTGGGTGGAGGGTGTCTGGGAGCTGATCATGGGCGCGATGCTGGCGTTCGTGCTGATCAAGGTGACCGGCGTCGATCGCGAGGTCATCGAGAAGTGGCTGTACGTCATCATCGCCATGGCGCTGATCACCGGCATCATCGGCACGGGTCACCACTACTACTGGATCGGCGCGCCGGAGTACTGGCAGTGGTGGGGGTCGATCTTCTCGGCACTGGAGCCGATCCCGTTCTTCATGATGACGGTGTTCGCCTTCAACATGGTGAATCGCCGCCGCCGCGAACACCCCAACAAGGCCGCCGTGTTGTGGGCATTGGGAACTTCGGTGACGGCGTTCCTCGGTGCCGGTGTGTGGGGCTTCCTGCATACGCTGTCCCCGGTGAACTTCTACACCCACGGTAGCCAGATCACAGCGGCGCACGGGCACATGGCCTTCTACGGCGCCTACGTATTGATCAACCTGACGATCATCTCCTACGCCATGCCGCATCTGCGCTTTGGTGCCCCGGCCAACAACGGCCGAGCGCAGGTGCTGGAGATGTGGTCGTTCTGGCTGATGACGATCTCGATGGTCTTCATCACCCTGTTTCTCACCGCGGCGGGAATTCTGCAGGTCTGGTTGCAGCGCTTCTCCGGATCACCGCTGCCCTTTATGGTGGTGCAGGAACAGATCGCGCTGTTTTTCTGGATGCGTGAGATCGCCGGTCTGATCTTCTTTATTGGCCTGCTGGTCTATCTGTACAGCTTCTTCGCCAAGCCCCGCAAAGGCGAGGCGCGTGTCGGGGGTGCCGCGCACAGCGGTACCGCCTACAGGGAACCGGGCGTCTAGGGCCTGACAACCCGGCCCGGTTTCGGTAGCGCATTTCGGGTTCAAGGCTGCGGCCCCACCAGGGGCCGCAGTCACGTCTGACGGCCCACAACCCTACAACAGGTGGTGAAACTGAGTGACTGGCGCGAGGAGAAGATGGGAGTGATTGCCGCCGAGATGCCGCGTGTTCGGCACGCGGCGCCGCCCGGCGATCTGGCGATCTGGATTTTCATTCTCGCCGAGCTGCTGGTGTTCGGGATCTTCTTTGTTGCCTACGCGTTTGCGCGTACCCACAACGTCGCACTCTTCGATCTCTATCAGGCATCGTTGGATCGCACGTCGGGCTTTATCAATACCCTGGCGCTGATCACCAGCAGCTACTTCGTGGTGCGCGCGGTGCAGGCAGCGCAAACCGGCAAGGCGCGAACTTGCAGTCACTGGTTGTGGGCCGCGTTCCTGATGGGAGGCCTGTTCGTCGTGATCAAACTGACGGAGTTTGCGCACCATGTGAACGCCGGGGTGACACTGAGCACCAACACCTTCTACATGTTCTATCTGTCGCTCACCTTTTTCCACTTCATGCACGTGCTGATGGGAATGGTGATCGTTGGCTTCATGGCGGTGAAGGCGCGGGGCGGTCGTTATACAGCAGCCGAGCATCATGGGCTGGAATCGGGCGCATCGTACTGGCATATGGTCGATCTGGTGTGGTTGGTGCTCTTTCCGCTCGTCTACCTGATGCATTGAGAGATAGGTATGCCTGCACGCTCACACGGGTTGCAACGCCACGCCGCATTGTTCGTTTACATTGCGATGGTGTTGTTGACGACCGTGACCTTCAGCGCCGATCGCTGGGGACTGTCAGGTATCGAACTGGTGCTGGGCGTGCTCCTGATTGCGCTGTT
This sequence comes from Pseudomonadota bacterium, assembly GCA_008501635.1. Taxonomy (NCBI): domain Bacteria; kingdom Pseudomonadati; phylum Pseudomonadota; species Pseudomonadota bacterium. The sequence continues at coordinate 415,882 of QQUJ01000010.1, forward strand.
CAAAGGGCGGTTGGTGGTGGATTACTTCATGGGCCTGCGCCAGGTGCGTTGGTTCTGGCGCGCTATTCTTTACGGATATCTCGCGGTTCTCGGCGTGCTCATTGCCACGGCATTTATACTCACCCAGTGAACGTACCCATATTTTCATGGAGTCGAAAATGACAGCCGCGAAGTCCGAGATCGCTACCGCGAGTTCTGAACCCCCGTTCTATCTTCCCCAGCATGGCGAGTTGGAACTGTTCGAGCACGCCTGGCGCAATCAGCTGCCGGTACTGATCAAAGGCCCCACGGGGTGCGGCAAGACGCGTTTCATCACACACATGGCGGCCAGATTGGGACGCCCTCTGTTTACGGTCGCCTGCCACGATGATCTGACCGCTGCCGATCTGGTGGGCCGCTACCTGATCGGCGACAACAAGACCTACTGGACCGATGGACCGTTGACGCGGGCCGTACGCGAGGGGGGGATCTGTTACCTCGACGAAGTGGTGGAGGCGCGCAAGGACACCACCGTGGTGCTGCACCCGTTGACCGACGACCGGCGCATCCTGCCGCTGGAGCGTACCGGCGAGGTGCTGCATGCGCCGCCCGAGTTCATGTTGGTGGTCTCCTACAATCCGGGCTACCAGAATCTGTTGAAGGGGATGAAACCGAGCACCCGTCAGCGCTTTATCTCGATGCGATTTGATTTTCCCGCGCCCGAACTGGAGCAGACCATCGTCATCCGCGAGTCGGGGATCGACGAGCTGCGGGCACGCAAGCTGGTGGCCCTGGCGGATTCGCTGCGCGCGCTGAAGGACCACGATCTGGAAGAGAGCGTGAGTACGCGGCTGTTGGTCTATGCGGCCACGCTGATGGTCAGCGGTTACCCGCCGCTGGAGGCCTGTCGCGCCGCGATGATCGAGAGTCTGACCGATGACGAAGAGACCGCCGCGGCGCTGCTGGATGTGGCCCATGCCACGTTCGGCTCGTGAGGATCGCTGCGATCAGTGGCAGCCGCCACCCGGACAGCGCCCTGCGGTGGTGCGCTGTTTCGTCATTGTCCACCCACTGTTCGTCCTGCTCGGAATGGTGGGGCTGGCCAGGGCCATGACGGGTCAACACTATCGCTATCCGCTGTTCGGTGTCGCGCGCGATGAGGTAAAGAGGTAACAGCGGTGAGTCTGCACAAAGCGCAATCCATTCAACGCAAGCGTCTGTTGGCGCGTGCGGCTTTCTTTTTGTTGTTCGTGCTGGCGCCGCCGCTCGATATCTTCCGACTCGATCTCGGCCTCGGGCATCTGATTCTTTTCGGCCAGGACTGGACACTGGGGGGAGGCGCGCTGCTGGCTGGCGAAATCACCGCCTACCAGGCGGCGCTGCGCATCGTGCTGTTCGGGTTCGTGCCCATCGTGTTGCTGGTGGCGGCGGGTTTCGTGATCTCCTGGAAATTCGGCCGCATCTATTGCGGGTGGATGTGTCCCCACTTCACGGTCGTTGAGGTGATCAACGGGCTGATGCGCCGCGCCAGCGGCAAGCCCACACTGTGGGAGAAGGAGCGGCTGCCGGAGCGCCAGCCCGATGGCCGCATCGAGACACCGGATCGACACTACTGGTTGTTGACAGTGCCGGCCATTGCCGCTTTTGCACTGCTCTGGGCGGTGGTTCTGCTCACCTATCTGCTGCCGCCGCAGGAGATCTACGGCAACCTGCTGTCCGGTACGCTGACACGCAACCAGACCATTTTCATCGCTGCCGCGACCACCGCGTTCTTCGTGGAGTTTCTGCTGGCGCGACATCTGTTCTGTCGCTTCGGCTGTGCCGTGGGGTTGTTCCAGAGTTACGTCTGGATGTTCAACAAGCGGGCGCTGGCGGTCGGTTTCGATCACACCCGCAAGGAGGCCTGCATCGACTGCAACGCGGCGTGCGAAAACGCCTGCCCGATGCGGCTCAAACCGCGCTCCATCAAGCGCAGGATGTTCTCCTGTACCGAGTGTGGCCGCTGCATCCAGGCCTGCAACGAAGTGCAGGCCGACAACCCGCAGGGTTCGTTGCTGCAGTGGGTGAGCGGGGTCTGCGCCGGTGATGTCTCCGAGCGCGATTTTGGCCGCAAGTACGTCTGTTACGACGAGCGTTGTTTTCTGCAGAATCGCCATGCGCCACCGGGTGCGATCATGCCGGTAGCCAATCCCGTCGGAAGCTGCTGCGCCGGCGGCTGCGACGATGCAACGATCGAGCAATCGCTCGATCAGGCGGAGGATGAGTGGAAGAGCGGGTCGGCAAACTCTGGCACCGGCTGATCTCCCGCGCCGCGCGCGCCGGTTATCCCGCGGCGGCCGTGCACCTCGACGAGGTGCGTATTGCGGCGGGTGTCATGTTCCGTGCGCTGGGGGGTGATGGCGGGCTGGCCGTGGAGGGGGCGACCCCGGAGCGCCACGGCGCGCGGCGCAATCTGCTGCAATGGTTCGCCGGCACCGGGCAGCGCTCGGAGCGCTGTTCCCGGGATGGCGAGCGTCTGCGTCTGCCGCCACTTATCGATCATTTTCCGGAACGTGTGCTGAATCGCGACCTCTATCTATGGCTCGCTGCCCTCGCCGCGCGGGGTGCCGTGAGTGCGGACGGTTGGTTTGTCGCCAACCAGGCGTTGGCGCGCGGCGTGCTGGAGCACTACCCGGGCATGGCGGGGCGTTACCGTCGACTTCTCGCGGCCCACCTCGAGGAGCGTCCCCACCCGGATCGTCTGCCGGCGGATGAAGCTGCGCAGGAGCGCGCGATTCGCCAGGCCCTCGATGCACCGGGCAGCGTCGATCATTTGCCACCGGCGCGCCGCCCCCATCTTGGTGTGCCCTTGTGGCTCTATCCGTCCCCGCATCGCCCGGCGCCGGCCCCCGCAGCGGAGAACGATCAGGAACAACCCGCGGAACAGGGCCAGAGTCGACAGGCGCGTGGGGTACGGCGCCGCAAGGCGGAACGGGTCGCGATGCCCGATGGCAATGATGGGCTGGTCTTCAACCGCATGGAGACCATCCTCAGCTGGGCGGAGTACATCCGGGTCAACCGCGCGACCGAAGAGGACGAGGATCCCGATGCCGCGAGTGCGGCACAGGATCTCGATGTCTTGAGCGTGGCACGCGATAACAAGAGCACCGCGGCGCGGCTGCGCTTCGATCTCGATCTGCCTCCTGCCGAGAGCGACGATACGCCGTTGGGAGATGGCATCCTGCATCCGGAGTGGGATTGGCGCAAACAGCGCTATCGTCCCGGTTACTGCCGCATTCAGCCGATGATCGCCGTGGATGCGGTAGTGAGCGAATTACCCCTGCATCTGCAAAAATCCGCACGGCGGGTGCGCGCCCAGTTCGAATTTCTGCAACCGACTCGTATCTGGCGCAATGCTCAACCCGAGGGCAGCGAACTCGATCTCGGCGCCTGCCTCGATCATGCCGCCGACCGCCTGCGCGGCCACCTGGATGCCGAACGCGGACTCTATCGCGATATGCGCAACGACGCGCGCGACATGGCCTGTCTGCTGCTCGCCGATCTGTCGCTCTCCACCGATGCGTGGGTGAGCAACGACGCGCGTGTTATCGATGTGATCCGCGACAGCCTGTTTCTGTTTGCCGAGGCGCTGGAGGCGGTGGGCGATCGGTTCGGTATCTACGGATTTTCTTCACGACGGCGCGACTATGTGCGCTTTCATGTGATCAAGGACTTCAACGAGTGCTACAACGCGCAGGTGCGGGGGCGGTTGCAGGTGATTCGGCCGGGCTATTACACCCGTATGGGGGCTGCGCTACGCCAGGCCATCACGATACTCACCGAGCAGCGCGCGACACAGCGCCTGCTGCTGATTCTCACCGACGGCAAACCCAACGATCTTGACCAGTATGAAGGTCGTTACGGTATCGAAGATACGCGCAAGGCCGTGCACGAAGCGCGACAGGCGGGATTGCAGCCGTTTTGCGTCACCGTTGACGAGCTGGCGGGTGATTACCTGCCGCATCTGTTTGGTTCGGGTGGGTATGTGGTGATCCGCCGCGCGGCCGATCTGCCCCGTGAGTTACCGCTGCTCTATGCCCGGTTGACAGGATGATCGAGTGGCAGAGGGGCGAATTATGGTACGTAAAACGTTATCATTCTCGCTTGTTGCCGTCGCTACCCTATTTGTCAGATGAGTAAGAGTTAGGAGATTCGTGTTGTCCGATACTGCAAAACCCCTGCATCCCGGATTGTGGGAAATCTTCACTGCCGCCCCGCATCGCATGATGTTCTTCGGCGGCGTATTCCAGTTGGTGGCCACGCTGGTGTTCTGGAGCGCGGAACTCATCGGGCGCTATACCGGCCTGTGGGCGCCCTTTGCCACTACGGTACCTGCGACGTGGGCACACGCGTTTCTGATGCTCTACGGGCTGTTTCTGTTTTTTATCTTCGGATTTCTGATGACCACCTATTCGCGGTGGCTGAACGGCCCGTTGGTGGAGCGCGCGCACTACGTGACGTCCTTTCTGTTGCTTTTCGGCGGCCTGCTGCTGTTCTACGTCGGCCTCTTTACCGCTCGGCCGATCGCCGTATTGGGGGTCGGGGTGTTTTTGCTGGGATGGGGCGTCGGCATCGCGGCGCTGTGGCGTGTCTTTCGCCTGTCATCGGCCATGGATAAAGGCTATGAGCGTTGGTTGAATCTGGCGCACGTGTTGGGTTGGTTGGGCGGCGCACTCTATCTCGCCTGGCTGCTGGTGCCGCGCTGGGAACTGCTGCAACTCTCGCTGAATCTCGGACTGTGGCTGTTCCTGGTGCCGGTGTTCATCACCGTGGCGCATCGCATGGTGCCCTTCTTCTCGTATTGCGCGCTGCCCGACTACGAACAGATTCAACCACGCTGGAGCCTGCCGGTGATCTGGGCAGGGTTGGCGCTGCACGCGCTGTTGGAGTACCTGGGTGCGACCGCGTGGACTTTTCTGGTCGATCTGCCGCTCGCGGCGGTGATTTTCTGGCACAGCGTGGCGTGGAAGATCGGTCGCAGCTTTACCATCCGGCTGCTCGCCGTCCTGCATGTTGCCATTTTCATGTTCGGCATCGCGCTGACGCTGTTCGGTATCCGCAGTCTGGCGGTGCTGATGGGCGGCGCCGACCTGCTGGGGCGCGCGCCGTTGCACATGCTCGCCATCGGTTTCCTGGGCGCGATGGTCGTCGGCATGGCCACCCGCGTCTCGCTGGGTCATTCAGGGCGCGAACTGGAGATGGATACCTATAACTGGGTCTGTTTCTGGGGAATGATTGCGGTAGCGGTGCTCAGGGCGCTGAGCGAATTTTCTGTGCTCAATGGCGTGATCAATTTCAACGTGATCGCCGCCGTCGGGTGGTTGGGGATTACCATTGCGTGGGTGGCGCGTTTTGGGCCGCTCTACCTGCGGCCGCGTGTGGATGGTAAACCCGGATAGAGCAGAGCCACTGCGCGATTGAGCTACCTTCCCTGCCGCCGGCGATAAATGCGAGGATGTCAGGTGGAGGAGACGGCGATTCATGCGCACCTGGCGGTGCGCCGCCGGGTGTCGGGTGCGCATGGGTGGTTTTGCGGGATACAGTGACCGGATCACGGGGTCGGGCGGGGGCGATGTAATTTGCCTCCCGCCTCAAGATTTGCCAGAGTAGCGGCGGGATGGAGAGCACGAGCCGGCGTCGAACACGGACCGTCAATTAGAAGCATCGCTTCGCCATAAACCACAATCGGGAGTATTTTTGGCCGTTTGTCTTTGGTCGATTGCCGCTTCGAGGCCGACCTCTAACAGGCGCCTCGGCGCCGTGTAGACCGATTTCCTATGCGACCATACGACTACACTAAGGATCCTTGGGTAATGGTAATTCCAGTACCGGTCCAGCAGTTCCTGCGGTTGATCTTGATCGGGCTGGTCCTGCTGCCGACAACCCTGCCGGCTGCGCAACCGGTGACGAAGCGCATCGAAGCGCTGGCCGAGCAGTACTTCCCCGATGCTCAATCGGTCAGCGAATTTTCCGGAACGCCACCCGCGGCCTCGGTCTACGCCGGTAAGCAGCTGCTCGGCTATCTGTTGATCACCGATGATGTCGTGCACATTCCCGGGTATTCAGGTGCGCCGATCTACACCCTGGTCGGATTCAGTCTGGAGGGGGAGATTCGCGGGGTGGAGATCCTCCACCATCAGGAGCCGATCCTCGAGGCGGGGGTGACGGAGGCGGACCTGCAGCGCTATCTGGATCAGTACCCGGGCAAACCCATCGAGCGACGCATCCGTATTGGCCGTACCGTGCGGCCCGACGACATCGCCATCGACGGTCTCACCGGCGCCACGATCACCGCCATGGTGATCAATGAAGCGATCACCACGTCGATCAGAAAGGTGGCAGAATCGCGCGGGCTCCTGAAGGGCAGCGATCCAGTCGAGTCCGTGGGGCCGACCCCCCACCCGGCGGCCGATCTATGGCGCGAGATCTGGGACGACCGCCAGGTGGAGATCGTGGTGTTAGGCATCGGACTTGCCGTCCTGCTGGGGGTTCTGATTTTTCAGGACTGGCTGGTGCGCAAGCCCAATATGCTGCGCTGGCTGCGCGATGGCTACCTGCTCTTTACACTGATTTTCATCGGCTGGTACACCCACGCACAGCTCTCGGTGCTCAATGTGTTCACCTTCATTCAGGCAGTGCTGCGCGATTTTCGCTGGGAGACCTTTCTGGTCGATCCGCTGATCTTCATCCTGTGGGGCTTTGTTGGTGTCACGCTGCTGCTGTGGGGCCGGGGGATCTATTGCGGCTGGTTGTGCCCGTTCGGCGCGCTGCAGGAGTTGATTTACAAGATCGGACGCAAGCTGGGCATATCCTGGGGATGGGAGCCGCCGCCCTCGGTGCAACAGCGCCTGGAAGCGATCAAGTACATCGTCTTTCTCGGACTCTTCGCGGTCTCTTTACAGTCCATAGGCAATATCGGCAGCCTGGTCGAGATAGAGCCCTTCAAGACCGCCATCACCCTGCGCTTCCAGCGCGAGTGGGGTTACATCGCCTACGCGGTAGGATTGCTGGTTACGGCCCTGTTTATTCGAAAGTTTTTCTGCCGCTATCTCTGTCCGCTGGGTGCGGCGCTGGCGATTCCCGCCCGCCTGCGTATTTTCGACTGGCTGCAGCGGCGCAAGGAGTGCGGTCGCCCGTGCCAGATCTGCGCCAATGAGTGCGAGAGCCGGGCCATTCGCATCACCGGCGAGATCAATGCCAATGAATGTCACTACTGTCTCGAGTGCCAGGTGACCCACTGGAGCGAGGAGCGCTGCCCGCCGCTGGTCGATAAGCGCCTGGCGCGCGAGCGCAGTCAGCTGATGCGGGGTAACCCGCCACCGAGCGACAAATCGGCCTGAGGCTTACGTTTTGTTTGATTTGTGACAGGGGATCGCGCATCCTGTGCGCCGATAAACTGGCCGACGCCGGATCGCAAATGTCAACCAGGCGCGCATTTCCCGCCAATAAGAATAAGTAGCATTTGCAAAGACCATGATTTTTGAGTTTTTCGAGTCAACAATTGGGTTTGTTTCAGCATCACAGATAATGAGGGAGAAAATCATGCAGAAGAAGTTGTCTGTTGCAGTACGCGTAGTGGCTGCGTGTACGGTACTGGCGTTTGTGCCACCGCTTGCGGCACAGACGTCGTCCGGACACCCGGGCACGGCCGAAGAGGAGATGCGTTACGAGGGTGCGCCATTGGCGGCCGAGGCGGGCAAGTCCCGCGCAGTGGTCACGCCCGGGGCGCCGGCCATGAGCGAGGCGGAGTTTGCCCGCGCCAAGCAGATCTACTTCGAGCGCTGCGCCGGGTGTCACGGCGTGTTGCGCAAGGGCGCCACCGGCAAAGCGTTGACGCCGGATATCACCCTGCCTCGCGGTGCGGCCTATCAGAAGGCATTCATCACCTTCGGTTCACCGGCGGGCATGCCCAACTGGGGTAGTTCGGGTCAGCTGAGCGAGACGGACATCGACATCATGTCGCGCTACCTGCTGCACGAGCCCCCGGTTCCGCCGGAGTTCGGGTTGGCCGACATGAAAGCGACCTGGAAGGTGATCACTCCGCCCGAGAAGCGCGTCAAGAAGAAGATGAATTCGCTCAATCTCGAGAACCTCTTCTCGGTGACCCTGCGTGACGCCGGCCAGATTGCGCTGATCGACGGCGACAGCAAGAAGATCGTCCACGTCATCGATACCGGTTACGCGGTGCACATCTCGCGCATCTCCGCTTCGGGCCGCTATCTGTTCGTCATCGGTCGCGACGCCAAGATCAACCTGATCGATCTGTGGATGGCGGAGCCGAAGACAGTGGCCGAAATCAAGGTAGGCATGGAGGCGCGTTCGGTTGAAACCTCCAAATTCAAGGGGTGGGAAGACAAGTACGCCATCGCCGGCACCTACTGGCCGCCCCAGTTCGTGATCATGGACGGCGATACGCTCGAACCGAAGAAGATCGTCGGAACGCGGGGCATGACAGTGGGTACCCAGGAGTACCATCCTGAGCCGCGCGTGGCCGCGATCATCGCCTCGCACCAGCACCCCGAGTTCATCGTCAACGTGAAAGAGACCGGCAAGGTGATGTTGGTGAACTACAAAGACATCGACAACCTGCGTATTACCTCCATCGACGCCGCCCAGTATCTGCATGACGGTGGGTGGGACGCGACCCAGCGCTACTTCATGTCGGCGGCCAACAAGTCCAACAAGATCGCGGTGATCGACTCGAAAGAGGGTTTGCTGGCGGGCCTGGTCGATGTCGGCAACATTCCTCACCCGGGCCGCGGCGCAAACTTCGTCGATCCCAAGCACGGTCCGGTATGGGCCACCAGCCATCTGGGCGACGATACGGTGTCGCTGATCGGTACCGATCCGGTCAAGCACAAGGCGAACGCCTGGAAGGTGGTACGCACGCTGAAGGCACAGGGTGGCGGTTCACTGTTTGTCAAGACCCATCCCAAGTCGAAGAACCTCTATGTTGATACGACGCTGAATCCCGATGCTGGGATCAGCCAATCGGTCGCGGTTTTCAACATTGACAACCTGGATGCCGGCTTCAAGGTGTTGCCGATCGCCGAGTGGGCGGATCTGGGCGATGGTCCCAAGCGTGTCGTGCAGCCCGAGTACAACAAGGCGGGTGACGAGGTGTGGTTCTCGGTATGGAATGGCAAGGATCAGGCCTCCGCGATCGTCGTTATTGACGACAAGACACTGAAGCTAAAGACCGTGATCAACGATCCGCGTCTGATTACGCCGACGGGCAAGTTCAACGTCTATAACACCCAGCACGACGTTTACTAGATCCGCGACCAGCGGCGGGGTTAAATCCCCGCCGCTTTTTCGTTGTGCAATCCCTGCTCCGGGCTGCACTCCGCTATCCGTCCGTCGGTTTGTCCATTCCGACACCCGAACCGCATTGAAACTGGGATTGTTCGATTTGGGTTGACCGGATAGCCGTTCTTTATCACCATCCCCTTCTTTACCGCAGCCTGCCATCCCGGTTCCATCCGGGAACCCGACGAATGACAGAGCATTACCTTCTGATCAAAACCATCCATCTTGCGAGTGTGTCGGCAAGTTTCTTGCTGTATACCCTGCGGGGTATATGGATGCTGAACGAATCTGCGTGGTGCGATACGTTCTGGGCGCGACGGCTTCCTCATATCAATGATACGGTTTTGCTAACTGCGGGAATCTTGTTGACCATGATCCTGCATCAATACCCAGGCACCCACGCGTGGTTGACCGCGAAACTGGTCGGCCTGTTGGTACACATTGGCCTGGGGTTTGTCGCCTTTCGGGGAGTACTGAGCCGGCGTGTGCGCACCATCGCCTGGTTGGGATCGTTGCTCGCCTTTGGCTATGTCGTTACAGTGGCGCTTACACGCAACCCATTGCCGTGGATAAGCTGACAGTCAACTGCCGGCAGGAACCGATGCGGGGAGTTGAAATCGCGGAAGGAGGTTAGTTATGTCGACTTTTTTAATTGTTGGAATTGTGCTCAATGTGAGTTTGACCAGCCTGGCGATCTGGTGGGTGGTTCGTAATATGCAACCCAAACCAAAAAAGTAGCGTAACCGCGTGTTCACGCTGGTCGGGCAGCGACTTCGGGCGGTGTCCATGTAAGAGGTTCCTTAACCTTGTCCGCTTAATCCGGCGTTCGCACGCATCTGCGCTGTTCAGACGCTTCCACTAAACGGCGCATCTCGAAGGGTTCGGATCCTGCCTGAACGCAAATCCCCCCGTATTGAAACAGATGCTAGCGAGCAGTGCGCTGATAGTGTTCGCGAAGTTGGCTGAACAGGGTCACCATATCAGCAGGCGTGTGCGGAGGCGAGAACCGACCGAACAGTCGCGCCTGCGGATCGATCAGCAGGATCGACGCCGTATGGTTGATGTCGTAATCGGTGGCGCTGCGCGACTCCGCTTTCTCGTAAAGTACAAACAACTTTGGCGTTAGCGCTGCAATCGCCTCCTCCGTTCCCGTTACACCAACAAACTGCGGGTTGAAGTATCCGAGATACTCTCCCAGACGCTCGGGGGTGTCGCGCTGAGGATCGACAGACAGAAACACGTACTGCGGTTTGGCAGTCAGTCCGGTCGGCGCCGCCACCTGCTCGGCAACAGCCTGCAGAACCGCCAGCGTCGAGGGACAGACGTCCGGGCACGAGATGTAGCCAAAAAATAGAAACGTCCAGCGCCCCTGGAATGCTTCTTTGGTGAAGGGGCGATTCAGATGGTCGGTCAAGGTAAAGTCTGGCAACGGTTTCGGTTCCGGCCATAGCACTGATTGGAGTGCTGCCGGGATACGGGTTGGCGACGGGGCTTCAGAGGCTGGGCGATTGATCCAGTACGCTACGACCGTGGTCGCGATCACTAACGCGATGATCGCAATACTTTTTAATCGTTGTCTTCTGTTATTCGTGGTGTCGTTCATAAGGTTTTGCCGGGTCGAGTAACACTTAACGTTGGGCGGTGAACAGAGGCGGACGCGTTCGATAGAGTGCGTGGGTCAGGAACAGGGCTGCCGTAAGGAGCACTACGGCGCCGGCTTGATGCGTTGCAGCGAGCGTTGTCGGCACGCGCAGAATCAGCGTCGAAATACCCAGCGTGACCTGTGCCAGGGCGGCAAATAGCAGTAGATGCAGACCGAGGCGCGCTCGCGGCGCCAGCGCTTTACCGACGCTGCTCACCCATAGGGCAAACACCAGTATCAGCGTGGTGATGGCCAGTATGCGATGGTCGAACTGAACAGTGGCTGCATTCTCGAACAGGTTGCGCCAGGCCGGTTCGAGCACCATGATTCCCGGCGCCACCCAGCTATCACCCATCTTGGGAAAGGTATTGTAGGAGTAACCGGCCTTCAAGCCGGCGACGAAACCACCCGAGAGCAGAGTGAGGAATATGAAGGCGGTGACAAACAGGGCGAAGCGACGCCTGGGATGCGCTCTGCCTTCGCCTCCATACCCCTCCCTTACGAACCAAAGATCCAGCGCTGTCCAGAGCATATAGGAATAGATAATCACCGCAGCGGATAGGTGCGCTGTCAGGCGATACTGGCTGACATGGGGATCGTGAACCAGACCGCTCATCACCATGTACCAACCCAATACACCTTGGAGTCCCCCAAGGATGAACATGGCAATGAGCTTGGGGATCAGCGCCCGGTCGATGCGGCGCAAGAATAGAAAAATCAGGAAGGGAATCAGGAACGCTGCTCCAATGAGACGGCCGAGCAGGCGGTGGCTGTACTCGAACCAGAAGATCATCTTGAAACCTTCCAGTGACATGCCGATGTTCTTCTTCTGATACTCGGGAAACTGCTTGTATTTTTCGAAGGTGCTGACCCATTCACTGTCCGACAGCGGTGGGATGGTTCCCATGATCGGATCCCACTCCACGATGGAAAGCCCCGACCCTGTGAGTCGGGTGACGCCTCCCAGCACAATCATGGCAAGCACCAGTGCACAGCAGGCGAACAGCCAGAGGGCAACGGGCCGGTTTTCAGTGATGGGATGTGCCATGGTCGAACTCTTTTAAATTATCAGCGTTAAGGGGTGACGGTGCGCCTGCGGCCAAATGATGGTGTAGTGCGCCCAACATGGCAACAAGCAGTAACGGTGCGCCGATGTTGTGTCCCAGCGCTATGGCAAGAGTGGAGGGCGCCACTGCAGTGCCCATGCCCAAGCCGGATTGAAACAAGAGCAACAGGAGTAGCGCCGCATCCCAGCCTCGCGGGCGCTGGCCTGTGGTTAGAAGTTTCCAGATGAAAAACGCGCCCCAGACCAGCAGAACTGCCGCGCCGATGCGATGGCTGAGTTGGATGGCGATTTGCTCCGCGCCACCTATGACCGTGCCCGAGCTGTCGGTAGGCAGCGAGCGAAACAGATCCAGCGCATCGCCAAGCGCCGTCGAAGGCCACAACAGGCCGTTACAGTCGGGCACACTGGCGCAGGCCAGGGCCGCGTACTTGGCACTGGTGATGGCCCCCAGAACGATTTCAGCCGTAACCAGAACCAGCCCTATGCCGATCCAGATCGGCATGGCGATCATTGATTTGGTGAGTGCGGTGGCGGGCGACCGGGTTTCGAGATAGAGCCACCAGAGCAGACCAAGCAGGGAGATGCCTCCCAAAAGATTGCCAACGGTTACACTGGGGCTGCGCGATCCGCCAGCCCAGAGCCCTAATGCCACAAGAAAAACGAGGTTCGCCAGGGCGAGCAGGGAAAACATCAGCGCGGTTCGGCGTTCTCGTCTGGCTACACAGAGCACCGCGATAGCCACCACCAGCACGGCGATGAGCCCGGCTACTGCGCGGTGCGCCCGGGTCGCCCAATGGGGTTGAGCTTTCAGGGAGGGTTTGTGGTCGGTTTTGAGCGGCTCGGTGAGCGTTGGGTCCGAGCCAATCCGCCCATAGCATGCGGGCCACTCACTGCAACCACTACCCGCATGGGAGTGGCGCAAATAGGCGCCCAGCACCAACAACACCAGAACAAGTACCCAGGCGGCCAGTGCAAGGCGCGAGATCATTCGGGTAAACGGCTGGCAGCGTTGGGAAAGCGAGTCAGCGAAAATCGCAGACCGCTACTTCGTCTTGGGTCTGTGGATGACTTCACCCCGCACCAAGCGCAGGTACTTGGGCTCTCTTTTCCAATCAACACGATCGTGTCCAAGATCGAACTGCCAGGACCAGGCGCCCTCGGGGTAGAAGCCGTAGGTGGAAACCGTCCAGTAGGCGCCCGCCTGTGTATTGGGGAAATAGGCGGGATCGATGGTCGGAGGGGGATTGCGAAAGCGCAGATCGTTGATCGAACCGATTTCCGCATGGCCAGGTACGCGCCAGTCATCAAAACCACACAATCGTTCTGCTCTTACCGCCAATGTGAAGGAACGGGTATCGCAGTCACTATGGCTGCAGGTGCCCTTGTTGGGAATGCCAGGTTCGCCCTCGCTGCCCTCGAGGTCTGGTTCATACCAGGAGTAGGTGTGCTCTTTTGAGTGGAGGCCGTCTCCAGTGGTCTTTACCTCCCACACAAGATTGGTACGTGGGTCACGGACGCAGGACCAGGGGGCAGTGGCGAAATCGCCGTTGCCGGTGTATGCGGCGCCGTCGGCGTGGATTCGCTCCAGCGGTATTGGCGCAGCGGTTTCCTCGCTGGATCGGCCACAACCGGACAATAGAATAGTCGTCAGCGCTGTACAGACCAAGATAGAAATACGACTGAATACGTACGGGGGTTGTGGCTGCATTGGTAGTGTATGCCTGTAACTGGTAGAGACCGCTGAACCAATAAGTTTTTCGCAGTATTTGGGCGGCAAGGTGTCTGCGCGGGGTGAAGCATGTTTGTGTGCAACTCGCGGCATCATAACGGCACGATTGTAGTTGGTGCAATGTCGCGAGAGTCCCATCGAATACCGCGCCTCGGAAATAGATGGGAGCGAATCTCATCATCATTGCACATCGGGCCGGTAGAATTCAGCGCAGCCATCGAACCAGCTTGAATTCATCGTAAGACTGAGTGTGGCACTTGACATTGACGGGGTGTACTTGGACTATATGCCACCAAGGGGGAGTACCAGGAACAAATTAATTGTACGCCGTTTAACCCAGCTGATTACGCATGCGGCGTGCCTGAAAAACCAACTGACAACCAGACCGAGCGGGATATCGGTGGCTTGCGAAGCGAGGTTCGAGCACCCCCTTTACAACATTGGTATGTGGAGTTTCTTGACGTATATCAAGGCTGGGGTTTCAGTGCGATTATTGAATAGCGCGGGGGAAAACTAACACCGCTATGGGATATCACCACGGTTCCAGGCGCAGCGCGCATGTTTTTCAACGAATATTGAAGTCGCCAGCGCGCGCGTTAGAGCATCAATTTCGATCCAAACGATAAGTCGAGGTGTGCCATGCAAGAAGAAACGAGGGGGCAAGCTGCAAACCCTAAAGAGAAAATCCCGGTGATGCAGAAGGTATTGGATAACCCGTTCCTACTCCTGTTTTTGGGTGTCGTAATGCCTACGGTCTTTTACATAATCTGGGGGATTATGGAAGTGGTAACCATCCCCATAGCCAAGTAAAAACAGTCCGGTAGGAATCTGATAAAACAGCAAGAACGCTCACGAAAGGGGAAATCCTATGAGTGCCATACTGCCACCGAATAGACGTCTCTGGTGGAAACAACCGATAGATCGTTTGGAGGGGACCTGGGTCGTACTGGCGCTGGTCTGGTGTTTGATCATGTTCACCATGATGCCGCTCTGGCATGCGATCGGAAAACAGAACCTCTCGAATGAAGCCTATCGCACCACTGCCGAGATGTTTTCGGGCAAAGTGGAGGCCATGGTCAACCAGCACAAGGTTCGCGAAGAGGCGGGTCTTCCGGTAGTTGCGCCTCCGGCAGGTAGCGACGTTTATATGTTGGCCCGCTTATGGCAGTGGTACCCGCTTCTTGAACTCGAGAAGAATAAGACCTACCGGCTGCATCTCTCCTCCGTAGACTGGAACCACGGTTTTTCGCTGCAACCGCTCAACATCAACCTGCAGGCGGTGCCGGGATACGAAATGGTGGTGACAATCACGCCGGATACAACCGGCGAATTTACGGTTGTATGTAACGAATTCTGCGGCATCGGTCATCACATGATGCTCGGCAAGATCTACGTAAAAGAATAGGGGGATATTTTCATGGCCGATGCACAATTTAGAACCTGTGAAAGCACAGGTCTCCGGTATCACAAACCGGCCGAGACGCTCATCAAGGCTCATGCCGTCATGGGTGTGGTCTGGCTGCTGATTGGCGGTGTACTGGCTTTGCTGGTGACGCTAACCCGCTGGCCGGCGGTCCATATGCTGCCAGCCGCCGAGTTTTATCAGGCACTGACGGCCCACGGTCTGGATATGCTGATCTTCTGGATCATCTCGTTCGAAATCGCGATCGTCTATTTTTGCGCAACCACACTCTTGGGCTGTCGTATTGCGACTCCGCGTATCGCCTGGTTGGGTTTCGCGTTGATGCTGATCGGCAGCGTGGTCACCAATTTGGCGATCCTGAATGGCGATTCCAGCGTCATGATGACCTCCTACGTGCCGATGCCGGCCAATCCGAACTTCTACCTCGGAATCATCCTGTTTGCGGTGGGCGCGTTGATCGGGTGTTTTGTCTTTCTGGGCACGCTGGTGGTGGCCAAGGATGAGCAGACCTACGTCGGCTCGCTGCCGTTGGTCACTTTTGGTGCGCTCGTGGCGGTCATCATCGCTATTTTCACCATCGCCTCGGGTGCGATCCTGTTGATTCCTACCTACCTTTGGTCAATCGGGTACATAGGTCATATCGACGCGCTGATGTATCGCGTGATCTGGTGGGCAATGGGTCACTCCTCCCAGCAGATCAATGTCTCGGCTCACGTGGCAGTATGGTATGCGATCGCAGCCATCGTATTTGGCGCCAAGCCGATGTCAGAGAAAGTCAGCCGCGGTGCCTTCCTGCTCTACATCCTCTTTCTGCAGCTCGCCAGTGCGCACCATCTGCTTTCTGATCCGGGTATCAGTTCCGAATGGAAGATGTTCAACACCAGTTATGCGATGTACCTGGCGGTGCTGGCCAGCATGATCCACGGGTTGACGGTACCAGGTTCCATTGAGGTGGCGCAGCGCAAGAAGGGCTTCAACAACGGCCTGTTTGAGTGGATCCGCAAGGCGCCGTGGGGAAATCCGGTTTTCTCCGGCATGTTCATATCATTGATCGGATTTGGATTCCTCGGCGGTATTTCGGGTGTCATGATGGGTACCGAGCAGTTGAATCTCATCATTCACAACACCATCTATGTGCCGGGACATTTCCATGCCACCGTAGTGGTAGGAACGACCCTTGCTTTCATGGCGCTCACCTACTTTCTTATCCCGACGCTGTTCCGGCGTGAGGTGATCAACCCGGTACTGGCCAAGTGGCAGCCCTATCTGTTCGGTTTGGGTATGTCGGTCTTTGCATTGGGCCATATGGGTGCCGGCACGCTGGGCGTATCACGGCGTCACTGGGATATGGCGTTTACCGGTTCAGCGCTGGGTTACGAGTATCCGGCGGCGGCTTATCTGCTGATGGGAATCGCTGGAATTGCCGGTGTCGTCGCCATCGTGGGTGGAGCAGCCTACATCTGGATTACCGTGGGATCGTTGTTGTGGGGCAAGAAGGTGGGAGAAGCGCCGACCTATGGTGCTGCACCAACCACCCCGATCCAGTCGGAGGAAATCGCTGCTGACGCGGATGACCACTCCGGAATCGGGATTGCCGGTTTCATCGCCCCCGGCACATTTCTCCTCGCATTGACATTCCTGGGTATCTTCGTGGTCTATTACTTCATCAACTGGAAGTATCTGTCCTCGGTCTGGCCCTTGAGCTAGGATTACGCTGGATAGTATCGGGGGCGCGGATATCGCGCCCCCGATTGACTACGATTCATCTTACCGGTGGAGAAGAACGTGCCGCGCACTATCCATGCCGAGTCCTCATGGTCAGGCGGATCACTGCAGTTGATCAAACAATTAGGCAACGTCTGTAAGCTGCGTATTGGTGTGACCATTGCGTTTACCGCATTAGCGGGGATAGCAATCACACCGGGCTCATCGCTGACGACGATGCAGATCATTGTGCTCGGATTGGCGGTGTTGATCTCTTCAGCCTGTGCCGGTGGATTCAATCAGTACGTGGAGCGTGATCTCGATGCGCGCATGGAAAGGACGCGCTCTCGCCCCTTTGTAACCGGTGAGTTCAATCCAACCTGGATGTGGCCGGTGGGATTGACCACTATGCTGGCATTCTCGGTGATAGCGGCCGGGTGGGCGACCAATATGGTGGCGGCGCTGTTTGTGTTTCTGGGAGCTTTTTTCTATGCCGTTGTCTATACGGTATGGCTGAAACGCCGCACGTGGCTCAATATCGTCATCGGCGGGCTAGCGGGAAGTTTTGCGATACTGGCCGGCGCCACCGCCGTGGATCCACAGATCACCGCCGTTCCTTTGATATTCGCCATCGTACTGTTTCTCTGGACGCCATCGCATTTCTGGAGTCTCGCGATCGTATTGCATAAAGACTATGCAGCCGCCGGTGTTCCCATGTTGCCGGTGGTGGTCGGTGATCGCCGCGCAGCGGAGGTGATTCTCGCCAACTCGATTCTGATGGTCGCCATATCGGTGCTGCCCGTATTCTACGGAATGGGTTGGATCTACCTTGTGGGCGCCGCCGCAGGCGGCCTCTATTTCCTGTTCAAGAACCTTCAGTTGGTGGCTGAGCCAACGCCGAAGGTCGCCAGGGCCAGTTTTTTTGCTTCACTCGTGCAGCTGACCTCTCTGCTGGTTGCCAGCATTCTGGACGCTCAACTTTTAGGTTGACGTTGCAGAGCTAGAGACCTTTTCGGTCTCGCGAGGACCCGCAGGGCCAATACTCCGACAGCGGGTCAGGCGCTGTTGGTAGTGTATTTTGTTCCCGTCGAGCGCAGTAACACACATGCCCCCACCATTTCGTTTTATGCGACCAATTGAATCCCGGTTACGGCGGATTTATCTTCGTCGTCCACCCGCTGAGAACCGGCCCTGCTATTGGCAGCGGTTGGCTCGATCCGCGCAGCTGTTCATTTCCATCATCCTATTGATACCGGCCGTCGCGATAGCGGCGCCAAAGGGCACTCAGCCAACCAACGAACAGAACCCAATATTTGATGGGAAAACGGCCCTTGCTCGAAGCCAGGCGGCGATCGGTCGGACACTCGCTAATTACTCGTTCGTCAGTTCTGCCGGGGCCACCGTGCAGCTGGATGATTTGCGGGGAAAACCGTTGGTGATCAGCCTGGTCTATAGCAGCTGTTACCATACCTGTCCGATGACCACGCGCTATTTGGCTGAGGCGGTGCGTAAAGCCCGTGATGCTTTGGGAAACGACGCCTTCAATGTCTTGACGATTGGTTTTGATACTCCCCAGGACAATCCTCTGACCATGGCCAGTTTTGCCAAGCATCAGGGTGTGGAGATGCCAGGTTGGTATTTTGTGAGCGGTGAGCAGACCACGATCGACGGAATCCTGAGTGATGTCGGTTTCACTTATGCACCGTCCCCGAAGGGTTTCGATCACCTGGTGCAAACCACCGTTGTCGATCAGGATGGAAAGATCTACGTTCATGTCTATGGGGAGATTTTCAGCACCCCGCTTCTGGTAGAGCCGCTCAAGCGGCTGGTGCTCGGAGCACGCCCCGAAGACGGGTTTGCAACGACCTTCGTTAAGGGGGTGCGTCTATTCTGCACCACCTACGATCCCGCGAATGACGCCTACCGATTCGATATGTCCTATTTCATCGGACTGGTCATTGGCGGCAGCATTATCCTGGGGACAGCAGGGTATTTGGTCAGGGATTACTATCGTTCCCGGCGCTCTTGATCTGTATCAAGGAGGGTGTTACGGCCCCGTTGTTAATCTTTGCGCGTTAGTCAGGTATTATGGTGCCCGCGATATCTGATCGAGCCGAATCGGGCCGGAGATTTACACCATTGCTTAAGTACATCCAGACACCCGCCCATGCGCTGCTGCATAGGGTGGAGGGCTTTTTTAACCTGCTGTTTGGCGAAAAAGCCAATCCTTTCCACTACCTGGGTGGTTTGACCATTTTCTTCTTCTGGGTGGTGCTGGTCAGCGGGATCTACGTCTTCATTTTCTTTGAAACCAACGTCTGGGGCGCATACCAATCCGTCGAGCGGCTGACCCATGAGCAGTGGTACATCGGCGGTGTTATGCGCAGCTTGCATCGTTATGCCTCGGATGCCGCGATCATAACCCTGGCCCTGCACATCCTGGGTGAGTTTTCCAAGGATCGGCACCGGGGCTTCCGCTGGTTTTCCTGGTTTACCGGCATCCCCTTGCTGTGGATGGTCTTTCCCCTGGGTATTACCGGGTATTGGCTGGTGTGGGATCAATTGGGTCAGTACGTGGCTATCGCCAGTTCGGAGCTTATGGACTGGCTCCCAATATTTACTGATCCTATGGCACGAAATTTCCTCACGGAAGATGCGCTGAGCGACCGGTTTTTCACGCTTATGGCATTTATCCATCTGATCGGATTACCGATATTTCTGATTTTTGGAGTGTGGTTTCACCTGCTGCGCATCAGTCGTCCCAAGATCAATCCACCGCGCAAACTGGCGCTGGGTAGTATGGCGGCTTTGCTGGTCCTTTCGTTTGTCGCGCCCGCCACGAGTCAAGGCCCCGCGGATCTGTCACGCGTAGCCACTAACCTGGAGTTTGATTGGTTTTATCTTCTGGCCTACCCGCTGTTGGATAGTGGGTCACCCGCCCTGCTGTGGGGTGTATTGTTTGGGGTCAGCGTCTTTTTCTCGGTATTGCCCTGGTTGCCCCCGCTGCGCCAGCTTCCGACGGCCAAGGTCGATCTGGATCACTGCAACGGCTGCGCACGCTGTTTTGCCGATTGCCCGTTCGGCGCTATTACCATGGTGCCGCGCAGCGATGGTCACGCCTCGCATACCCAGGAGGCGACCGTCGATGCCTCTTTGTGTGCGAGTTGCGGCATCTGCGCTGGTGCCTGCCCCACGGCCATGCCTTTCCGCCGCGATGAGGCGCTGCCGACCGGAATCGACATGCCTGGCTTTACGATTCATGACCTCAGAGAGGTCGGCAACACCGCGCTTGCCAACCTGGATAGTCCGGTCAAGCTGCTGGTGTACGGGTGCAATCACGCCATCGATGTGGCGAGTCTCGATCTGCCCAATGTGGTGGCGATTGGTCTTCCGTGTACCGGCAATGTGCCGCCATCGTTCGTTGACTACGCCTTACACAAGGAGAGCGCGGACGGTGTACTGCTGACCGGATGCCGACCGGGAGACTGTCAGTACCGCCTGGGCAACACTTGGGTGGAAGAACGGTTTGCCGGCCGGCGGGAACCCCGTTTGCGCGAGCGCGTAGATACCCGACAGGTCAAGGTTTTCTGGGCCGGTCGCGGCGATCGCAAGGCGTTGGTGCGCGAAATCGAGTCGTTTGTCGCGGATCTTAAGACGCTCAAGGCGCTGGACAGCGATCAAGATACCAGTGACGCGACCCCGTCGTCGCAAGCGCCTATCGGACTTAGTGCGGCGCGGGCGTCGATGCCGGAGTCCAGTCATGAATAAGGTGCTGCGCTATCTCGGCCAGGCGCTCATGTACGCCCTGTTCATGGGGTTTGTCGGGTACTTTGCGGTCTTGCCGACCTATTCGCCGCTGCAGGCCGATGAGGCGGCGGTGAGATACAGCATTGGCCACTACGGGCAACTCAAGGTCGAGTGCCGCCAGCGTACAGCGGAGGAACTGGCGAAGATGCCACCCAATATGCGGGCGGTCGACGACTGTGAGCGCGAAAGATCGCCGATCGATATCGAATTGCTGATCGACAACAAGCTGATCTATAAAGAACATCTGCGCCCGACCGGTCTCTCCAGGGACGGCCGCTCCTACACCTATCACACGATCAAGATTCCACAGGGGACCCACCTTATCACGATACGGATGCGCGACAGCATTCATGAGCAGGGTTTCAACTACAACAAATCGGCCGAGGTGGAACTGCAGGCTGGTGAATTGTTGGCGATCGACTTCAACAGCGAAGAGGGTTATTTTCGCTTCATCACACCCAAGAAACGTGACGGCTAGCGCAAGCGATTTCAGTTCGCTCTGCGGCACCCAATCGGGGTGGCGCCGACAACCAAAAGAATAGCCCGATGACCCAGCAAGACTCCCACTACATTTTGCCTGTAAAAGGCGATATCACTTTGGCCCGAGGGTGGTTGTTTCTCGGTTTGCTGTCATTGGTGATCGCAGGATTGCTCACCGTCCTGGTGGTGTCGGCACGCGTCCCCGGACTCCAGGATCTGTTGCCCTTCGTTGGGCTTTTTCGTGCCGTGCTGGTGGTGCATGTCGACCTTACGGTGCTGGTGTGGTTTTCCGCCTTTGCGGGCCTTTTCTGGAGTCTTAACGTTCGTGGGTATTGCACTCTGTGCGGATGGGGTGCCTTGCTGCTGGCCCTGTTTGGCGCGCTATCGATGTCGGCGGCCCTGTTCGTCGGCAGCCCCGAACCGATAATGGCGAATTACATACCGGTTCTCCGCAGTCCCATATTCATGGCCGGATTGTTGGCCTTTGCTGGCGGTTTCGCGATTCTGGTTCTGCGGGCGCTCTACTCCCTGGCGCGGGAGAGGGACTGGTCCGGCCGGGAGGGGGCGCTGCGGTTTGCGCTGTTTACCTCGGCCTTGTCCGGTCTGGCGGCATTGATTGTTTTCGCTCTGGCCTATGGCGACCTGCCGGAATCGCTGGAGCCGAAAGCCTATTACGAACTGCTCTTTTGGGGCGGCGGTCATCTTATGCAGTTCGTCTACACCCAGTTGATGCTGGTTGCGTGGTTGTGGTTGGCCAGTGCCTCGGGTGCCTGGCCCGGCCTGGGTGCGCGAGCTGCCTGGTGGGTATTCGCGATCGGCGTGGCAGCCATTCTTCCAACACCTTTTGTGCTGATTGGAAACGGCCCGGAAACGGCACTGTATCGGATCTTTTTCACTTATCAGATGCAGTACGGTGGGGGGATCGCAGCGCTCGTAATCGGTGCGGTGGTGCTGGCGGCGCTGTGGCGGGCGGATGCCCCCCATGAAAGCGCACGCGCCGAGCGCAGCACACTCTGGACGTCGTTACTGGTATTCGGTGCCGGGGGCGTGATCGGTTTCCTGATCTCGGGTAGCAATGTGACCATCCCTGCGCACTACCACGGCAGCATCGTGGGTGTGACGCTGGCTTTCATGGGCATGACCTACCACTTGTTGCCCAAACTTGGCTATCGACCAGTTTCCCAAGGGCTTGCAGTATGGCAGTCGCGAATCTACTGCGGCGGCCAGTTGATGCATATCACCGGACTGGCCTGGTCGGGTGGTTATGGGATTCAGCGCAAGACCGCTGGGGCTGCCCAGGGTCTCGATTCGCTGGAACGGATCGTCTCCATGGGCTTCATGGGACTCGGTGGATTCATTGCGATCATTGGCGG
The DNA here is from genome assembly GCA_008501635.1 of Pseudomonadota bacterium. Classification (NCBI taxonomy): domain Bacteria; kingdom Pseudomonadati; phylum Pseudomonadota; species Pseudomonadota bacterium. Next base: position 438,433 of record QQUJ01000010.1, read on the forward strand.
CATTCTTTTTCTGATCGTGGTCTTCAAATCCATTCTAGGGCGTCGAAGGAACGAGTTGGGCGTCGCACCGTAAGCCTTCTGGAACCACAATGGCGCTGCGCACGAGCCCATCAGCGGCCGAAGCGTTCAATTACCTCGAACAGGCCCAGCGCGAGAGCCAGCACGATTACAAAATAGATTACCTGCCGGTATTGGAAGCGACTGCCGCGCCGTACCTCGATGGCATTGAGCAGGCGGTCGGCGGCAAAGTAGAGCACGATACCCGCGAGCGTAAAGATCAGTATCTCAACCACGATTGTCCCCCTGTCTTATTCCGTTAGTGTCGGACGGTTCACTCGTTTCTACGTCCGATTGCTTTGTGTGCGGAGTATCCTGCATCAATCACCGGTCACGCTCAAGTTGTGCCGCATGGTGCTGGTCTGACGACCGGGCGGATAGGGCGGGCCCAAGTTGGCGGCCTCGCTTGTGACAGGCGCGGCATAACCTTCACATTTTCATCACTTTAGCGAAGCAGAACAAACCCGAAACTATACTCACCGTCGTAGACTCAACCGAGAGGAGCGATGGCGATGAGTATGTTGACCCGCGCGGTATTCGGGATAAGTGGCTTGCTGTTGGTTCTGTTGTCGGGCGGAACCGCAGCTGCGGCAGAGGAGCCGGTCTTCTCGACCCGTGCCGGGGCTATCCGCGGCTACGATCCGGTGGCCTACTTCGCGCAGGGCAAACCCGTCAAAGGCGACCCGCGCTTCTCGCTGGAGTATCAGGGTGCCACCTGGCGGTTCGCCAGTGCCGAGAACCGCGACCGGTTCGCAGCCGAGCCTGGCAGGTACGCCCCGCAATACGGCGGTTACTGCGCCTGGGCGGTCTCGCAGGGTTACACCGCATCGGTCGTTCCCGACGCCTGGCGGATCGTCAATAACAAGCTCTACCTCAACTACAGCACCGGAGTTCAAAGGCGCTGGAGCCAGGATGTGCCAGGCAACATCGCCAAGGCTGATGCCAATTGGCCGGCCGTACTGAGCAAATAGGGTGAGTCGGCCACGCTGCGCGCCAGCGCGCCTGTTCCTGATTATCAGAGCTTGTGGTTCGTCAACGCCAGGCGCTCGATTTCCTCTTTGGCCGTTGGCGGGCAGATGACCGTGGTGTGCGCTTCCGTGTCCTTGAGATAGCGGCTGGCGACGCGGCGCAGATCGTCCAGCGTTACTTCCACGATACCGCCACGGAATTCACGTCGCTGCGCCGGTGTCCGGCCATGCAGGCTGCTGTGAAAGGCACTTTTGGCTTCACCGGCCGGCGAACCAGGCTGGTCGATGCGGGCGATGACGCCAAGAATGGCCTCTTCGAGGTAACGCGGTTCGTGCTGGTCGGTCAGCAACCACTCGATGGCGCTGTCAAAGTCGCGCAATGTGGCACCGAGGCGAGGGTCACGGTAGGAGTAAAAGCGGAACGATCCCGAATCGCTGTCGTAGCTTGCTCCGCCCCCGTAGGCACCCCCCTGCTCGCGAATAGCGCGATGCAGGAAATTGTTGCGCAGATAGCCGCCCAGCACGGTCAGCGGGGCGGCATCGGCATGGCCGGGGGGTACGGCAGGGTAGGCTCGTCCGCAAAAATTGACCGAAGTACTGGTGGTCCAGGCATCGCTTACACGTTTGGGAGTAAAGGCCGGTTGGAATGACCCCGGGGTAGTATCCTGGCTGCGCCCGGTCCACAGACTGCTGAGGTGTTCGTGCAGGACTTGATGCTGCTCCGCTTCTGCCACCAGCAGGAATTGTCGTGGGGCGCTCTGCAGGCTTTGCCGAAGGGTCTCGAGAGAGGCGGCAAAATGCTGCAGTTCAGCGGGACTGTTTAGCGCATCGTCCAGCGCCTTGAGGCGGCGAATGCCCTCCAGTCCGCGCCACTGATGGGCGAGCGCAGCCACGGGGCTCATACCGCTGGAGGCGCCCGTCATGGCGAGCATGTGGCCGTTGTCGGTGACGCTTTGTTCGGCGTGGGCACGGGACTGGGCAACCAGCTCGCGCAGTCGTGACAGCTCATCGAAACGGGCGGTCTCGAATGTCTCCTGCAGCAGTTCGCCGAGCGCGCCCTGATTGCGATTGAGCGACTTGCCGCTGAGCACGAAAAACGCCCGTCCGGCCGCGATATCCTCGACACCTCCGTGCACGCTGAGATTGGCGTGGATACCGCCGGTCACGGCGGCATGGCGCGCCTGGGTCGCGCGGTAATCGCGCCCGCCGCTGCCGACCTCCGAGAGATAGGCGGTGAACAGCGGTAGCATGGGCAGCAACGTCTCGTCGACTGGCGGCAGATCGACGATCAACTGCTCGTAAACCAGCCCATTGGTGCCGGCATTGAACCACGTGTTGATCAAGGGCGTCCGGGCAACGTGTATCGGCTCTGGAATCTTGAGTTCACGCGGGATATCTCCGAGCCCGACTTTCGGCAGCACGGCCGGGTCGTCTTTCGTGTTTTGTCGTGCTTCCAGCGCATGTGCCTGCTCGATGATCTGCTGGCGGGCATCGGCATCGAGTCCGGCCTTGATAGCGGCCAGACGCTCGGTTTCCGCCTGGGCCTGCTCGGCGCCGAGATTGGGGTCGGGACGAAAGGTGAGCGTGACACGGTGTGGATTGTCGAGCAGCCACGTGCGTACCAGTTCCTTGATGAAGCCGGGGTTCTGGATGCGCTGCCGCAGCGATTCCAGCACCGGATCGATATTGAGATAGGTGGCCGGATTACCGCGGTGGATGGCGGCAGGCAGTGCGTTGAGCATCATCTGCAGCCCGTAGGGAAAACCGTCGCCGCCAATCTCACGCTGATGCAATTCCAACTGATGCAGCATCGACTCGATCAATTCCTGGGGAACACCCTGTTCGGCGACCTCCTTGAGGACGCCAAGCACAAGCTCTTCGACGGCCTGGCCATGCTCGGGCTCCGATCCCTCGACGCCGCACGTGAAGACCATCTCGCGATTGGAATCCTCAAGGCCGCAGAGCGGCGAGGGCGCAGTGCCCAGTTCGGAGGTTTCCAGTGCGTGGCGCAACGGCGAAGCACTGTTGTCGAGCAATACGTCGGCGAGCAGATGCGCGGTGAGCATGGTCTCCAGATCGGTGCTCTTGTCGAGCAGCCAACCCAGCACGATGTGGGTCTTGCGCCGTGTCTCTCCCTCGGGCTCCACGGCGTAGCGTCCTGCAACGGTTTGTGGCGCAGGCAGACGCTGTTCATCGGCTACGTGTATGTTGAGATCGGCTGCGGTGAAGCGGTGCAGTGCCTGCTCCTCGAATGCCGTCTGATGCTCGACCGCGGGTATGTCACCGTAGGTCATGAACACTGCGTTGGAGGGGTGGTAGTGGCTGCGATGAAAAGCGACCAACTGATCGTGTGTCAGATCCGGGATTGCTGCCGGATCGCCACCGCTGTTGTAGTGGTAGGTGACCGTGGGAAAGAGGTGCGATGACAACGCGTCCCAGAGTGCGCGTACGGGGGAACTCATCGCCCCCTTCATCTCATTGAACACCACACCCTTGAAGACCAGCGGGGATTCGGTATTGTCGGTTTCGGCAAACTCGATGCGATGCCCCTCCTGGGCGAAATCCAGGGCATCGAGACGCGGGAAGAACGCAGCGTCGAGGTAGACGGCCAGCAGATTCTCAAAGTCCTTGCGGTTTTGACTGGCAAACGGATAAGCAGTCCAGTCGCTGCTGGTGAAGGCGTTCATGAAGGTATTGAGCGAACGGCGCGTCATCATAAAAAACGGATCACGCACCGGAAAGCGTTCGCTGCCGCAGAGCGCTGTGTGTTCGAGAATATGTGCCACCCCGGTGGAGTCCATCGGTACTGTACGAAACGCCACCAGAAAGACATTGTTCGGGTCTTCCGATTCCAGGTGGTAGTGGGTTGCGCCCGTCGCCTTGTGGCGATAGGCATAGACTGTGGTACGCAATGAGGGGATGGTTTCGGTCTGGATCAGTTCGAAGGCAGGGTGGATCAAAACTTCGCTCATGGTAAGGGTATTCCGCCGTGGTCTGGGTTCTTGAATGGGACTGCGTGGCGTGTCAGAGGTTCGCCCGGCAATGAAAGTGCTTCATTATAGCTTGGTGATCTCGCAGGACGGGGTTGAGTTTTGTTTCGGCGCACCCACCAGCATAAGATGGCCCTTGATAGCGGGGCTCCGCGCGGCAGGCGCGGTGATCTGCTGGCGCAATGCCGAAGGGCGCGCCCACAGGCCGGAAAGCGAGGAGGCGAACGGATGCTCAAACAAGCCCTGATAGTGGATGACTCCAGATCGGCGTGCCGGTTTCTCGCCAAGCTGCTGGCGGAACACGGTGTCGGATCCGAGTCGGTGAATTCGGCCGAAGACGCACTGGATCATCTGCGCACGAAGAAGCCCGACGTCATCTTCCTCGATCACAACATGCCCGGGATGGACGGCTTGGAAACCGTCAAGATCATCAAGAGCAACCCCGAAACGGCCACCATCCCGGTGTTGATGTACACCACACAGGAGGGCGAGGTTTATCTGGGGCAGGCACGCGCATTGGGCGCGGTCGATGTGCTCCTCAAAGAGAGCGTGCACGAGCGGTTGGAGGAGTCGCTCGCCAAACTGGGCATGGGCAATGGCCCGGACAGGGAGGCCCTGGAGAGGCGCAGACACGCCTCTGCGGAGACTCCCGATTGGGAGTCCCTGCTCACCCGCATGCAATCGGAGCTGAGCCGTCAGATGTACCTGATCCTTGCGGAGGAGCAGATAGCGCAGAAGAGCCAGATGCGCTGGCTTGCGAGCAATATCAAAGGACATCTCGATTCGACCAGCGACGAGATGGTGCGGCGCCTCGAGGCGAAGCAGGATCTGCAATGGGAGGAGCAGCGCGCACGCGGTAGCGGCAATTTGCGCCTGGTGGCCACGCTGCTGGTGCTGTTGGTTCTGGTGGTATGCGGTGGTGTGTGGTGGCAGCTCCAGAGTCTTGCGGATCTGGAGAGGCACTACACGGCAGGTGCGCAGGCCGGACAACGTCAGATCGAAGAGTTACGCGGGCAGCTGGCGGCATTGACCAGCAATCCCACGGTGGCAACAGCGACGGAACCGGTTATCGCTCCGGCGCGAATGCCAATCCCCGCCCCAGCGCCGTCAACCACGCAGGATAGCGCCGTTTTACAGGGCGAAGGTGGTGTGACGGTGGGGCGTCTGCTGGGGATGGCGCCGGCGAACGGCGGGTATGAAGGATTGAGCGCGTCGGGGTACCTCTTCCGCGTCGGTGCCCGCGGCGAAATCGGCTTCGAGCTGCGGCGACGCTACTTTGCGTCGCCCAACTGTATTGGTGATCCGTTGGTCGATGTGCAACCCGGTCTCGTGTTTCGTGACGCCAACCGACAGCTCTGGTTTACAGATCTCGAGGGGCAGACGATCGAGTTACCGCCCTTGTCCATGATGGATGAGGATGGTGCGTGCCTGCCGGTGGAGGAGGAGGTGACGACATTGCGTGCCTTGCTGGCGAACGAGGCAGCGCTGACCAGGCTCAGCGCCGAGTACGAGCCGGTCAAGCTGGCGCGCCCCTGAGCATGCCTCAGCGTGCGAAGCGGTAGTAGGTGAAATCCAGATAACCGACGATGTCTTCGATCTCGTCACTCCCCCACTGCTGATCAATCTCATCGGACCAACGCACTACTTGCAGCCTGAGCTCCTGGCGCGATTTCGCCCGTGGGCGATCGCGGATATGGACCAAACTTTCGTGGCATTCGTTGCAGTGATTGCGGTAGAGAGCCTCCCCCCGCACCAGGTTGATCTCCTGCGCCTGGGCATTGGGGGCGAGCAACACGAGGGTGCAGAGCAGTGTGCGCCATCGGCGGTATATTGGCATTGCGATTCTCCACGCTTGCGATACGCTACAGCCTACTCAGCTTGACCGGTGGTGACCAGTCGGCGTGTCGGTTCGCTGAGGCGACGCTGCGGCGTCGGAAGCAGGGCAGGTGTGCCAGAAAGTTGCGGCGCGGCCGGACAGTGCGCCCGAACACCGCGGCAAATGTCCGATCAAACAGCGAATTCGATTGATAGGCGGCCAACCAGCAGCGGCACTGATTTGCCTATTCTTTACGGGGTTACTAGGTGATTTCCGGCTGTGCCAAGGTGTCTTACGGCAGATACCGGGCACCAACTAACCTACGGTATTGCAAGCATTTATTATGTTGCTGGGGGCCGCTTGACGCAGATCAAGGAATCAATGGCCCAACAGGTTCATTTTCTCGAATGCAAGGTTTCCATTGGTAGGGCCGCTCGCAGGCGGTCTGGTGGTTCACACACCCAATTTAGGGGGGAGCGATGAAAAAAATGCAATTTGGTATCCCCGCCCTGACACTCGCGATGGGCATGGCAGTCGGCGCCGTTGGCACCAATGCCATGGCCGCGACGGCAGCGCAGCCGACCATGTCAGAGGCGGATTTCGAAGCGTCCAAACTGATTTACTTTCAGCAGTGTGCCGGCTGTCACGGCGTGCTGCGCAAGGGCGCGACCGGCAAGAACCTGGAGCCGAAAGAGACCCTGAAGCTGGGGCAGAAGCGTCTCGAGCGCATCATCTCCTTCGGCACCGAAGGCGGCATGAACAACTTCGACGGCATTCTGAGCAAGAAAGAGGTCGAGGATCTGGCGACCTATATCCAGATCGATCCGCCGATTCCGCCCGAGATGTCGCTGGCCGACATGAAGAAGCGCACCAAGGTTCACGTTGCTCTCAAGGACTATCCGACCAAGCCGCTGCATGGGCGCAATTGGGAAAACTTCTTCGTGGTCATCGAGCGTGATGTGGGCAAGGTGGCGGTCATCGATGGTGACAAGCATGAAGTCATTACCCACATTCCCACCGGGTATGCGGTCCACGTGCTGAAGGCGCTGGAACACAACAAGGTGGTCCATCCGGAGAACCCGAAGGACGTCGGTCGTTTCTGGTACACCATGGGACGTGACGGCAAGCTGACCAAGATCGACCTCTGGCAGACCCCGGACAAGATGTTGGTAGCTGAAACCCAGATAGCCTATGACGCTCGCGACGTGGCGGTGTCGGGTGACGGCAAGTACGTGGTCGGTGGCGGTTATTGGCCGCCGCATTTCGTCATCGTCGACGCCAAGACCATGGACCCGCTGAAAGTGGTCTCGGCACGCGGCGTCAATATTGACGGCCAGTATGTGAACGAGTCCCGTGTGGCCGCCATCTACGACGCTCCGTTGACATCGAGCTGGCTGGTGAACATGAAGGAGCTGGGCCAGACCTGGCAGGTCGACTACTCCGACATCGACAACCTGCGCATCGACAAGATCGACAACGCCAAGTTCCTGCATGACGGCTTCTTCGATCCGACCGGTCGCTACTTCCAGATCGCGGCCAATGCCTCGAACAAGATGGTGGTGATCGATTCCAAGACGCGCAAGCTGGAAGCCATGATCGATACCGACAAACGTCCGCACCCCGGTCCGGGCGCCAACTGGAATGATCCCAATTGCGGTCCGGTGGGGGGGACGCCGCATCTTGGCGTAGGCAAACTCACGGTATGGGGCAACGATCCTGTCAACCACAAAGACAAGGCCTGGAAGATCTGCTACGAAACTCAGACCGATGGCCCTGGCCTGTTTGTCCGCACCCATCCGAAGAGCGACTACGTCTGGGTTGACCAGACACTGCATCCCGAGCCGGAAATCCAGCAGTCGGTCAAGGTTGTGGAAAAGAAGACCGGCAAGGTGGTCAAGACCATTCGTCTGACCACCACCGAGGGTTATGTCGCTGTTCACTTTGAATTCAATGCTGACGGCAGCGAGTTGTGGGCCTCGGTATGGAACCGCAAGGACAGCAAGACCGACAATGGTGAAATCGTGGTGTTCGACGCCAAGACCCTTGAGGAGAAGACGCGGATCAAGGGCCTGTTTGCACCCACCGGTAAGTTCAACGTGTACAACCGCAGTAATCACGTCACCTGATCGGTAGTCAACGTTCAGGATGTGTAAGTAGCAAGGGCGGGCATGGCATACCGTGCCCGCCTTTTTCTACTACAGCTGCGGCGACGCGGAATACAGAACCTAGGGAACCTCTGATTGAGTCTGGTTAGATGAGAGTGTTGTTCGAAAGCGGCGAGTGCAGGTAATGGCCCGCTATTGCCAAGCCTTCCAATACCGAAATCGTCACTTCCGGGCAACAGAATCACTGAACACGATTTAATCAGAGATTCCCTGGCACCTAACGGCAACTGATCATCCGCCTGACGGCAGGCGCAGGGAAACGAGAGCGAACAATGGCAACGAATAGCGGCAAAGGGGGATTCTGGTCACGTAAGATGGTGATGGGCACCAGTGTTGGGGCCGCACTCGTCTTTATGGTTATTGGTGTGATCTTTTGGGGTGGTTTCAATACCGCGCTGGAGGTGACCAACACCATGGAATTCTGTATCTCCTGTCATGAGATGGAAGAAAACGTCTTCCAGGAGTACAAGGGAACGGTTCACTACACCAATCGCAGCGGTGTACAGGCCACCTGCCCCGATTGCCACGTACCGCGCCCGTGGGTGCATAAGGTGGTACGCAAGATCAAAGCCAGCAACGAACTGCTGCACAAGGTGCTCGGTACTATCGACACACCGGAGAAATTCGAGCAAAACCGCTTGAAACTGGCGAAGAATGTCTGGACCGCGATGAAGACCACCGATTCGCGTGAGTGCCGCAACTGCCACAATTTCGCGGGTATGAATCCCGCCAATCAGAAGCGACGCGCCGCCAAGCGCCATCTGTTCGCGATGCAGGAGGGGCTCACCTGTATCGATTGCCACAAGGGTATCGCGCACAAAGACGTGCGCGATCAGCTGACGGATGCGGAAGTGGAGCTGTTTGAAGCCCCGGTGCCCGCTTATGTGCGCAAGGTGCCCGAGGAATGGCTCGCCTTTATGAACGGTGACGGCAACTCGGACCAGGCTGGGGCCAAGCCGATGAAGGTGGCACAGGCCGCAGTTGCCGCGGCACCCGCTGCCAGTAGCGGCGGTAGCGACAGCTCCGGCGTGAACTGGGGTGCTGTCGAGCCGCGCGAGGTGGTGCTCTTCTATCCCGGTCAGACCGGTATGGAGTGGATCTTGAACGGCAGCCAGCATGGCGGTGCCCGCCCCTTCATTAAGGCCGGCGATCGTTGCTTCGATTGCCACGAGGGTGAGCAGGAGATGATGGGCGGCAAGATGGTAGGGGGCGAGAAGGCTGAGGACACGCCTATCCCCGGCAAACGTCCTGGTATCCCGATGCAGGTCCAGGCCGCGCACAACGGCGAGTACCTCTACATGCGCTTCCAGTGGCCTGCGACCGACCATGTGCCGGTTCCCTTCGTCGAAGGTGGCAAGATGGATCCGGACAATCCGACCAAGTTCGCCCTGATGCTCTCCAGCGATGAGGTGGAATTTGCCGATCGTTCGGGTTGCTGGCAGACCTGCCACCAGGATGCGCGCGGTATGACCGATGCCCCCGATGCGGCAGCCATCGCGGGCGGCAAGTCCGATCTGCTGGGCGATGTCAGCAAGGGCATTACCAAGTACCTGCAGGAGAGTCGAACCGAGATCGAGATCAGAGGCCGTGAAGGCAAGCCGCGCGGTGGTTGGGACAAGCTGAAGAGCGCGGACGAGATCAAGGCCGAATTCGATGCCGGGAAGTTCATGGATCTGCTGCGCTTCAGCGCCGGTACGAACAAGGTCGAGGATGGCTATATCCTGGCCAATCGGGTGATGGAGGGTGGTCAGGGCGCCGAGTTCAGCGCCAGCCAGGAAGGGGGCAACTGGGTGGTGGTGATGAAGCGCAAGCTGAAATCCGACCAACCGGGTGATGTCAGCATCGAAGCGGGTAACTACTACAATATCGGCTTTGCGGTGCACGATGATTTCACGGACGGCCGCTTCCACCATGTCTCGCTCGGCTACAAGTTGGCCCTTGACGCTGACGATGCGGAGATCAACGTCTTCAGGCAGTGATCAAAAGGGAGCGGGAGGGGGATATCGGGCGCGCCACTGGCGCGCCCGCGTCTTTGAGGATAATCAAGGATTGCGGTGAGGGTGCTGGTAGACTGACGCCAATCGTTTCTATCTGTTGAAAGTCATGAATCATGAGACTCGTCGCGGTGACAACCCTGATGATAATGATGTTTCTCACCACCTCAGTGCCTGCCGGTGAAGCGGTGGAGCAGGTGGAGATTCGCGACTTCACCTTCATCCCTGCCGAGATTACCGTCAAAATGGGAACTACCGTGCGCTGGATCAACCGTGAAAAAAGGCAGTTCCATAGCGTCTGGTTTGAGGCCGCGGGAGATCCGGAGCCAGCCTATATCTTCCCCGACGAAACGACCGAGCGCAGTTTCGATGAGCCGGGTACCTTCAGCTACCGTTGCGGTCCGCATCCGGAAATGCGCGGCAGTGTTACGGTGATCGAGTAGATCGATGCGACTACAAGGGCTGATCGCTGTGTCGCTCGTTGCCCTGGGGATGGCGATGCCCTTGTGGAATGGCGCCAGGGCCGAGGTCGATGGCAGCCGACAAGCGGAATTGATACACATGCTGCGCCACGAGTGCGGCTCCTGTCACGGGATGACGCTTAAAGGCGGGCTCGGCCCCTCCCTGTTGCCCGAAGCGCTTCATGGCAAACCTGTCGAGTTTCTCGAGCACACCATTCTCAACGGTCGCCATGGGTCAGCGATGCCGCCATGGAATGGAATCGTCGATGTCGAAGAGGCGCGTTGGATAGTGCAGCAACTGCTCAACGGTGAGGTGGCCAAGTGAGGCATCGGGCATGAACTTCGCGACCATTTCACGTTTCGCTTCAATCACGGTGCTGCTTGGCGGACTCGCTGCATCGAGCGGTTGTGCAGCACCGCGAGGGACCGGTGATCTCGGCGTAGTAGTCGAGCGCGCCGTGGGTTCACTGGTGCTGGTGGAGACCACGGGTCGTTCACGACTGGCGCAGATCTCCGGGCTGGGTGACCTCTCCCACGCATCGGTGGTCTACTCGCGTGACGAACGCCACGCCTATGTCTTCGGACGCGATGGCGGTCTCACCAAGGTGGATCTGCTTGCGCGCCGGATCGTCAAGCGCGTGATCCAGTCGGGTAACAGCATCGGTGGCGCCATTTCGCAGGATGGACGCCTGGTAGCGGTCTCCAACTACACGCCGGGCGGCGTCAAGGTGTTCGATGCCGAGACATTGGCGCTGGTCGCCGACATACCGGCGACTTACGGCGACGGCTCCCAGCGTTCCAAGGTGGTCGGGTTGGTCGATGCACCGGGGCAGCGCTTTGTTTTCAGCCTCTTTGAAGGGGGCGAGATCTGGGTGCTCGACATGAGCAACCCGACCAATCCCGCATTGCAAAAATTCACCGCTGTCGGCAAACAGCCCTACGATGCCTTGATCACACCCGATGGTCGGTATTATATGGCGGGGCTTTTCGGCGAGGACGGACTGGCACAGATCGATCTGTGGAACCTTGATCGCGGGGTACAGCGGATTCTTCCCGACTACGGCAAAGGCGAGCAGAAGCTGCCGGTCTACAAGATGCCGCACCTGGAGGGGTGGGCGATCGCGGGTGACTATGCGTTCGTGCCCGGCGTCGGACAGCATCAGGTTTTGGTGATCGACCGCAATACATGGCAAGAGGCTGCGCGCATACCGGTGCATGGCCAGCCGGTTTTCGTCATGGGGCGGCCCGATGGGCGTCAGGTGTGGGTCAACTTTGCGTTCCCGCAGAACGACACCGTGCAGGTGATCGATACCCAGACCCTGAAGCTGATCGAAACGCTCAAGCCCGGTAAGGGTGTGCTGCACATGGAGTTCACGCCGCGCGGGGAACATGTCTGGATGTCGGTACGTGATGAGGATCGCATCGATGTTTACGACACGGCGACTTTTGAGCGCCTGACGACATTGCCGGCCAACAAGCCCAGTGGCATTTTCTTCACTGTGCGGGCTCACAAGATCGGGCTATAAGTGATGGCCGCCGTCCTCCAACCACAGCCCAAAGAGAGCGCGACCGTGGATTTCACCGCACTCGAGCGCCGCTTGCTGGATGAGTTTCAGCAGGAGTTTCCGCTCAGCCCACGCCCCTTCGCCGAGATGGCCGAGCGTTTGGGCGTATCGGAGGCCGAGGTGGTCGAGACGCTGAAATCGCTCAAGGAACGTGGCGCCTTGAGCCGGGTGGGTCCGGTATTCCGGCCCAAGCGTGTGGGCGCCAGCACGCTTGCGGCGATGGCAGTACCTCCCGAGTACCTGGAAGAGGTGGCCGGTCTGGTGAGCGCGCTGCCCGAGGTCAATCACAACTACGAGCGTGAACACCGCTTCAATCTCTGGTTTGTCGTGACGGCGGAAGATGCAGCGCATCTTGAAGCCGTGCTCGACGGTATCGCCGAGGAGACGGGTATTCCCGTGTTGCCGTTGCCAATGGAAGAGGATTTCCATATCGATCTGGGGTTCCGGCTGAAATGGTGAGCCACGTCGATTCCGCCCTGGATGCCACCGATCGCCGGCTGATCGCCGCCATTCAGGGTGGGTTACCCTTGGTGGCCGAGCCCTATCGCGAAATCGGCGATGCCATCGGCATGCCGGAACAGGATGTCATTGCACGCATTTCCGCGCTCCGGGATCGCGGTGTCATCAAGCGCATGGGTGTGGTGGTGCGTCATCACGAACTGGGTTATCACGCCAACGCGATGGTGGTGTGGGATGTGCCGGACGATAAAGTGCAGCCGTTGGGCGAGTGCATTGGTAACTACGAATTCGTTACCCTCTGTTACCGGCGGCGCCGATATCTGCCGGAATGGCCCTACAATCTCTACTGCATGATCCATGGCAGCGACCGGAATGCGGTGCTCGATCATGTCGCGCAGCTGGTCGATGAGTGCCGGCTGGCCGCAACGCCCCACGAAGTGCTTTTCAGCCGCCGACGTTTCAAGCAAAACGGCGCGCGCTATCTACGGGGCTGACGTGGATACGCTGGACCGCCAGATCCTCAACCGGCTGCAGGATGGCTTTCCGATCGTCGAACACCCTTTCGCCGCGGTAGCCGCGGAGCTCGGTGTGGACGAATCAACCTTGATCGAGCGCGTCCGGCAACTGCGCGAGGATGGCACGCTGACGCGCTTCGGTCCGCTCTATCACGCCGAGCGTCTCGGCGGTGGATTGACGCTGGCCGCCATGGAGATAGCGCCCGACGATTTCGAGCGCGTCAACGAGCAGGTCAACGCCTTCCCCGAGGTCGCCCACAACTACGCGCGCGATCACCGCCTGAATATGTGGTTTGTGCTGGCGACCGAGTCACCGCAGCGCATCGATGAAGTCATTTCCGACATCGAGCAGGTCACCGGTTATCGCGTCTACAACATGCCCAAGCAACAGGAGTTCTTCGTGGGGCTGAAGTTTGAGGTTTGATTTGAACTGGTCTCGCGCCAGGACGCAAAGATCGCCAAGAGGAATGAAATGAAGGGAACAGGCAGGCATGTGGACCAAATGCCACCAACCTTTGAAACATCCCGCAGATCTGTCAGCGGTCGGCCACATTGCGCCGCTTCGCGTCTTTGCGTCCTGGCGCGAGACGGTTTTTGAATCTGACGGGATGGCACACCGTGGACGCCACTGACCGCGCAATCATCCTCGCCACCCAGGAGGGTCTGCCCATCGATCCGCAGCCCTATCATCGGGTGGCCGAGGCGGTGGGCATCGCACCCGCCGAGGTAATGGCGCGCATGCAGCGCATGTTGGATGACGGTGTGATACGCCGCATCGGCGCCGTTCCCAACCACTATCGCCTCGGGTATCGCGGCAACGGGATGAGCGTGTGGAACGTGCCCGACGAGCGCGTCGTGGAGATCGGTCGACGTTTGGGCGCGCTCGATTTCGTTAGCCACTGCTACCAGCGACCGCGCCATCCGCCGGAGTGGCCCTACAATCTCTTTATCATGGTTCATGGGCCGGATCGTGCGACGGTAGAGGAAAAGATGGAGCGCATCGCGGCCATGTTGGGCGATGACGACCGTGGTCATGAGATTCTCTACAGCAGCCGCATCCTGAAGAAAACCGGATTGCGGCTGGTATAGAGCGAGGTCTCGCGCAAAGGCGCGAAGACCGCGAAGAGAAAAGATATGGGCGGCTTGAATTGCGCTCGAGGGAGCGCGTGTATGCACGTGGTCTCAACTGACAACAGATCGCTTGGCACTCCTTGGCGCCTTGGCGTCTTAGCGCGAGATTAGGCTTAATGTTCCGTATAACGCACTACATCAATACTCTGCTCGAACCCACGCCGCTGGGTCCACCACGTCAGCCACCCGGACCGGTGGTGATCTGGAATCTGGTGCGCCGCTGCAACCTCACCTGCAAGCACTGTTACTCCATCTCGGCCGACAAGGATTTCCCCGGCGAACTGGACACCGATGAGGTCTATGCGGTGATGGACGACCTCAAGGGTTTTCGCGTTCCGGTGCTGATACTCTCGGGCGGCGAACCCTTGCTGAGGCCCGATATTTTCGAGATCTCGCACCGCGCGAAAGCGATGGGTTTCTACACCGCGCTCTCCACCAACGGGACGCTGATCGACAAATCCAACATCAATGCCATCGCCGCGGTGGGGTATGACTATCTGGGTATCAGTATCGATGGCACGCGCGAAACTCATGATCGATTTCGCCGCAAGAAGGGCGCGTTTGACGCCGCGCTGAGCGGCTTGCGTCTTTGCCGCGAACACGGCATCAAGGTGGGGCTGCGTTTCACGCTCACCAGCGACAACGTCCATGACCTGCCGGCGCTGCTCGATCTGATGCAGCGCGAGAAGATCGACAAGTTCTATCTCTCGCACCTCAACTACGCCGGTCGCGGCAACACGAACCGCCGTGACGATGCCCACCATCGCATGACCCGCGATGCCATGGATCTGCTCTTCGATACCGCACTCGCCGCCCTGGAACGGGGTGAGCATCAGGAGTTCGTCACCGGCAACAACGATGCCGACGGCGTCTATCTGTTGCAGTGGGCGGCGCGACGGTTTCCGCAACAGCTTGAAACGCTGCGCCGGCGGCTGGTGCAGTGGGGCGGCAACGCGACGGGCGTCAACGTCGCCAATATCGACAACGAAGGCAAGGTGCACCCCGATACCATGTGGTGGCACCACACCATCGGCAACGTGCGCGAGCGTCCGTTCTCGAAAATCTGGATGGATCTCAGCGATCCGCTGATGGCGGGACTCAAGCAGCGCCCGCGCCCGGTCACCGGACGCTGCGGCGCCTGTGCTGCACTCGACATCTGCAACGGCAACACACGCACTCGCGCGCATCAGATGACCGGCGATTACTGGGCTGAGGATCCCGGCTGTTATCTCACGGACGAGGAGATCGGTTTGAATGAGGGCACTTTTGTGTCGCGCAAAGACACCAAGGTCGCAAAGGGGTGAATCGGAATGTTTGAGGTACGGACACTACCGAGCACACGTATGACTGTAAGGCTGGGTTTGATCCGTAAGATTCTCTTCGCGGTCTTTGCGTCTTTGCGTCTTTGCGCGAGATTGCAGAGGTTCTAAATGCGTTTACAGTCACTATTTGGAGTTGCCCTGGTCATCTTGAGCGGGTTGCCATCGCTTAGTGCCTTCGCTGCCACGGCAGATGGCGAATCGCTCTATCGCCAACACTGCGGCGAGTGCCACGGATTGGGGCGGCTGGGTGCCATGGGCCCGGCGCTGCTTCCGGAGAATATGGTACGACTGCGCAAACCCGAAGCGGCCAGGACGATCAGGAGCGGGCGCATCGCTACCCAGATGCCACCCTTTGCAGAGAAGCTCAACGACGCCGAGATCGACCAACTGGTGGCCTATATCTACACGCCGCTGTCAGAAACTCCGGTGTGGGGCGAGAGCGAGATCAGATCCAGCCGGCTCATCCATTTTCAGCAGGCGCAGCTCGGCGATACGCCGGTATTCAACGCCGATGTGATGAATCTCTTCATCGCCGTTGAGCTGGGCGATCATCACGCCACGATTCTCGACGGCGACAAGCTGGAACCGATTCACCGTTTCCAGACGCGTCTCAATCTGCACGGCGGCCCCAAGTACTCACCCGACGGGCGGTTTATCTATCTCGCCTCGCGCGACGGTTGGGTGAGCAAATTCGATCTCTACAACCTCAAGGTGGTCGCCGAGATTCGTGCCGGCATCAATACCCGCAATCTCGCCGTATCCGCCGATGGCAGGACCATCATGGTGGCCAACTATCTGCCGCATACCCTGGTGGCGCTGGATACAGAGAATCTGGAGCTTCTCAAAGTGATTCCGGTGGTGGATGAGACGGGCAGGAGTTCGCGGGTCAGCGCGGTCTATACGGCGAAACCGCGCCACAGCTTCGTCGTCGCGCTCAAGGATCTCAAGGAGGTGTGGGAGATCAACTACGAGGCCACACGGCCGATGGGCTTCGGCAAATGGATGCACGATTACCGCGAAGATTCCGGCGAGGGCGATGCGCAGGGGCGGTTTCCGGTGCGCACCATCAAGGTCAACCACTACCTCGATGATTTCTTCTTCGACCAGGACTACATCCTGCTGATCGGAGCTTCACGGGAGGGGAAAAGCGAGGTGGTGGATCTCGATGCCAAACGCGTGATCGCGCAGCCCGAGCTGCCGGGCATGCCGCACCTGGCATCCGGGATCACCTGGGAGCATCAGGGGCGCACCATCATGGCGACACCCAATCTGCGCGAAGCCTCCATCAGCATCATCGACATGAAGAGTTGGGAGCTGATCAAAAAGATCCCCACACACGGACCGGGTTTTTTCATGCGCAGCCACGAAAACACACCCTACGCCTGGGTTGATGTCTTTTTCGGCGAGCATCGCGACGAGGTCCATGTGATCGACAAACGTACGCTCGAAATCGTCAAGACGCTGAAACCGGCGCCCGGCAAAACGGCGGCCCATGTGGAATTTACCAAAGATGGCCGCTACGCGCTGCTCAGCATCTGGGACAACGAGGGTGCGATTGTGGTTTATGACGCGGCTAGCTTCGAGGAGGTCAAACGTCTGCCCATGGTCAAACCCTCGGGCAAGTACAACGTCTGGAACAAGACCAGGCTCTCCGCAGGCACTTCACATTAGCAGCGCCTCGTTCAGGCGCCAAAGCTGATCAGTTTGCAAACATCGGGGATGTGAATGGTGCGGGCCCGTACGGTGACGAGACCCTCGTCCTGCAGGTGGTGCAGGACGCGTGAAAAGGTCTCGGGAGTCAGGTTGAGGCGCGAAGCGATCAGCGCCTTACTCGCCGACAATTCCAGGGTATAAGCGCCATGATCCTTGTCGCCGCCGATCTCATCGCGCAGCAGGTAACCGATCACGCGCTGCATGGAGGAGTGGAGAGTGATGTCCTCCACATCGTGCACGATGCGGTGCAGGCGCATCGCCAATCCCGAGAGCATAGCCAGGGCGAACTGCGGATCGGCCTCGACCTCGCGGAAAACCGCATCGCGGGGGATGAATATCAAGCGGCTCTCGCGCGTGGCTTGCGCATAGACCGGGGTGGGACGGCGCAGAAACATCACCGCCTCCGCGAAGCTCATGCCACTGGGGATGATTTCCAGAACCTTCTCGTTGCCGTCCTCGGTCAGGAAGGCGAGCTTGATCTGACCTTCAATCACGAAATAGAAGCCGTTGCTGGGGTCGCCTTTGTTGAACAGTATCGCGCCACGCTTGACGGTCAATTCACGGGATTCCGCAGCAATCACCGTAAGGTGACTGTCGGCGACTTCCTGGAAGAGGGGAACGGCGGCTAAGGCAGTTTTGACCGATTGGGTACTCATGTTGGATAATCAGTGCCCCTAACTTGTATCTTAAATACTTCTTTGCGATGCCTGATCAACAGTAGGGGGTTGATCCTGATCAAGGACGTTTCGGCGGCGCCACGCAATAGTACAAGGGCCGATTAATACTTGCCAATAAGGCGGCACCGTCCTGCGGGGATAAAAGGAGGGATACGACAGGCTGTATTGCCACCCGCATTGGGCGCCATGGTGTCGGTTATCGCAAGTATTAACATGCACTTACTCACTTGGAGGATAGGTCGTTGAGTCAAATCAGTCAGTACATGACGCAGGATCACCGTGCCTGCGACGAGCGGTTCGCAAGCGCCGAAGAGGCCGTCAGCACTCAGGATTGGGAGAGTGCCGCGGTCCAGTTCGAGGGCTTCCAGCAGGCGATGGAGCGTCATCTGGGGATGGAGGAGGAGACCCTGTTTCCCGAGTTCGAACAGGCCACCGGAAACACCATGGGTCCGACGCAGATGATGCGCATGGAGCACGAGCAGATGCGCGATCTGATCCGCCAATTGGCAGCCGCGCTGCATGCGCAGGACGTCGATACCTATCTGGGAGTTTCCGAAACGCTGCTGATCATGATGCAGCAGCACAACGTCAAAGAGGAGCAGATCCTCTATCCAATGACCGATCAGGCTCTGGGGGGAACCGATGTGCTGGATCGTATGCAGCAACGCTAGATCGGTGCGGCCATGGTAGATGCTGAACGAGAAGCCAGGGAGCGGTTTCTCGATGTCAGCGAGTTGGAGCCGTGCGAGCCGATGGAGCGCGCGCTTGAAGCGGTGCGCGATCTCCAGGCGGGCGAGTACATACGCATGATCCATCGCCAGGAGCCGCATCTGCTATATCCCATGCTCGAGCGGCTGGGGATGGCTTGGTATACGCGGGAAGGTATGCCCATCGAAGTTCTGATCTATCGCGCAGACGACGAGATCGCCCGGCGGGCGGTGATGGCTATCGCTGCTCGCGATGGCTGAAGCGATACTCGTCCATGTACAACGCTGATCTGGCCTTTGACAAGGCGCCACCGCTCGATACCCCGTTTAGGTTTTTCCTGACGGCACCGCTGTTCGGCATGGCCGCTGCGCTGTTGCTGCTATGGGCAGGGCCGGATGCCCTGGCCACACGCTGGTCGCCGACGTTGTTGGCACTCACGCATCTCATCACGCTGGGGGTGTTGGTGATGGTGATGGTGGGTGCGGTAATCCAGATGGTGGCGGTGATAGCGGGGTCACCCGCTGCCCGGCCGCGGCTGCTGGGGGGGATCGTCCACGGTGCGTTGATTATCGGCGTCGCTGGTCTGGGAATTGGTCTGCTGGGTCTGGGCAGCGGCTGGATGCTGGTGGCCGTGATCTTTCTGGGTCTGGGAATCACCGGTTTCGTGGTTATCGCCCTGCAGACGCTGCTGCGCGCACCGCGCGCTCACGACACGGTGCTGGGTATGGAACTCGCCGTGATCGCCCTGGCACTGACGCTTGGCCTGGGGTTGGTCCTGGCTTTCGGGCACGCCCTTGAGGATGTGCCGCTGTATCGATTCCCGCTCACCGATGCGCACCTGGGATGGGGTATCGCCGGTTGGATCGGCCTGCTGCTGGTCGGTGTCTCCTTCCAGGTGGTGCCCATGTTTCAGATCACACCCAATTATCCTGACTGGATGCGCCGCTGGCTGATCAAGGTGATTTTTGCCGGGCTGCTGACCTGGAGTGTGGGTGATCTGCTGGCCTTCTGGTGGAACCCCGGCTGGGTGTGGGTGGGGCGAATCGGTGGTGTCGTACTGTTGGGTGCTTTCGCTGTCTTTGCCATCGTCACCTTGCGTCTGCAGTCACAACGCCGCCGGCGTCTGGCTGATGTCACTACCGATTTCTGGCGCGTGGGGATGGTGTGCGCGGTACTCTCCGGGCTGGTCTGGCTGGTGGCGCAACTGGTCCCGCAGTTTGCCCACTACCGCGGCTATCCGTTGCTGCTGGGTAGTCTGCTGCTCGGCGGGTTTGCGCTCTCGGTGGTCAATGGGATGCTGTACAAGATCGTGCCGTTTCTGGTCTGGTTCCATCTGCAGAATGAGATGCTGAGCGCCACTAATGTCACCCTGGTGCGGGTACCGAATATGAAGCAGATCGTGCCCGATCTATGGGCACGGCGGCAGCTGCGGGTTCATCAGGTCGCGATGGTGCTGTTGCTGGGGGCGATCGTCTATCCGGTGTTTCTGACTCATCTGTCCGCCGTCGCTTTTTTCATCTCCTTCGCACTGTTGCTCTGGAACATAGTGGGTGCCTCGTTTACCTACCGTAAACACCACCTTCGTATGACCAGACCAGCGGTGGCACCGCCTGTTGAAACCACCTCTCCTTCGGCACATCGCTGATCACCCTTCGTATACAATGGCGTGATTCTTGACGCGTTGCCGGCGGGTAACGCCTGCGCAGGGTTTGGCATGGGCTGGTGGGGGAAACTGCTCGGAGGGGCATTCGGCTATCTGATCGGCGGGCCGTTGGGCGCGATACTGGGCGCTGCGCTCGGGCACGGCTTCGATAAAAGCCTGCGTGATTTTCGCGGGAACGGCTGGCGCCTGGGTGATCAACAGCGTGTCCAGACCGCCTTCTTTACCGCCACCTTCTCGGTGATGGGACATATCTGCAAGGCTGACGGCCGGGTGAGCGAAGACGAGATCATCGCCGCCCGCTCGGTGATGTCGAAGATGGAGTTGAACCCCGATCTCAAACTCACCGCCATGCGCCTTTTCACCGAGGGCAAGAAACCAGGTTTTCCACTGGATGCGGCCCTGGAGCAGTTCCGCCGCGAATGTCATCGTCGCCATACGCTGCTGCGCCTGTTTGTGGAGATCCAACTCCAGGCGGCGCTCGCCGATGGCGAACTGGCTCACGAGGAGCGGGCTCTGCTCCTGCATATCTGTGACCGCCTGGGCATCTCCCGCGCCGAGTTCGCTCAATTGGAGGGGATGGCGGGTGCGGAACGCCACTACAATCGCAACGGCGACCGGCCGGCCAGCATTGCCGATGCCTACGCACTGCTGGGCGTCACGCCGCAGAACGGTGAGGCGGAGATCAAAAAGGCCTATCGTCGCCTGCTCAATCAGCACCACCCCGACAAGCTGGTGGCCAAGGGCTTGCCCGAGGAGATGATGAAGCTTGCGGCGCAGAAGACGCACGAGATCAAGAGTGCCTACGAACAGATAAAAGCGGCCCGCGGTTTCCGCTGACTTTTGCAACACTTGCCGGATACTGCCGGGCGGGCGCCATACTCCAATCTGCAACCTTTTGTTATTCCAGGGTATTTACCGGGTTCCGGAGTGTGCAGTTTGCAGGGCAGTCTCCAACAACAAACAGGTAGTACGTCGCTTGGCTGAGATGGACAGTGGGGTTGCCTGATAGCAGCACCCGGCCGTCGAGAGTGACGTTTCGCGCTGGTCGATGGGCGCGCGGGGTATTTATCGAGCTGATGCCCCGGAGTGGCCAGCAGCCCGCGCCGCCGCGTTCAGAGTACCACCCGGTCTTCCCTATCGAGCCCTGCCCAGGCAACGAAGAGGCGCTGGACTTTGGCCTCGCCTCCAATACCGAGCGTCGCCGGGCGCTGGCGGAGGCCCGCGACAGTGCCGATCTGACCGTCAGCGCAGCGCTGCGTCGGGTTCAGGGACAGGGAGCGGTTGTCGATTGAGGGCAGGCGCGGGATCGGCAACCCGCTGCGCCAGGCGCGGCTTCATCACGCTACCTTTTTCCGTGCATCGCCAAGCACAGGGGCGTTCGCTATAATCGCGCGCCCACTTCACCGTCCCGTGCCTCATGCACTCACCCCTGAATCTGTTTGCCGTCGCCCCCCGCGGCGTTGCCGATCTTCTGGTCGCCGAGCTGCAGAAGCTGGGCGCGACAGAATGCCGTGACGCGGGGGCCGGCGTCGTGTTTCGCGGTGACATCACGGTGGCCTACCGCGCCTGCCTGTGGTCGCGGTTTGCCTCGCGTATTCTTTTGCAGCTGGCGCAGTTCGAAGCGCAGGATGCCGATGCGCTCTATGCCGGCGCGCATGCCATCGCCTGGGAGTCGCACCTGAATTCGACGGCAACACTGGCGGTCCATGCGACCCAGCAACACGGCGCACTGACCCATACTCAGTTCATCGCGCAACGCATCAAGGACGCGGTTGTCGATCGCCTGCGCGAGCGCACGGGTGTGCGGCCCGATGTGCGCCTCGAGCGCCCTGATCTGTCGCTGCACGTGCATTTCAAGCGGTCGCAGGTCACCGTCAGTATCGATCTCGCCGGTGAGGGTCTGCATCGGCGCGGCTATCGCACGGAGGGCGGCGGCGCACCGCTGAAAGAGAATCTGGCGGCCGCCATCCTGGCCCGCGCCGGCTGGCCTGCGCTGGCGACGCAGGGCGGCGCGCTGGTCGATCCCCTGTGTGGGTCCGGGACGCTGCTCATCGAAGCGGCATTGATGGCAGGGGATCGCGCACCGGGTTTAGGGCGCGACTTTTTCGGTTTTCTCGGTTGGCTGCAGCACGACGATGCATTGTGGAAGGGGTTGCGCGCCGCGGCGCAGCAGCGTTGGGAGGCAGGCCGTCGGCGCATTCCCCGACTCTACGGTTTCGATAGTGACGGCGCTGCTGTGGCGATGGCGCAGGCCAATGCGCAGCGTGCCGGGGTGGGCGAATACATCGCTGTCACACGCCGGGATCTGGCCGAACTGACCCGGCCCGCGCAGATTACCGCTACCGGCTTGGTGGTCACCAACCCGCCCTACGGCGAAAGAATGGGTGAGCAGGAGACGTTGGGCGCGCTCTATCGCCAACTCGGTCAACGACTGCGCGATCAGTTCAGCGGTTGGCGCGCGGCCGTTTTCACCGGTAATCCCGAGCTGGGCAAACACATGGGGATCAAGGCGCGGCGTATCAATAAACTGTTCAATGGCGCGCTGGAGTGTCAGTTGCTGCATTTCGAGATCGAACCGCGCTGGTACGTCGATCGCCCACCGCCGGGGACCGTTCCGAGCGCAGCGGAGGGCAACCCGGATTCCCCCGGTGCGCGCATGTTCGCCAATCGCCTGACCAAGAACCGCAAGGCACTGTCGCGTTGGGCGCGCGATAACGGGGTGAACTGCTACCGGCTCTACGATGCCGATATGCCCGAGTACAACCTGGCGGTCGATCTCTACCAGGGCGAACGGGGTCGCTGGGTGCACGTGCAGGAGTATGAGGCGCCGGAGTCGGTGCCGGAGCGCAAGGCGCAGGCACGCCTCGCCGAGGCGTTGTCCGTGTTGCCCGCTGTCCTGGAGGTGACCCCCGAAGCGGTACACCTCAAAGTGCGTCGTCGCCAGCGCGGCAAGGCGCAGTATGAGAAACAGGCCGCGCAACGGGAATTTCACACCGTCATCGAGGGCGGGCTGCGCTTCTCCGTCAACTTCACCGACTATCTCGATACCGGCCTGTTTCTCGATCACCGTCCGACCCGCGCGCTGCTGCGCAAACTCGCCCAGGGGCGGCGTTTCCTCAATCTCTTCTGCTATACAGGCACCGCGACCGTCTACGCGGCGGCCGGAGGTGCCAGGAGCACCACCAGCGTGGACCTGTCACGCACCTATCTGGATTGGGCCAGGCGCAACCTCTCCCTCAACGGCATGACGGGGGACCAACACAGCCTGATCCAGGCCGACTGCCGGGAGTGGCTGATCGCGCAGGCGGGCGAATCCGGGCAGCGCTACGGGTTGATCTTTCTCGATCCTCCCACTTTCTCCACCTCCAAGCGCATGGAGGGGACGTTCGATACCCAGCGCGATCATGCGGAGCTGATCCGCAACGCCGTGAGCCTGTTGGAACCCGGCGGCGTGCTGCTCTTCTCCACCAACTTCCGGCGTTTCAAACTCGATGAGTCGGCGCTGGGTAATCTCAGCATCGAGGAGATCAGCCGCCAGACGCTGCCCAGGGATTTCGCTCGCAATCCGCGCATTCACCGTTGCTGGAAGATGAGCCGCGCCTGATCCGCTCGAAAAGTTGCGTTAGAATGTCGCGCCCTTGTTGGAGCTGCGAAAGCCGCGAATCTTGATTGAGTTGTTCTAACGCAAAGGCGCCAAGACGCATAGAACGCCAAGGAGAAACGAACTTTTTTAATCGAATGATCTGTTCTTCGCGACCTTGGCGTTGAAGAAATTCAATACACCCATTCGCGGCTTTCGCCGCTTCGCTCGCAGGGGATTCTGAGATAGGTTCTAGTTATGTCCGTCGCCGCGTACAAAGAGAAACTGGAGTTCAATAAACTGGCCAAACGTCTGCGCCGCAACGTCGGCAAGGCGATCCAGGAGTTCAATATGATCGAGGCCGGCGATCGGGTGATGGTGTGCCTCTCCGGTGGCAAGGACTCCTATGCAATGCTCGACATCCTGCTCGGCCTGCGCCGCAGCGCGCCGGTGGACTTCGAGCTGATAGCGGTCAATCTCGATCAGAAGCAACCCGGTTTTCCGGAACAGGTGCTGCCGCACTATCTGGAATCGATCGGTGTGCCCTACCACATCATCGAACAGGATACCTACAGTGTGGTGCAGGAGATCATCCCGGCGGGCAAGACCACCTGCAGCCTCTGCTCGCGTCTGCGCCGCGGCGTGCTCTACACCTTCGCCCGCGAGCACAATATGACCAAGATCGCGCTCGGTCATCACCGCGACGACATCGTCGAGACCCTGTTCCTCAACCTTTTCTTCGGCGGCAAGCTGAAGGCGATGCCGCCCAAGCTGCAAAGCGAGGGCGATGGCCACATCGTCATTCGACCGCTGGCCTATTGTCGCGAGACCGATATTGAAGCCTACGCCGAGGCGCAGGCGTTTCCGCTCATCCCCTGCAACCTGTGCGGATCGCAGGATAACCTGCAGCGTCAGGTGGTCAAGGAGATGCTGCGCGAATGGGAGAAACGCTTCCCCGGAC
The DNA here is from genome assembly GCA_008501635.1 of Pseudomonadota bacterium. Classification (NCBI taxonomy): domain Bacteria; kingdom Pseudomonadati; phylum Pseudomonadota; species Pseudomonadota bacterium. The sequence continues at coordinate 463,178 of QQUJ01000010.1, forward strand.
GCGTGGAGACCATCTTCGCCGCGCTGCAGAACGTGGTGCCGTCACACCTGGCCGACACGTCGCTGTTCGATTTCGCCGGTCTCGGGCGGAAGGATCAGGCACTGGAGGGTATCGATTGGCTAATGGGCGGACGGGGCGAGTAATTCAAAGACGGCCTCGCGCCAGGATGCGAATCAAAATTCCTGGCGCACTTGGCATCTTTGCGTGGGAATCTTTTCTCAGTTAACGCAGCCACCGCCCGCTGCCGGCCACCGCCACCGTAATCAGTCCCAGGATCAGATTGGTCAGCACCAGCTGGCGGATACGGTTCAGCGCCGCGGCGCCGTCGGGCCAGCGCTGGTCGCTCACCGCCCGGCGCAGTTCCGGGTAGGGCCCGAAGAAGAGAAACAGATAGATGGCGATCATCAGCAGGCCCGTGGCCTGCATGGTGTGGGTCGACCAACTCACGTTTTCCATACCGCCGAATCCGGCAAAGACCATCCAGTAGCCGGTGACGGGCAGCAGCACTACCGCCAGCCACACCCAGCGGAAGAACCGGGCAAAGACCTGACTCCAGAGCGTCAGGCGCAGCGGCGGTTCGAGCTGCGCGGCGGCCACCGGGCGCAGGCAGAGGTAGGCGAAGAACATGCCGCCGACCCAGACGGTGGCGGCGAGCAGGTGCAGTGACAGGGCGATACCCATGGGGTGCGGGCTTTCTGCGTTAGCGAAGAGGTGAGTTGCGCAGGACTTGTACCTGCATCCAGCCGCGTACACGTTGCACCAGCGCGTGGTCGAGGCCGGTGAAATCGTGGTCGGCCCCCTCCACGGTCTGCTGGCGGTAAACGCGGTTCGCATCACCTGCGGCGGCCAGGCGTTCAGCCGCTTGCCGGGTTGCCTTGTTCAGATCGCGGCTGCCGTATAGATCGTAGACCGGGGTTGTGAAGTTCGCCAGTGCGGTTGCCGCGCTGAGGTTGCCCTCCGCATCGTCGGGATCGTACCAGCCAAGGGCGACCAGGCCGGCGACGGGCGCCTGAGGTTGGGAGGCCAGATAGGCGGCGGCCAGCGTTGCGCCACGACCGTGCCCGATTACTACGATCCGCGTGGCTTTTTGCTGCTGCAGGTAGGCGAGGGCCGCCCCGATGCGGCGCAGATCCGCGTCGGTCTGACCATTCGGGGCCGCCGGGGAGAGCGTGATCGCCAGGGTCGTCCAGCCGAACTCGGGTAGGTTTGCGCGCAGTACGCCGGTGGCATCGCGGCGATCGGGATGGCTCTCCTGGTCCGGGATGAGCAGGATAGCGCCCGCCGCTTTGGCGCCGCGTTGCGGGGTGAGGATTGCAGCAAAGGGGCTGTCGGCGCCGGCTATTTCCACCCATTGCCCCTGCTCCAGCGCCAGTGGCGCTGTATCGGCGGCCGGTGCCGCCGGCGAGTTCAGGACCAGAATCAGCGTTAGCGGAGTCAATCGTTTCAGCACGGTGCCCCATGAAACCCTTTATGTTCAGATAAGAAATTATAAGCCAGCTTGGAACATCGAGACGCTACAATGCGGGTCAGACTGCCTGAACGCTGCCAAAGGTGTTAGCCATGAACGATTTCTGGATCGCCCCTTCCATCCTGTCCGCGGACTTCGCGCGCCTGGGCGAAGAGGTCAACAACGTGCTGGCCGCTGGGGCGGATGTGGTCCACTTCGATGTGATGGACAACCACTACGTGCCCAATCTCACCATCGGACCGCTGGTCTGCAAGGCGCTGCGCAACCATGGTGTGACAGCGGATATCGACGTGCATCTGATGGTCAAGCCGGTTGATCGCATCATCCCCGATTTCGCCGACGCGGGTGCCAGCTGGATCACCTTCCACCCGGAGGGGAGCGAACACATCGATCGCAGTCTGCAACTGATTCACGACTGCGGCTGCAAAGCGGGCCTGGTGTTCAATCCCGCAACGCCGCTCGATTGCCTGCGCTGGGTGCTGGACAAGGTCGATATGGTGCTGCTGATGTCGGTCAATCCCGGCTTCGGTGGTCAGAAGTTCATTCCCGCCACCCTGGACAAGCTGCGTGAGGCGCGTCAGATCATCGATGCGAGCGGGCGTGATATTCGCCTGGAGATCGATGGTGGCGTGAAAGTGGACAATATCGCCGAGATCGCCGCGGCAGGTGCCGACACCTTCGTCGCCGGCTCCGCCATCTTCAACACACCCGATTACAAGGCCACTGTGGATGCGATGCGCCGTGAATTGGCGGCGGTGCGCAACGCCGCCTGAGCGACGATCGGGTGGTCGTCCGTGCGGGTGGGTGATCACGGCATGTGATACCCTGCGCACCTTTCGTTGCCCTGCCAACCGGAGTCGGCGCTGATGTTGCGCAATCCCCAAGCGATTCTTTTCGATCTCGATGGCACGCTGGTCGACAGCGCCCCGGATCTCGCCTACAGCGTCGATCGGATGCTCACCGAGCTCGGCCGATCACCGGCGGGTGAGACGGCGGTGCGGCACTGGGTGGGCAACGGCGCCGAGCGTCTGGTCAAGCGCGCGCTGACCGGCGCCATGCAGGATGAACCCGATGCCGAACTTTTCGACCGCGCTTATCCCCTGTTTCTCGAGATCTATGCCGGACACGTGATGGTCGACAGCCGGCTCTTTCCGGGTGTGGAGGAGGGCTTGAAGCAGTTGCATCACCTGGGCTACCCGATGGCGTGCATCACCAACAAGCCGGCGCGCTTTACCGCGCCGCTGCTGGAAGGATTGGGGATCGCTGCGCTGCTGGGATTGCAGGTCAGCGGCGATACGCTGCCGGTGAAAAAGCCTGATCCGCGACCCTTGCGGTATGCGGCCGAGTTCTTTAAAGTTCCTGCCGAATGCACGTTGATGGTGGGCGATTCCCGCAACGACGTGCAGGCGGCGCGAGCCGCCGGCGCTCAGATCGTCTGCGTGCCCTACGGGTACAATCACGGCGAGGATATCAACGAGGCTGGCCCCGACGCCGTCATCGACAACCTGACCCAACTGGTCGAACTGCTCCGACAAGCCGCATGAGCCATGAACGCCATTGATCGGACCCAACTGCCGGACGCCATGCTGCGATGGCGATGGTGACAGCAGCCTGACAGACTCAGGCGTGATCGGCTGCGCCGGTTGGAGAGCGGCCCCTTCTCCCGATTCCTCTCGTCGACTAGTGACAACTATTTTCCACGAACAATCGGAACAATGGCTCCGCTCTCCCTCTCTGTTCGTCACGATCCCCTAAGCCTGTCAGGCTGCTGACCCATCGTAGTTACACTGTGCTGTTCCGACCGTTTCGTTCCGTCAGGTGGTGAAGATGACGCCCGAATTCTTTCAAGCGCTCGTCGCGCAAGATTACAACCGCATACCCGTCGCCCGTACGATTCTGGCGGACCTCGATACCCCGCTGAGTGCTTATCTGAAGCTCTGCGATGGCGCCTACAGTTACCTGCTGGAGTCGGTTCAGGGCGGTGAAAAATGGGGGCGTTACTCCATTATCGGCCTGCCGGCCCGCACGATTGTGGAGGTGCGCGGCCACGCGGTCCAGGTGACCCGTGGCGGCACGGTGATCGAGTCCGCCGAATGCCGCGATCCGCTGGCCTGGATCGAGACGTTTCAGTCGCGCTATCGCGTCCCACACCTGCCGGGACTCCCGAAGTTCACCGGTGGTCTGGTGGGCTACTTCGGCTACGACACGGTGCGCTACGTGGAGCCAAAACTGGGGGAATGCCCCTTGCCCGATCCTCTGCACAACCCCGATATCCTGCTCATGGTGTCGGACGAGGTGGTGGTGTTCGACAATCTGAGCGGCAAATTGCACGTCATCGTCCACGCCGATCCCGCAACCACCGATCCCCTGGCCCATGCGCACTATCGCATCGATGAGTTGGAGGCGCGCCTGCGGCGCGCGACGCCGCAAGCCGTGGGCGCAGGCTCTGCGCGTAAAGTCGTGGAGGGGGATTTTGTCTCGGGATTCACGCAGCAGGGATTTGAAACCGCCGTCGAGCGTGTAAAGGAGTACATCGTGGCCGGCGACTGCATGCAGGTGGTGTTGTCGCAGCGCCTCTCGATTCCCTTCGCGGCTGCGCCACTGGACCTTTACCGTGCGCTACGCACTCTCAACCCCTCACCCTATATGTTCTTTCTGGATCTGGAGGATTTTCAGGTGGTGGGTTCGTCGCCGGAGATTCTCACCCGCGTCGAAGACGGCGTGATCACCGTGCGTCCCATCGCCGGCACGCGGCCGCGCGGTGCGACGCAGGAGGAGGATGAGGCACTGGAGGAGAATCTGCTTGCCGATCCCAAGGAGCGTGCCGAGCATCTGATGCTGATCGATCTGGGGCGCAATGATGTGGGACGGGTCTCCGAGATCGGCAGCGTAGAGCTTACCGAGCAGATGTTGATCGAACGTTACTCGCATGTGATGCATATCGTCTCCAATGTGCAGGGGCGGTTGCATGCCGGGATGTCGGCCATCGATGCCTTGCGCGCCACTTTTCCCGCGGGCACCGTGAGCGGCGCGCCCAAGATCCGCGCCATGGAGATCATCGACGAGTTGGAACCGGTCAAGCGCGGGATCTACGCTGGCGCGGTGGGTTATATCGGTTGGAACGACAATCTCGACACCGCCATCGCCATCCGTACGGCGGTGATCAAGGAGGGTCTGCTCCATATCCAGGCCGGTGCCGGTATCGTGGCCGATTCCGTACCGCGCAACGAGTGGGATGAGACCATGAATAAGGCCCGCGCGATTTTCCGTGCCGTGACGATGGCGCAGGCGGGGTTGGATCAAGCAGAGAAATGATCTAAAGAATCAACGCAAAGACGCAAAGACGCAAAGACGCAAAGACGCAAAGGACGCAATGGTGAAGCCATTGAAGAGAACAGGATCGCGAGAGAAGTAGTCGATGCAGCGCTTGAGGTACACCGGACGCTGGGGCCGGGGCTCCTGGAATCGGTATATAGGCGAAGCCTTGCACTTGAACTAGGGTTGCGGGATCTGAAGTGCGCTGAGGAAGTGCCACTGAATGCGTCCTACAAAGGTTTGAAGTTCGGTACTGCCTATCGATTGGATTTGGAGGTTTCAGGATTGATTATTGTGGAAGTTAAGTCGGTGGATACACTCTTGCCCGTGCATGCAGCACAACTGCTATCGTATCTGCGGCTGGCAAATCGGCGACTGGGACTTTTGATCAACTTTCATGTTCCGTTGCTGAAGGATGGCATAAAGCGGGTGGTTAATAAATTGTAGCTCTTGCGTCCTTTGCGTCTTAGCGCCTTTGCGTTGAAAGAACTCAATGCTGTTAATGCTCGACAATTACGACTCCTTTACCTACAACCTGGTCCAGTATCTGGGCGAATTGGGTGCGGATGTACGCGTCTACCGCAACGATCAGATTTCGATCGCAGAGATCGAGGCGTTGCAGCCCGAGCGCATCGTGGTATCGCCGGGTCCCTGTACGCCGAACGAGGCGGGTATCTCGGTGCCGCTGATTCAACACTTCGCCGGCAAGGTCCCCATCCTTGGCGTCTGCCTCGGGCATCAATGCATAGGCCAGGCGTTTGGGGGTCGAATCGTGCGCGCGGGTCACGTGATGCACGGCAAACTCTCGGATGTGCATCATCATGGCAGTGGTGTCTTCGCGAAGCTGCCGACGCCCTTTGCCGCGACCCGCTATCATTCGCTGGTCATCGACCAGGGTCGCTTGCCGCAGTGCCTGGAGATCACGGCGTGGACAGAGCGCGCCGACGGCACTCTGGAGGAGATCATGGGTGTTCGGCACAGGTCCCTCGACGTGGAGGGGGTGCAGTTTCACCCGGAATCGATCCTCTCCGAACACGGTCACCAATTGTTGGAAAACTTCATCAAGAGTTAGCTACGGGAGCATTCCATGGATCTGCAAGCAGCGATACGCGCGGTCACGGAGCGCCGGAATCTCAGCGGTGATGAGATGGCCGGCGTCATGCGTACCATTATGACCGGCGAGGCAACGCCGGCCCAGATCGGCGGGTTTCTGATCGGTCTGCGCATGAAGGGAGAGACGGTCGACGAGATCGCCGCTGCGGCAACCGTCATGCGCGAGTTGGCCACCAGGGTGGCGGTCGGCAGCGAGCATGTGGTCGACATCGTGGGTACCGGCGGCGATGGCGTTGCCACTTTCAATATCTCCACCGCCTGCTGTTTCATTGTCGCGGCGGCAGGTGGACGGGTGGCCAAACACGGTAACCGCTCGGTGTCCTCGAAATCAGGCAGTGCCGACCTGCTCGAAGCAGCGGGTGTCAATCTCGATCTGGATCCGGCTCAGGTGGCGCGCTGTATCGACGAGGTGGGTGTCGGTTTCATGTTCGCACCGCGTCATCACGGTGCGATGAAGTACGCCGTGGGGCCGCGGCGCGAGATGGCGGTGCGCACGGTGTTCAATCTCCTTGGTCCCTTGACCAATCCGGCGGGTGCGCCCAACCAGTTGTTGGGTGTCTTCAGCAAGGAATGGGTGCAGCCGTTGGCTGAGGTGTTGCACAAGCTGGGCAGCCATCATGTGATGATCGTGCACGCCGATGATGGTATGGATGAAATCAGTATCGGCGCGAACACGCAGGTGGCCGAACTGCGCGATGGCGTCATTCGCAATTACGAGATCACACCCGAGCAGGTGGGGCTCACGCGCGCCGATATCTCTTCGCTGAAGGTTGGCGATGCCGATGAAAGCCTGGGCATCATCCGCCAGGTTTTTGCCGGGGAAAAGGGCGCCGCGCGCGATATCGTCGCGATGAACGCCGGTGCCGCACTCTATGTGGCGGGTCTGGCAGCCTCTTTTGAGACAGGCGTGCGCAAGGCTGAGCAGATTCTGGATTCGGGCACTGCCACCGGACGATTGGATCAACTGGCCGCGGTCAGTCAGCGCCTGGCCAAGGGGGCATGATGGCTGCAACGCCCGACATCCTGAAGCGAATCCTGCAACGCAAGAAAGAGGAGGTTGCCAAACGTTGTGAGCGCGTGACGCTCCGCGATCTCAAACAGCGTCTGGCTCAGGCATCACCGCCACGTGGCTTTGCCGAGGCTTTGGCGCGATACATCGCCAGGGGTGAAGCCGCGGTGGTTGCCGAGATCAAAAAGGCATCGCCCAGTAAAGGCGTGTTGCGAGAAGATTTCCATCCGGCCGAGATTGCCACCAGTTACGCACGCGGCGGCGCGGCGTGCTTGTCGGTACTTACCGACATCGATTTTTTCCAGGGCGCCGATGCTTCCCTTCAAGAGGCGCGCAACGCCTGCACGTTACCGGTGATCCGTAAGGATTTCGTAGTCGATCCCTATCAGATCTACGAGGCGCGCACGCTCGGGGCTGATTGCATTCTCTTGATCGTTGCCGCGCTCGATGATGCACAACTGTCGGAGTTTACCGGGTTGGCGCACCATTTGGGGATGGATGTGCTTGTCGAGGTGCACGATGCGCAGGAACTCGAGCGTGCACTCCTGCTGGGTACCCGGCTTGTCGGCATCAATAACCGTGATCTGCGCACCTTCGAGACGCGTCTCTCCACCACGCTGGATCTGCTGGCGATGATCCCGAACGATCGTATCGTGGTGACCGAGAGCGGTATTCTGAGTCGAGACGATGTGAATCTGATGCGTGCCAACAATGTCCACGCCTTTCTGGTGGGCGAGGCGTTTATGCGAGCCGAGGATCCAGGCGAACAGCTAAAGACGTTGTTTGGATGAGGTTCGGGGTGTCCGATTGAGCGTTAAGCTGCCTGTACGGCAAAGATAGGTGAAGCGAGCGCGATAGTGGGCGCGCAATGGGGGTTTCTGCCTACCGGGTGCCGAAAACCACGATGGTTTTCCCCTTGACATAGATCAGGCCCTGCTCCTCCATATTCTTCAGTACCCGCCCGGCCATTTCACGCGAGCAGCCGACGATGCGCCCGATCTCCTGCCGCGTGATGCGGATCTGCATACCATCCGGATGGGTCATGGCGTCGGGTTCCTTGCAGAGATCGAGCAGCGTACGTGCGATGCGGCCGGTGACGTCCATAAAGGCGAGGTGCCCGACTTTCTGGCTGGTCTTGCGCAGACGAAATGCCATTTGCGAGGCGAGCAGCAGGAGGATATCGGGATCTTCCTTGGCCAACTGGCGAAAGCGCGAGAAACTGATTTCAGCGATTTCGCACTCGGAACGCGTACGCACCCAGGCGCTTCGACCCTCTTCCTTGTCGAACAGTCCCATCTCGCCGAAAAACTCGCCGGGATTGAGATAGGCGAGTACGATTTCGCGTCCGTCCTCATCCTCGATCAATACAGTGACCGAGCCTTCGAGCAGGTAGTAGAGCACATCCGGCGCATCGCCCTCGTAAATGATGACGCTTTTGCCTGGATAACGGCGGCGATGACAGTGGGCCAGCAGGCGTTCGGTGACGCTTTTGTCTTTTGGTGTTTCCTGCATGGTGTCTCTGAGCCTTGAGTCGATGTTGATCCCAACTCACTCTATCATGACCCTAAATCCGGGTTAAGGTCCAGTCTCATCGCTAAGTGCCTGCGGGTATTCCGTGGTAATCTGCGGCGGGCTTTTTAGCAGAGCGGAGCGCTGTGGCCATGAAAGCACGTATCAAGTGGATCGAGCATGTCGCGTTTGCTGGAGAGACCGGCAGCGGGCATGCGCTGGTGATGGATGGCGCGCCCGAAAGCGGGGGCCGCAACCTGGGGCCGCGACCGATGGAGATGGTGTTGTTGGGCCTGGGTGGTTGTACGGCATTCGATGTCGTGTCGATTCTGCGTAAGGCGCGGCAAAAGATAGAAGACTGCGTCATCGAGATCGAGGCGCAGCGAGCGGATACTGTGCCCAAGGTCTTTACGGCGATACATCTGCACTACATCGTGGCGGGGCGCGATCTGGAGGAGAAGCAGGTCGCCCGCGCCGTCGACTTGTCGGCAAACAAATATTGCTCCGTATCGCACATGCTGGCCGCGTCCGCTCAGTTAACCCACGATTATGAAATCCGCCCCGTTTCGGGTTGATCGCGAAGGTATGCCCGGTGAGCGATAGCACTCAGTCGCAGTTCGATCAGCTGGTCGGCAATTACTACCAGGCGTGGTTTCGGTTTCATCCCGAAGCTGCCGTGGACGCGGGTGTCCCAGGATACGGACATCTGCTGCGCCCGTACGATGACGACGATGTTGGCGCACTGATTGTTCTCAATGAGAAGTTGTTGGCGGGTCTGGAGGAGATCGATCCACGATTCCTCGATGCCGATCGGGCCCTAGACTACCGCGTGCTGCGCGGCGCAGCGTTGATAGAACATCATGACCTGTTGGAGCGCGATTGGCGGCGCCGCGATCCCGTCGCCTTCCTGCCGGTCAACGCGCTGTACCAGCTCACGGTACGACCCATGGCAGATTTGGCCACTGTGTTGCGAGCACGTTTGGAAAAGGTGCCCGCGCATCTGCGGGGGGCACGTGCGCAGTTGAAGACACTGCCTGAGTTGGTACCCGTGCCGTGGTTGAATTCGGCGGTAGCCGAGGCGCGCGCGGGCGCGGATTTCGTGCTGCGCCTCGACAGCCATCCGCAGATTGTCGGCAGCGGTGTGCGGAGCCAGTTGCAGATGCTGCAGGAGCAGGCATCGCAGGCACTCACTGACTATGCACGTTTCCTCGAGTCGGAGATCGCACCCTCGGCCGCTGGAGATTTCGCCGTTGGCGAGGTGCATTTCGAGCGCCTCCTTCGCGAACGCCATTTTGTCGATATGGAGGCAAGCGAGCTGCAGCGCTTTGGCGAGCGCATGGTGAAGGAGGTCGGCGCGCAGTTGCGCGCGGTGACACGTGAGTTGCGCGGCGATGACGACGTGGTGTCGCTCACACGCCAGATCACCGCAGACCATCCCCCCGCGCGGGAGCTGCTCGACGTCTACCGGCGTGAGATGCGCGCCGCGCATCAATTTTTATTGAGCCATGACATTGTCTCCCTGCCAGCACGGGAACGGCTCAACGTGGTTGAGACTCCCGGTTTTCTGCGGCATCAGATCCCCTTTGCCGCTTATCTCGATCCGGCGCCGAACGATCCCGATCAGCGCGGTCAATACTACGTCACTCCCGCCAGCGATGATGAAACCCTGCGGGAGCACAATCGGCTGGGGATTCAACACACCTGCGTCCACGAGGCATGGCCTGGACATCATCTGCAGTTCGTGACCGCCAATCGCAATCCTGCCGCCAGATCATTGCCGCGCTTGCTCAATCCCTCGGCAACGCTTTACGAAGGTTGGGCGTTGTACTGCGAGCAGTTGATGCTCGAGCAAGGCTTCCTGGCTCAGCCCGAGCAACGCTTTCTCCTGCTGCGGGACCGCTTGTGGCGGGCATTGCGGGTGGTGATCGACGTCGAGATCCAGGTGCGGGGCACGACGCTGGAACAGGCTGCCGACCGCATGGTGGAGCTGCTGGGATTTCCTCGCTCTCAAGCGATGGCCGATCTGGCCTGGTACAGTCGCGCGCCGGCGGTTCCCATGGGTTACGCCCTGGGCTGGTCGATGATCAATGCCCTGCGAGGCTATGTTCAGACGGCGGACGAGGGGTTCGATCTGCGCGCCTTTCACGATCGGCTGCTTGGAGCGGGTTCTATCGCGTTGCCGCTGGTGATTTGCCGCCAGTTTGGTGAGCGCGACTGGGAGCACGTCAGGGGTGCGATGCGGGACCAAAATAGCGCATAATACGCGCCCCTTTGGTGCTTGGGAGGCCGGAAGGGGTGCCGAGAATCCTAATGGGGGAGCCTGCGCGTTGGTACGACCAATCTCAAGATTGAAGCTGCACGGCTTCAACAATCTGACCAAGACTCTGAGCTTCAACATCTACGATATCTGCTACGCGCAGAGTCAGGCACAGCATCAGGAGTACATCGAGTATATCGATGAGGTCTACAATGCCGAGCGTTTGACTCAGATTCTTACGGATGTCTCGGACATCATCGGTGCCAATATTCTCAATATCGCACGCCAGGACTACGATCCGCAGGGCGCCAGCGTCACCATGCTGATTTCCGAGGAGCCAATCCTTTCAGAGCAGCTTTCCAATACCGAAGCACCGGGTCCGCTGCCCGATGCCGTGGTCTGCCATCTCGATAAAAGCCACCTTACGGTGCACACCTACCCGGAGAATCACCCTGAGGAGGGTGTCAGCACCTTTCGCGCCGATATCGATGTTGCAACGTGCGGGCGCATCTCACCGCTCAAGGCGTTGAACTATCTGATTCACAGCCTGGAGTCCGATATCGTCATCATGGACTACCGGGTGCGTGGTTTTACCCGCGATGTGCGCGGCAAGAAGCTCTTCATCGATCACAAGATCAACTCCATCCAGAACTATCTGGATCGCAAGACACGGGAGCGCTATCAAACCATCGACGTCAATGTCTACCAGGAGAATATTTTCCACACCAAGATGATTCTCAAAGAGTTTGATCTCAACAACTACCTGTTCGGCGTCGAGCGTGACGATCTCTCGCCTCGGGAGCAGATCAGAATCCGCACTCAGCTGCAGCGCGAGATGATGGAGATCTTCTACGGAAGGAACCTGCGTCGTGGCGTTGAGGTATAGCTCAGTAGAAGCGGCGGAAGCCGCGAATGTTATGCCTTTGTTCTTCACGGCTTCCGCCGCTCCTACCGCCCCTGCGATATAGATAGCGTCCAGGGCCATTGGAAATCCGATATGTCCTATTACCGTCACCACGTCTTCTTCTGCGTCAATGAGCGCCAGGACGGCGAGCAGTGTTGCAGCCAAATGAACAGCCTGGCGTTGCGCAATTACGCCAAGAGGCGTTGCAAGGAGCTGAATATCTATGGTCAGGGGCAGGCACGAATCAACACTGCCGGGTGCATGAATCGCTGTGCTGAGGGACCGGTGATGGTTATCTACCCCGAAGGGATCTGGTACACCTTCATCGACGAGAGCGACGTCGAAGAGATCATTCAGGAGCACCTGATCCACGGGCGTATCGTCGATCGACTCAGGATCTGAACCGATTATGGGAAAAAGCGGCTTGACAGATCATTGGAATATTAGTATATTCTTATCAACTGAACGCCTTCACGGGTTCGCAGGATGGATTTTCGATATTCGTATGATTGAGAGTCGGTCCCACCCAATCCCTCATCCTCCCTGGATGATTTAGCGCGGCCCTCACTTGCCGCGCTTTTTTTTGCCCGAAAATCAGGGTCATAAAGTTGTAACACTACGGTTGAATATTCCCGGGACCGGGCATCGTGCGGCGCTGGCTGCACACCGAATCAAACTTGTAACTTCCTGGTGACTTCTGTATATTTCCCGCTCTTTCGATTCTGGCAATGCAAGTTGGAGCCCGGCTCAAGATGACTACGCTTAGTGCGAAACCGGCTGAAGTGAAGCGCGACTGGTTCGTGGTGGATGCCTCGGACAAGGTGCTGGGACGGCTGGCAACCGAGATTGCGCTGCGCCTGCGCGGCAAGCACAAGGCCGAGTTTACCCCTCATGTGGACACCGGCGATTATATTGTTGTGGTCAACGCGGAGAAGGTGCGTGTGACCGGCAACAAATTGAAGGACAAGATCTACCATCGCCACACCGGATATATAGGCAATCTCAAATCGGTCAGCCTCGAAAAGCTGCTGGCCAGCCATCCGGAACGGGCGATCGAGACTGCCGTCAAGGGCATGCTGCCCAAGAACTCACTGGGGCGTGCGATGTACCGTAAACTGAAGGTTTACGCCGGTCCCAATCACAATCATCAGTCCCAGCAGCCGCAGCCGCTGGATATCTGAGCCAACGGCATACCGCGACAAGAGAACGCACAAGATGGCAGAACAACAGCACTACGGGACCGGACGCCGCAAGAGCTCTACAGCCCGTGTCTTCATCAAGCCTGGCAAGGGTGCGATCGTCGTCAACGGCCGCCCGCTGGATGAGTATTTCGGCCGCGAAACCGCGCGCATGGTAGTGCGCCAGCCGTTGGAGACCGCTCAGGCGACCGACCGGTTCGATATCAAGGTGACGGTTGTGGGTGGCGGCAACACCGGTCAGGCGGGCGCCATTCGTCACGGCATCACCCGTGCATTGATGGCCTATGATGAGACGCTGCGTCCGTCGCTGCGCAAAGCTGGTTTCGTTACCCGCGATGCCCGCGAAGTGGAGCGCAAGAAGGTCGGTCTGCACAAGGCCCGTCGCGCCACTCAGTTCTCCAAGCGTTAATCGGATCCTCGTTCCTGGGGGATCGTCTAACGGCAGGACAGCGGACTCTGACTCCGCTAATCTAGGTTCGAATCCTAGTCCCCCAGCCATTAAAAAACCCGCCCGTAGTGGCGGGTTTTTTAATGGCTTGTGGGTCGAGGGGTGAGCACCTAGTCAGGTTCGACCAGCCGAGCCGCAGGCTCGGCGCAGAACGTCGGAGCGCAGCGACGGCGGCCCGAAGGGTGAGGCGCGCAGCGCCGAATAATCCTAGTCCCCCAGCCATTAAAAAACCCGCCCGTAGTGGCGGGTTTTTTAATGGCTTGCGGTCGAGGGGTGAGCACCTGGTCAGGTGATACTGCCCGCCATCCTGGCCGGCACCCCTCGGGTTCGTTGCATGAAGTACTATCTGCTCCCGGCAGATATACCGACCAGCTGAACCGCAGGCTCGGCGCAGAGCGCAGGGGCCATCCGTAGGTCGGGTTAGCGCAGCGTAACCCGACATCTGTCGATGAATCGACGCGTGACACAGGGGTCATTTCCGTCTATGGGTGTTGCAATAACCATAAGTATATTGCAGTATTTATCCGTCGCCAGTGAGGGCAGTCAGGACGACACGGCCATGCAGGGAAGATCCAGGGAGGGTGCCTGCGCCGCGCGACAACCGGCCCCGGTGGGTGAGAATCCATCGGGGCCTTCTGTTGCCAAATCGTTGGACCAACGTAAAAAGTAGCTGACCCGATTCACCAAACTCTCAAGCAGCGAACGGGTGCACCCGTTTTTCCACCTCCGCGCCAACAAGCCACCGTGCCATATGGGCTGATATTCCCCGTTTGCCGTTGACGATCCCGCTGATCCGTCCGGGAGGCACCACGATATCCCAGGCCAGCCGATTGATGCTTATTCCCAGGGGTTCCAGTGGCTTTGATAGAGTGTCCTCAGCGGTAGCCCGTGCTCTCGGCGTCCAGGGCAGCACCGACGTCCCATCCGAAACAGAGTCGGAACTGATCATTGATGCGTATGCTGAATTGGTCCCGCCTGTCTCCTTGATCAGGGCTTCAGGCCGGTTGCCCGGCGGAGTCTCCAAATCACGGGGACTTCTTGCACTGTTCAGGTGGAGCGGTTTGCGCCGCGCGGTTCTGTCGATATTCCTGAACCTGGGTTCTCTCCGATCATTGCAGAGCCCTTTTGTGTCCTTGCAGAGGAAAGCCCTTGCCATGCGTGAACGCCATTACGCGATACGTAACAGGCAAAAATATTCCTTGAACGGCGTGTTTGCGTCAGTGGCGCCATGGTGGTCATTCAACCGTGCCGCGCCGGATGAGACGATGCGGCTTCAAGATATTCGCTGATTCCATCAGAAAAATTTGATCTGGCGCACCCGTTTTGTTGTGTTGTTGCAACAAAACAACAGAACCGGCAAATTTGTTGTAAAAATAGCGAAAAGCATGTTGCATTTCCGCATTCTGTTCCCTATAGTCTCTCCGTCTGGTTTCGCAGTAGACACCATAAACTACTTTCCTTTGGGAGGAACGAATGAACAAGAAGCTTCTTGCTATCGCTGTAGCCGGTGCCCTGGCAGCTCCGCTGTCCGCTCAGGCGCTGGACGTCACCACCTACGGTGTGGTCGGTTGGAAACTGGTCGATGCCGATAACGCGTCCTGGGAAATGAAGAACACCAAGGCCCGTGTGGGTTGGAGAGCGTCCGAAGATACCTCCGCCGGCAAGTTCATCGCCGAGATCGAGATCGACCTTGACAGTGCTGCCAACGGTGGTAATACCGGTAACGGTGAAGGCGATGGTAACGTTAACGTGCGCCGTAGCCGCGTCATTCTGGCCACCAAGGGTGCCGGTACCTTCGTCATGGCCGGTCGTACCCCCAGCGGCCAGTACGCCGACATGTACTCCATGGTCGACATCTTCGAGCACGGCGGTTACCACTACTTCGCGCAGACCGATCACACCGGTAAGCTGATCGCGTGGAAATCCCCGGTCACGGGTGGTTTCTATGTCGTGCCCGCCCTGATTGCCAACGACCCCGCCAGCGCCACGGACGATATCGACGTCACCGGTCTGCGTTTCGTGTGGAATGGCGGCCCCTGGCACGCCGGTTTTGGTCTGGTCGAGGCCAACAACTCCCCAGCTAGCGATTCCACCCGCGAGTCACTGGGTGTCTCCTGGACCTCCGGTCCGCTGATGGTCGGCTTTACCTGGGAAGATGGGTTTGGCTCCGGTGCGGTCGATGGTGACACGGTAATGGGTCTGGCGGCTGCTTACACCGCCGGCAACAACACCTTCAAGCTGGGTCTCTACAATCGTGATTCCGACATCACACCTGCCAACGACGGTGACTCTGCGACGACGTTGGAGCTTGCCCACGCGTTCAGCAAGAACGTGACCGGCTTCGTCACCTTTGACTCCGTTGAAGTTGGCGGCGTCGATGCCGATTCCACTGCGATCGGTATCAACATGAGCTTCTAAAACCGATCTTCTCGGTTTGGATGCAAGCGGGCGCCTTCGGGCGCCCGTTTTTTTGTGGTGATAAGGGGGTGCCTCGGTCCGGGCACTTGCGGGGGTATTGATCGAAATCGGCTTCTCGGGTAACTTTCGGACTGGCGCTGGATCTGCGTCAAAGGAGCCGGCCATCGCGGTGGCCGGAAAAGGAAATGGAAACCCTTTAGGGAGGATTCGCCATGCGGCGATTGTTGCGTTGTTTCATCTTTACCCTTTCTCTGTTCGCTGTCGTGCCGGCGTTTGCCGAGCCGGTCGATATCAATACCGCTGATGTCGCGGTTCTCGCTCAAGCCATCAAGGGCGTGGGCGAGAAGAAAGCGGCCGCCATCGTTGCCTTTCGTAACCAGCATGGACCGTTCAAAAGTGTGGACGATCTTACGCAAGTGCCCGGTATCGGACGCGCAACGGTTGAGGCGAACCGTGCGGAGTTGACCGTTGGGTCACAATAATCCGCTGGATTGCCAAACAACAGGGGCGCTACGGCGCCCCTTCTATTTTTGAACCAGGGATCTGCGATCCCCTACGGCCGATATAGTGGAAGCTTCGAGTTTGTTGTGGGTTTTGTTCGTCAACGCCTTTCTCTCTTCCACCTTGCTTCCAGGTGGTTCGGAGATTGCGCTGGGTGCGTTGATACTGGAAGGTCGCCACTCGCCACTCAGTCTGATCGCCACTGCAACCGCGGGTAATGCAATGGGGGGTATGACCACCTATCTGCTCGGCTATCTGCTGGCGTCGGGTTACTCGTCCGAGCGCATTGCAAAGCCGCGTCACCAAAGGGTTCTGCGTTGGTTGCAACGGTGGGGTAGCCCTGCGTTATTGCTCTCCTGGCTGCCGGTGGTCGGCGATCCGCTGTGCTTTGTCGCCGGATGGCTGCGAATCCCGGCAGGGATTTCAGCGCTTTTCATTGTGTTGGGTAAATTGGCGCGCTACCTGGTCGTGGCGATCCTCGTGCAGGCCTGACTCCCTTTCTGTTGCCGTGCAAATAAGAGTACGAAAATTGGTTAGAATGCGTCGATGAAACAGAGTACGCCCACCGCTCGCATTCGCGAAATTCCCTACAACTACACCTCGTTCTCCGACCGAGAGATCGTGCTGCGTTATCTGGGTGCGGAAATCTGGGACGTGATCGAGCAGTTGCGCACCGAGCGGCGCACCGGTCGCTCGGCGCGCATGCTGTTCGAGGTATTGGGGGATATGTGGGCGGTGGAGCGAAATCCCTTCCTGCAGGACGATTTGCTGGAGAATGCCAATCGTCGCGCTTCGTTGATCCATGCCCTGCATCATCGTCTCGATCAGATGCTCGCCCGTGCCAACCAGAACGCGAGAGCGTTGGATCTCATCGAGTCGGCGCGTCATGCGATCGCCAGATTTGAGATGTGGTTTTCCACCCAGCTCAGTTTGCGGCGCAAAGCGTTGAAGCGATTGGCCAGAACCACGCGCAAGGACAACATTCGCTTCGATGGATTCGCCCGGGTGTCGCATGTCACCGATGCCACCGACTGGCGCGTGGAGCTACCGTTTGTGGTGATCAATCCCGATGCTGAAGCCGAATTGGGCGCCATTGTCGCCGCCTGCATCGAACTCGGGCTGACCATTATCCCGCGTGGCGGCGGCACCGGGTACACTGGCGGTGCTGTACCGCTGTACGCCAATACCGCGGTGATCAATCTCGAGAAGCTGGATGGGATTGGTTCCATCGAAGAGCGTCGACTACCGGGGCTGGATCAGGAAGTGGCGACCGTTCGCGTTGAGGCCGGTGTAGTAACGCGGCGCGTAACCGAGCTGGCCGAGACGCATGCGCTGATCTTTGCGGTAGATCCTACTTCCCAGGATGCTTCCACTATCGGTGGCAATATCGCCATGAACGCCGGCGGCAAGAAGGCGGTGCGCTGGGGCACGACGTTGGACAACCTCGCCTCGTGGCGCATGGTGATGCCTGATGCACGCTGGCTCGAGGTGGAACGGGTGGGCCACAATCTCGGCAAAATCCACGAGCAGGCGACCGTCAGGTTCCGACTCAAACGCTTCGAAGCGGATGGCACGACACCGATCGCTGAGCCGGAGGAGATCGCGTTGCCCGGTAGCACCTTCCGCAAGCCGGGTCTGGGCAAGGATGTCACCGACAAGTTTCTCGGCGGTTTGCCCGGGGTGCAGAAAGAGGGCTGCGACGGCCTCATCACTTCGGCGGTTTTTGTGCTGCATCGGGCGCCACTGCACATACGTACCGTTTGCCTCGAATTCTTTGGTTCCGATCTGCGTGATGCGGTACCTGCCATTGTCGAAACCAAGGCCTATCTGGATGCGGCTGCCGGAATCGAGCTCATCGGGCTGGAACACCTCGATGAGCGTTACGTGCGCGCCGTGAAATACACCACCAAGGCACCGCGTGGTGAACTGCCCAAAATGGTTTTGATCGGCGATATAGGCGGTGATAGCGAAGATGCCGTGGCAGCAGCGGCGGCAGAGATGGTCCGCAAGGCAAACATCCGGGGCGCCGAGGGCTTTGTGGCGGTCAGTCCGGAAGCACGTAAACGTTTCTGGGCCGATCGCGCCCGTACCGCCGCCATCGCCCGTCACACCAATGCGTTCAAGATCAACGAGGATGTGGTCATTCCGCTCGAGCGGTTGGCGGAGTACAGCGAAGGCATCGAACGCATCAATATCGAGTGCTCGACTGCCAACAAGTTGCGTATGGTCGATGCCGTGCTGGATTACCTGGAGCAGGAGCTGCCGACGCAGCTACGCCAGTTGCTCGCCTATGCCGATGAGACCGAAGAGGACGGCATTCTCGAAGCCAAGCGTACCGCGGCACGCGATCATCTCACCGCGGTGCGTGAACGGTGGAACGGTTACCTGCGGCATTTCGATGATGGTGTGGCCGCTTACTCCGGGCTGTTGACCGATGAGGCGCGAGCTCGCGTTCGTGAAGGCGACACCTTTGCGCAGCTGATGCTGCGGCGGGATCTGCGCATCTCCTACCGGTATGAGGTTGAGTGTCCGTTGAAGCAGATCTTTGGTGGCCAGGATCTGGAGACGATACGACAGCGGCTCGATGCCATCCACAGCGAGATCCGCTCAAGTCGCCTGTTCGTTGCCACTCACATGCACGCCGGCGATGGCAATGTGCACACCAATATCCCGGTCTTTTCCAACGACTACCGCATGTTGCACGAGGCGGAGCAGATCGTCGATCGCATTATGCAATTGGCGGTGAATCTCGGTGGCGTGATCTCCGGTGAACACGGTATCGGCATCACCAAGTTCCATTACCTGGAAGAGGGAAAGGTGCGGGCCTTTGCTGATTACAAACACCGCGTGGATCCCGAGGGGAGATTCAACAAAGGCAAGCTGCTCGAGGATGTGACCATCGACCGCGCCTATACGCCTTCGTTGCGTCTGGTGCAGCAGGAGGCGCTGATACTCGAGGCAAGCGAACTGGGCGCGCTCAACGACGATATCAAGAACTGCCTGCGCTGCGGCAAGTGCAAGCCGGTCTGCTCGACTCACGTACCGCGCGCCAACCTGCTCTACTCGCCGCGCAACAAGATTCTCGCCGCCGGCATCATCATCGAAGCCTTCCTTTACGAGGAGCAGACCCGGCGCGGTATCTCGATACGCCATTTCGACGAAATGAACGATGTCGCCGACCACTGCACGATCTGCCATCGCTGCGTGACCCCCTGTCCGGTCGACATCGATTTTGGTGATGTGACGATCCGCATGCGCGAGATCCTGCGCGCCCACGGGCGCAAGTGGAACAACTTCGGAACCAAACTCTCCATGGCGTTTCTCAATATCACCGATCCCCGTGCGGTGAGGGCGATGCGCAAGGGGGTGATCCAGTGGGGCTACGCGGTCCAGCGCAAAGCTACCGGTTTGTTGCGTGTTTTTCCGCTCTACGGAAAGCGCCAGCAGCCACGGGCCACGACCGGGAAGATGGCGCTGAAAGAGCAGGTGATTCATCTGGTCAAAAAACCGCTGCCCGACAGACTTCCGGCCAAACCGATGCGCAGCATGCTGGGAATCGAGGACGCAAAGGCGGTGCCCATCCTGCGCGATCCCAAAAGGGCGGGCGAGGGTGCAGAGGCGGTCTTCTATTTTCCCGGTTGTGGCTCAGAGCGGCTCTTTAGCGAGATCGGATTGGCGACACTGGCGATGCTCTATGCGCAGGGTGTGCAGACGGTCGTACCGCCGGGTTATCTGTGTTGCGGGTATCCGCAAACGGCGGGTGGTGATACCGAGAAGGGGCGCCAGATCAGCATCGATAACCGCGTGCTGTTTCACCGCGTGGCGAACACGCTCAACTACCTCGATATCAAAACCGTCATCGTCTCCTGCGGGACGTGTATGGACCAGTTGCTGAAGTACGAATTCGAACGCATCTTCCCTGGTTGCCGATTGCTCGATATCCACGAGTACCTGATGGAGAAAGGCGTGAAGTTGGAGGTCGTGGAGGGAGTGCAGTACCTCTATCACGATCCCTGTCATACGCCGATGAAGACCCACAATCCACTACGCGTGGCGAGCAATCTGATGGGTCAGGAAGTGGCGTTGTCGGACCGCTGTTGCGGCGAGGCGGGCACGCTGGCCGTTTCGCGCCCTGACATCGCCACGCAGGTCCGTTTTCGCAAGCAGGAGGAGTTGCACCAGGGAATCACCCGACTGAGCGGAGCGCCGCGCGCAGAAGCAGGGAACGTCAAGATGCTGACATCCTGCCCTGCCTGCCAGCAGGGATTGATGCGCTATCGCGACGAGACGAACATGAAGACGGACTACATCGTTGTCGAGATGGCCCATCGGATACTGGGTGAGGGTTGGCAGAAGGCCTTCGTTGCCGCCACCCGCAATGGCGGCATCGAGCGCGTGCTGTTGTAGTTGGTCAGGTGTTCGAAATCAGGGCCGTATGGTGCGCACACCGTCCGCCGTACCCAAGAGCAGTACGTCCGCCGGACGCAGGGCAAACAGACCGTTGGTTACCACGCCGGCGATGTTATTGATCTCGGCTTCCAGTTTGGCGGGTTCCATGATCTCGAGGTTGTGAACATCGAGTATCAGGTTGCCGTTGTCCGTCACCACGTTCTCGCGCCACACCGGATCGCCCCCCAACCTTCGTAACTGTCGCGCCACGTAGCTGCGTGCCATGGGTATCACCTCCACGGGCAGCGGAAATTTCCCCAGCACATCGACCAGCTTCGAGCTGTCGGCGATGCAGACAAACGTCCGACTTGCCGCGGCAACGATCTTTTCGCGTGTCAATGCTCCGCCACCGCCCTTGATGAGATGCAGGTGGCGATTGGATTCGTCAGCCCCGTCTACGTAGACGGCAAGTTCGGTGACACTGTTGAGTTCGACCACAGGGATGCCATGGGATTTGAGGCGTGCCGTACTCGCTTCGGAGCTCGAAACCGCTCCTTCGATACGGCCCTTGATTTCTGCCAGTGCATCGATGAAGTGATTGACGGTGGAACCGGTTCCAACACCGATGACCTCACCGCTGGTGACGTAGTCCAGAGCGGTACGGGCGGCAAGGCGTTTCATCTCATCTGGATTCATGAACAGTCTCCGCATGTGAAGCTAGAAGCTATCTCAAAATCCCCCGCGAGCTGTGCCGTGCGCTGGCGGTGTTCTCGACTTGCCAATAGCGTTGCTATTGGCTGTGCCTTCGGGCCTACCCAGCGCACCTCTGGGGCTCAACACAGCACGCGGGGGATTTTGAGATAGGTTCCAGGCATCTTAACGGCAGCCGGCGTGTCGGCACAATCGCGGCTCCTTATCTCCGCATAAGAAGCGCGTAAGGATTTATTCCCGGGTGAGAATAAAACGCCACTGGGCGGCGCTGACCGGCATGATCGAAAGACGGTTGCCGCGGCGTACCAGCGGAAACCCCTCCAGTTCCGGGCATGCTTTGAGTTCCTGCAACGTTATGGGGTGCTTTAACCGGCGTACCAGTTTCACATCGACCAGAAACCAGCGTGGGTTCTCCGGTGTGGCCTTCGGGTCATAGTACCTGGAGTGAGGGTCGAGAGCGCTCGCATCGGGGTAGGCTGCACGCACAATCCTGACGATGCCGACGATGGCCGGTATCTCACAGCTGGAATGATAGAAAAAAGCCTGATCACCGACCTTCATCGCATCGCGCATGAAATTGCGCGCCTGGTAGTTCCGTATCCCGTCCCATGGTTCGGTCTGGTCGGGACACTTTGCAAGATCGTCGATGCTGAAAGTGCCGGGTTCGGATTTCATCAGCCAGTAGTTCATGTCCGGATCCTCAACGAACGAGCAGCGTCCGGGTTTCCGTGATGACGCCGTTCAGCGGAATATCCCACGGGCGCACCGGCAGGGTGTCGACGCGCTGGCATTCAAAGGCGATGCCCAACAGACGTGGACGATGCCAATGGGTGCGTCGCCGCCGGAAGGCCAGCGTGCGGTCGTAGTAACCACCACCCATGCCCAGACGATTGGCATCGTCATCGAAGGCGACCAGGGGCACGAGGATGAGGTCCAGGTGCCAGGCGGCAACATACTCCCGCGCCGCCAGGGCGGGCTCCGGGATGCCGTAGCGGTTGTCGATGAGGCGATCACCGCAGTCGTAGGGTGCAAACCACAAGCGCCGCGGGCGCAGGGTATCCAACACCGGGAGAAAACACTGTTTTCCCCAACCGTTGAGCTGGCGAATCAAAGGCGTGAGATTCGCCTCGCCATCGTTGGGCAGGTAACAGGCAATGCGCGTCGCGCAGCGGAACAGACGCGAACGCTTGAGATTGCCGATAATCGCTCGTGATCGATGGCGGCGGTCTGTATCCGATAGTAGGCGGCGACGTGCGCGCATGTCACGGCGCAGCTCACGCAGCGCCTGATCGTCCAGTGGGGATTGATATTCGCTGTCGGCGTCGATCACAGGCAATTGGTGCGAGATAGGCGACACCCCCCGCCTGTGCCGTAACGGGCTACCGCCCTCGAACCAACGGTTCAAGTGGGAGCGCTCGGGACTGCTTCAGGCTTTCCACCGTAGTGGACATGCACACCAGCGTCGCCATATCGCGCACCCAGGCGACAAATTTAAGGCTCAAAGGGATTTCCGAGCCCGTTTCGAACACCGCAGGGGATGTCGGAACCAAACAACTTAAAGGTGAATGGCCCACTGATTGTAGCGCAGTACGGCCGAAGAGGTAGCCTAAAGTTCGAGTTGCTTGCCGTCGTTCAGCGCCGATTCGATCTTGTGCTGGAGGGCACGGATACGGGACCGTGCCGGATGCTCGTCGGAGCTTGGCGTACCCTTGTGCAGTACCAACTCGTGGGCGATATTCAGCGCCGCCATGACACCGATGCGCTCGGCACCGATCACCTTGCCGGATTCGCGGATTTCGCGCAGGCGCTCGTTGAGCAGTGTGGCCGATGCCAGCAATGCATCACGCTCGTCGGGCGGACATGCGACCCGGTACTCCTTGTCCATGATGGTCACCGTGACAGGTACGGGTGGCTGGCTGTTCACGCGCCGTGTTCCATCGATTTCAGTTGGGCGATCATGGCTTCAATGCGATTGCGTGCCAGTTCGTTCTTCTGAATCAGGCCGGAGCGCTCGGCGGCGAGGGTCTGCTGCTGTTGGCGCAACGACCTGTTCTCGTCCTTGAGGCGCTCCGTGGTGCGGATCAGCTCATCGAGCCAACGTTCCAGGCTGATCAGATCCACTTCCAGCATCGATTTTCCGCTACCGTTTTCCATGCGCGTCAATATAGAGTGCTGGGGGTAGCGGGTCAACGGCTCCTGTCACAAGAAATGCGCTTGTTGATGAGTGTGTTAGCGCCTGTTTTGGATGTTGGGCCTGCACTTTGACAACGGCGGCCTGGCGAAGGTTTGGTGACCTGATAGGCTAAAAGGGTAGAATGCCGCGCTTGTAAAGCACCGTTCGAGGCCCTTCCCGCGCAGGGAATAGACATGTCGACACCATCACAACTCACCATTTACCAGACCTTCGACGATCTGCTGGATCGCATCGGATCGGCGATCGGTGCCGCGGAAGCCCATGGCCTGCTGTGCGGCCTGCTGTGCGCGGCGCGCGAGGCTGTGCACGATGTGTGGTTGACCCAGCTGGTCAGTGAGGGGTCGTTGGTCGAGGAAGACGAGGGTCGACTGCGTGCCGTGGTCGATGAGACTGCCCGGCAATTGGGGGATGTCGCTTTCGGATTCGATCTGGTGCTGCCGGGGGACGATGAGACACTGGCGGAGCGTGCCACGGCCCTTGGCGAATGGTGCCACGGGTTTATTGTGGGGTCCGGGTTGGGCAAACTCGAAACCGACAGCGAGGCGGTTCAGGAGGTGCTGGAGGATCTCACCGAGATCTCGCAGATCAGCGCACAACCTGAAGATTGCGAAACGGACGAGGATGAGGATTCTTACGCCGAGCTGGTCGAGTACGTGCGGGTTGCGGTGCTGTTGGTAACCGAGCAGGCGCTGAATCCCCCACCAGCACCGCCGCGCGACACGCCGTTTCTGCATTGAGGGTTACGATTCGCAATGAGCACCAATGAATTCGCACGCCGCCGCCGGCAACTGATGCGCATGATGGACAGCGACGCCATGGCGATTCTGCCCGCCGCACCGGTTCGGTCACGTAACCGTGATGTCGATTATCCGTACCGCCCCGACAGTGATTTTTTCTACCTGACCGGGTTTGCCGAGCCCGATGCGGTAGCGGTGCTGGTACCGGGCCGTGCCCATGGCGAGTACATCCTTTTCTGCCGCGAGCGCGATCCCGAGATGGAAATCTGGCACGGCCGGCGGGCCGGCCTGGAGGGGGCCTGCGAGCACTACGGCGCCGACGATGCGTTTCCCATCGGCGATATCGACGACATCCTGCCCGGGTTGCTGGAGAACCGCGAACGGGTGTTCTGCACCATGGGTTGCAATGCCGCCTTCGACAAGCAGCTGATGGATTGGCTGAATCAGATTCGTGCACGCTCCCGCACCGGCGTCAATCCGCCCGGCGAGTTCGTCTCGCTCGATCACCTGCTGCACGATCTGCGGCTCTTCAAGAGCCGGGCTGAGATAGGTCACATTCGCAAGGCGGTCAAAGCGACTGTGGCGGCGCATAAACAGGCGATGCGGATCTGCCGCCCCGGGCTGATGGAATATCAACTGGAGGCGGAATTGCTGCACCAGTTTGCGATTCACGGTGCGCGCACGCCGGCCTACCCGCCCATCGTCGGCGGCGGGGCCAATGGCTGCATACTTCACTACACCGAGAATAGCGACGCACTGCGCGACGGTGATCTGGTCTTGATCGATGCCGGGGGCGAATACGAATGCTACGCGGCGGACGTTACCCGCACCTTCCCGGTCAATGGACGCTACTCGCCGGCGCAAAAAGCACTCTACGATCTCGTGCTGGAGGCGCAGCTTGCCGCCATCGACAAGATGCAACCCGGCAATCACTGGAACGATCCCCACGAAGCAGCGGTGCGGGTGCTGACCAGGGGATTGGTGAAGCTGGGGCTGCTCAAGGGCAGTGTGCCTCGCCTTATCAAGGATGAGGCTTACAAACGATTCTATATGCACCGCACCGGACACTGGCTGGGCATGGACGTTCACGATGTGGGCGATTACAAGGTCGATGGTAAATGGCGCACGCTGGAGCCCGGTATGGTGATGACGGTCGAGCCGGGGCTCTACATACCGGCGGGCTCGAAGGGCATCGCCCGCAAATGGTGGGATATCGGTATTCGCATTGAAGACGATGTGTTGATCACCAAACAGGGCAACGAGGTGTTGTCGCGTGACCTGCCGAAAACCACGGAAGCGATCGAAGCCTTGATGGCAGCCTGAGCGGGGCGTTCTGGCAGGGGGGGAGGGGGCGTGACGCTATTCGACGTAATCGCTGTGCTGCTGACGCTCTCGGCGCTGTTCAGTTACATCAATCATTGCTATATCCGTCTGCCCGCCTCGATCGGGGTGATGCTGCTCGCGCTGCTGCTGTCACTCGGCCTGGTACTGGCCGGTCATTTCGGGTTGCCGCTGGATACCCATGCGGCGCGCTTGTTGAGCAGCATCGATTTCAATCAGGCCTTGCTCCATGGCATGTTGAGTTTTCTGCTCTTTGCCGGGGCGCTGCACGTCAATCTCAACGATCTTGCCAGTCAGAAATGGGTCATCACCCTGTTGGCCACCATCGGTCTTCTGGTGTCGACCTTTCTGGTCGGCACCCTGGCGTGGGTGCTCTTCGACGCCCTGGGGCTGACGCTGCCTCTCCTCTACTGCCTGCTGTTCGGCGCGCTGATTTCACCCACCGATCCGATCGCCGTGCTCGGCATCCTGAAAAAAGCGGGGGTGAGCAAGAGCCTTGAAACCAAGATTACCGGTGAGTCGCTCTTCAATGACGGAGTGGCGGTGGTGGTCTTTCTGGTGTTATTGGGCATCGTGCAGGGTGGAGACGAGATCGGGCCGACAGACGTGCTGCGCCTCTTTTTTCAGGAGGCGGTCGGCGGCGCGCTTTTGGGACTGGTGCTCGGCTGGCTGGTCTATCATCTGTTTGCCCGCGTCGATCAATACCAGGTGGAGGTTCTGCTCACCCTGTCTCTCGTTACCGGGGGCTATGCGTTGGCGAGTGCGCTGCACCTCTCGGGGCCCATTGCCATCGTCGTCGCGGGCCTGCTGATCGGCAATCAGGGACGGCGGTTCGCCATGTCGGCCACCACCGTGCAGCATCTCGATACCTTTTGGGAGCTGGTGGATGAGGTGCTCAACGCGGTGCTGTTTCTGCTGATCGGACTTGAACTCCTGGTGCTCACCTTCACCGGCGATTACCTGATCGCCGGCCTGGTGATGATTCCCCTGGTGCTCGCGGCGCGTCTGATCAGTGTGGCACTGCCGGTGATGCTGTTACGGCGAGTGCGGGCCTTCAGTCCGGGAGTGATACGGCTACTCACCTGGGGCGGGCTGCGCGGGGGTATCTCGGTGGCCTTGGCACTCTCACTACCGGCGGGCGAACCCCGCCAGCAGATTCTGGCGGTTACTTATGTGGTGGTGGTCTTCTCCATCGTCGTGCAGGGGTTGACCATCGGGCGCCTGGTGAAGCGAAGTAGTTGAGCAGCTTACTCAACAAATGATAATGATAATAATTCCTATTTACAAATAGTTTCAGGAACGTTATGCTCCTCACCACTGAAGCTCGTGCTGTCATGTGAAGGAGATCGTTCCCATGGGAACCCGCTTAGTTGGTCTTATTCTTGTTGCCGTCGCCCTGGCTGGCACCGTGGTCGTGCAGGCGGCTGAGGTCAACGTCTATTCGGCGCGCAAAGAGGCGCTCATCAAGCCGTTGCTCGACAGGTTCACCGAGCGGACCGGCGTGACGGTCAATCTGGTGACGGGCAACGCCGATGCCCTGCTCAAGCGCCTGGAGACCGAAGGCCGCAACAGCCCGGCCGATGTGCTGTTGACCGTGGACGCAGGCCGTCTGCACCGTGCCCGGGAGGCGGGTGTGCTGCAGGCCGTGAAAAGCGCCGAGTTGGAACGGTCGATTCCAGCGGCCTATCGCGATCCGAACGGCTACTGGTTTGGCTTATCGCTGCGCGCCCGCACCATCCTCTATGCAAAAGACAGGGTCGACCCCGCGGAACTCAAGAGTTACGAAGATCTCAGTGACCCGCGCTGGAAGAACCGCATCTGCATCCGCTCCTCCGACAACATCTACAACCAGTCGCTGGTAGCGGCGTTGATCGATATCCACGGTGAAGCCAAGGCGGAGCAGTGGGCTCGGGGGCTGGTGGCCAATATGGCCCGGCCACCCAAGGGGGGCGACCGCGATCAGATCAAGGCCGCGGCGGCAGGACAGTGCGATATCGCCATCGCCAACACCTACTATCTTGCCGGCATGCTGCGGGACGAGAAAGATGCTGATCAACGGAGAGCCGCGCAGAAAATGGGTGTCTTCTGGCCCAATCAGGCGGGCCGGGGTGTGCACGTCAATGTCAGTGGCGCCGGAATTACCGCTGCCGCGAAGAATCGCGATCAAGCCGTCAAACTGCTGGAGTTTCTCGCCAATGAGGATTCCCAGGCCTGGTATGCCCAGGTCAACAACGAGTACCCGGTGCGCCCGGGAATAGCAGTTAGCGAACTCCTTGCCTCCTGGGGCAGTTTCAAAGCCGATGATCTCAATCTCGCCGTGCTGGGCAAAAACAACGCCGCAGCGTTGCGCCTCATGGATCGTGCCGGCTGGAAATGAGGTCGGCTGCCGGAAGCGTTTTCTCGTCAAGCTTCCGCTTTGACGGGGGTGGCGGTCGCCGCCTCCGTCTTTTCCCGGCATGAATCGTATCGCCCTATCCGATCTTCACGGCGCATCGCGCAGCGCAGGTGCGCCGTATCTTCGCGACGGCTGGACACTGGCCACTGTCGCCATCGCTGCCGTGCTGGCATTGCCCATCGCGACGATCATCGCTTTTCTCTTTGTTCCGGCCGGCGATGTGTGGGATCACCTGCTGCATACCGTGCTTCAGGACTACGTCGTCAACTCCGTGGCGCTGATGCTGGGAGTGGCAATCGGTACCGGCGTCATTGGCGTCACCGGCGCCTGGCTGGTGACGATGTGCCGGTTCCCGGGCCGCCACGTTTTTGAGTGGGCGTTGCTCCTGCCATTGGCGATGCCCGCCTACATCATTGCCTACACCTATACCGGACTGTTCGATTTTGCCGGCCCGGTGCAGCAGACACTGCGTGTTTGGACGGGTTGGGGCTACGGCGACTACTGGTTTCCGGAGATCCGTACCCTCGGCGGTGCGATGGCGATGCTGACGCTGGTGCTCTATCCCTACGTCTATCTGCTGGCGCGCGCCGCCTTTCTCGAGCAGTCGGTACACGCGCTGGATGCGGCGCGCATGCTGGGCTGCGGACCCTGGCGCAGCTTTTTTCTGGTCGCGCTGCCGGCAGCGCGACCGGCGGTGATCGCCGGAATGACCCTGGCGCAGATGGAGACTCTGGCCGACTACGGCACGGTCCAGTATTTCGGTGTCAGCACGTTCACCACCGGTATCTTTCGTACCTGGTTTGGTCTCGGCAACAGCGCCGCAGCGGCACAGCTCTCGGCCCTGCTGATGTTCTTCGTCTTTGCGCTTATTCTGCTCGAACTGTGGGCGCGCCGTCGCCAGCGCTACCACCATACCGGCAGTCGCTCCCATCCACTGCCGAGGTATCACCTGGCGCCGGGGCGCGCGGCGCTGGCATTCGCGGCCTGTGCATTGCCGCTCGGACTTGGTTTCGTGCTGCCGTTCGGCCAGCTTCTGGTATGGACAATCAGAACGGCTGAGACCACCGTTGATCAGCAGTTCGTGGGGCTGGTGATCAACACGGTCTTGCTGGCCGCAACCGCTGCATTACTCGCCTTGGCAATCGCCCTGGTGATGGCCTACGGCAAGCGTTTGCGGGGCGGATTGGCGATTGCCAGCGCGGTGCGCCTGGCGGGCATGGGCTACGCCATTCCCGGCACGGTGATCGCGGTCGGTGTCCTGCTGCCCTTTGGATGGTTCGACAATACGCTCGACGGCTGGCTCCGCGCGCAGTTCGGGTTCTCCAGCGGGCTGCTGTTGAGCGGAACGCTGTTTGCGCTGCTCTTTGCCTACGTGGTGCGCTTCCTGTCCGTAGCGCTGCAGACGGTGGATTCCGGACTGGGCAAGGTGCGCCGCACCATGGACGAGACGGCGCGCACGCTGGGTTATCGCCCCGGCGAGGTGCTGCGCTTCGTGCACATGCCGATGATCCGCGGCAGTCTGCTCACGGCGGTGTTGCTGGTTTTCGTCGATGTCATGAAGGAGTTGCCTGCGACGCTGATTCTGCGTCCGTTCAATTTCAATACCCTGGCGGTGCGTGCCTTCGAGCTGGCCTCGGATGAGCGGTTGATGGAGTCATCCTCCGCGGCAGTGGCCATCGTGGCGGCCGGCATCGTACCCGTTATTCTGTTGAGTCATTCCATCGCCCGTTCGCGAAAACACGCTAGCTGAGCAAGTGGTCGCGGGCGATGATTGTGCTATAGTCCTGCCCTCAACCGGGGAGCTCAAAACAGCTCCTCGACCCTTGCGGGAGAGGGCCGGTCTCTGCACCGGCCGCCGAAGGCGCAACACGCCCGGAAACGCTCAGGCAAAAGGACCGTAAAGGCTCAGGTTGACTCTGGAGAGTGGCCGTCCCAAGGGCGACCCACCGACGGGGCTGGAAGCGATCGATGATCGGTTTCCTGAATCTCTCAGGTTTCTAGGACAGAGGGGCGGCGGTCTGCGGGGCAGGCCGCCGCCCTTTTGTTTTTTCCGATACCCGCTAGGGTTATCGAATAACTGATTTGAAGAGAGCTTCACGATGGGCAACCATACGCCGCTTTATCCCAATCATCTTGCAGCGGGCGGCAAGATCGTCGATTTCGCCGGTTGGGAGATGCCACTGCACTACGGGTCGCAGTTGGAGGAGCATCACCAGGTGCGTCGTGCAGCGGGCATGTTCGACGTCTCCCATATGACGGTGATCGATCTCAGCGGGGCGCGCACCCAGGCGTTCCTGCAGTACCTGCTGGCCAACGATGTGGCCAAGCTCAAAGATTCCGGTAAGGCGATCTACAGCTGCATGCTGCTCGAGTCGGGCGGCGTGATCGACGATCTGATCGTTTATTACTTTGATCCCGAAACCTACCGCATGGTCGTCAACGCCGCCACGCGCGACAAGGATCTGGCGTGGATCACTCGCCATGCCGCCGCGTTTGGCGTTACGGTGCAAGAACGCGATGACCTGGCGATGATCGCCGTGCAGGGTCCCCAGGCGCGCGATAAGGTGGGTCAGGTGATCGCCGCGGGGTTGCGCGATCCGATCGCCGCCCTGAAACCCTTCTTCGCCGAGGGCTCCGGAGATTGGCTGGTGGCGCGCACCGGCTACACGGGTGAAGATGGCTACGAGGTGATGGTGCCGGCGGCGGAGGCCGGCGGGTTTTGGGAATCGCTACGCCAAGCGGGCGTTGCGCCCTGCGGCCTGGGTGCACGCGATACCCTGCGCCTCGAAGCAGGTATGAACCTCTACGGCACCGATATGGATGAGAGCGTCAGCCCGTTGGAGTCGGGCCTGGGCTGGACCGTGGCCTGGGAGCCGACGAACCGTGATTTCATCGGTCGCCAGGCATTGGCACAGCAGAAAACGGCCGGTGGCCTGCGCCGGTTGGTCGGCCTGCTGCTGGAAGATCGCGGCGTGTTGCGCAATCACCTCAAGGTGCGGTTGGCGGACGGCAGCGCGGGCGAAATCACCAGCGGCGGCTTCTCGCCCAGCCTGGGGCGCGCCATCGCGCTGGCCCGTGTGCCGGCCACGATCGGTAGCGAATGCGAGGTCGAGGTGCGTGGCAAATGGTTGCGGGCACGGGTGGTAAAAGCGCCTTTCGTGCGCGGTGGCCAATCCTGCATCGACGGCCTGATGGTCACCTGAACCGCGACTCGAGGTTCCAACAGTTCGCTTAATCCGGCGGTGCTTACCGCCACCATAACGAAAGGGGAAACCTTCCATGAGTAATGTGCCAGCCGAGTTGAAGTACGCCAAGAGCCACGAATGGGTGCGTGACAATGGCGATGGAACCGTCACGGTGGGAATCAGCGATCACGCTCAGGAACAGCTCGGCGATCTGGTCTTCGTCGAGCTGCCGGAGATCGGTCGTGCGGTGAAGGCAGGCGAGGAGTGTGTGGTGATCGAGTCGGTCAAGGCCGCGGCGGATGTCTACAGCCCGCTGGCGGGCGAGGTGTGCGAGGTCAACGCCAATCTGGAGGGTGCCCCCGAACTGATCAATGGTGACGCGTATGGCGACGGCTGGATCTTTCGACTCACCGGAGTGGCCGCGGGTGATCTGGCCGGGCTGATGGATGCCGATGCGTATAGCGCTCAACTGGCCGCTGAAGAGTAATCCGCTTTAGGTGCGACGAGACCATGCCTTTCATCCCCCACACTGAAGACGACATCCGGCAGATGCTGGCGACCATCGGGGTCGATGACATCGCCGCACTGTTCGACGAGATTCCCGCCAATCTGCGTTGCCCACCCATCGATCGGGTGCCCCTGCGCCGCAGCGAATACGAAGTGGGCCGGTTGATGAGCGCGCGCGCTGCAAGTGACGGTCAACCACTCTGCTTCATCGGCGCCGGTGCCTACGATCACCACATTCCGGCGGCGGTGTGGGAGATCGTTATCCGTGGCGAGTTTTACTCGGCCTACACACCCTACCAGGCGGAGGCGAGTCAGGGCACGCTGCAGCTGCTCTACGAGTACCAGTCGATGATGACGGCGCTCACCGCCATGGATGCCTCCAACGCCTCGCTCTACGACGGCGCCTCGGCATTGGCGGAGGCGGTGCTGATGGCGGTGCGGGCCAACCGTAAATCGAAATCGAAGCGCATTCTGATACCGGGTACGGTCCACCCCGCGTACCGCGCCACGGTACGGGCAATCGTGGGTGCCCAGGGCATCGAACTGGTGGAGTTGCCGTTCGACGGTGCGACGGGGCGGACCGACGCTGCGGCCCTCGCCGCGCATGCGGGCGAGGACATCGCCGCAGTGGTGGTACCGCAGCCCAACTTCTTCGGCGTGTTGGAGGATGTGCACGGCCTGACGGGCTGGGCGCACGAACAGGGCGCCCTGGTCATCGCAGTGGTCAATCCCGTCTCCCTTGCGCTGCTGGCGCCGCCCGGGGAGTGGCAAGGCGGTGGCGCCGATATCGTCTGTGGCGAGGGACAGCCGCTGGGTATCCCGCTGGCTGGCGGCGGGCCCTACTTCGGGTTTCTGTGCTGCAAGCAGGAGCTGGTTCGGCAGATGCCAGGGCGCATCATCGGGCGTACGGTGGATGTTACCGGTAAACCCGGCTATACGCTGACGCTGCAGGCGCGCGAACAGCACATCAGGCGCTCGAAGGCGACATCGAACATCTGTACCAATCAAGGGTTGATGGTGACGGCGGCCACCATCCATATGGCGCTGCTCGGCCCACAGGGCCTGGAGGGTGTCGCTGCCGCCTGCCACGACACGACCCGGCGCTTGGTCGAGCGCCTGGTAACCATCCAGGGTGTCGAGCCGATCTTTTCCGGGGCCCGGTTCCATGAAGCCGCTTTGCGTCTGCCGAAACCGGCGGCTGGTGTTATCGAGGCGCTGGCGGATGCAGGAATCGCGGGTGGCTACGATCTTTCCCGCGACTACCCCGAGCTGGGTGATGCGCTGCTGGTGTGCGCCACCGAGCTGCGCACCGAGCAGGATATCGAGCGCTTTGCACACGAGCTCACAGCGGTGTTGTCGGCATGAGCGGGTGCTGTGTGGATCGGTGGCAACGACGCTGGATACCGGTAACCAAGCGATTGGTTTCACAGCGATCCCGAGGCTCGGAAGCTGCCTCCGGATCATTGGATGGGGTGTAAATCATGGCCACAGTGACCCGCCGGGGAGTACCCGTCAACACCAATGGCGAACTGCCGGCCGTCGGTACTACAGCGCCCGATTTTGTTCTGACGCGCGGCGATCTCAGCGACGTGTCGCTGGCTGATTTCGCCGGCAAAAAGAAGGTGCTCAGTATCGTGCCCAGCCTGGACACGCCGACGTGCATCGCCTCGACACACAGATTCAACGAGAAAGCGGCGGGTCTCGACAACGCCGTGGTGCTGGTGATCGCGGCTGATCTGCCCTTTGCCCAGACCCGCTTCTGCAGCGCCGAGGGAATCAATAACGTAGTGCCCCTGTCGCTGATGCGCTCGCGCAAATTTGCCAAGGATTATGGTGTGCTGATGGTCGATGGACCGCTGCAGGGCATCACGGCGCGTGCCGTGGTGGTGCTCGATGAGAACAATAAGATCGTCTACACCGAATTGGTCCCTGAAATCACCCAGGAACCCGACTACGATGCAGTGCTGGCCGCTCTCGCTAATTGACGGAACAAGGACCTATGCTGATCTACGAACAGTCGCAACCCGGTCGGAGCAGTCCGGCGCATACACCCCAAGGTGATTTCGATCTCTCCGCCATTCCGGCGGAACTGCGACGCACGCAGCGCGCAGCGCTGCCCGAGGTCTCGGAGATGGATGCGGTCCGCCACTACACGCGGCTATCGCAGAAGAACTTCTCCATCGATACCCATTTCTATCCGCTGGGTTCGTGCACCATGAAGTACAACCCCCGTGCCTCCAACAGCTTCGCCATGCTACCGGGATTTCTTGCGCGCCACCCGTTGGCGGCCGAGTCGTTGGGCCAGGGTTTGATGGCGTGCCTCCATGACCTGCAGGAGATACTCAAAGAGGTCACGGGCATGCGCGGCGTATCGCTCACCCCTGCGGCCGGTGCTCAGGGCGAATTTGCCGGTGTCGCGATGATCCGCGCCTACCACCACTCGCGGGGCGACACCCGGCGTACCGAGATGCTGGTGCCCGACGCCGCCCACGGGACCAACCCGGCCACCGCCGTGATGTGCGGTTATACGGTGCGCGAGATCCCTACCGACACCGAGGGTGATGTGGATATCGAGGCGCTGAAGGCGGCGGTTGGACCGCAAACCGCGGGAATCATGCTCACCAATCCGTCGACCCTGGGCGTGTTCGAGCGGCGCATCGAGCAGATCGCCAAGATCGTCCACGGGGCGGGTGGCCTGTTGTACTACGACGGCGCCAACCTCAACGCCATCCTCGGCAAGGTCCGCCCCGGCGATATGGGCTTCGATGTCATTCACCTGAATCTGCACAAGACCTTCTCCACGCCCCACGGCGGCGGTGGACCGGGCGCGGGCCCGGTGGGTGTGAGCGAGCGGCTGCTGCCGTATCTGCCGATCCCGATCGTCGCCAGAGAGGGTGATCGCTACCGCTGGTTGAGCAATGCGGACCGCCCGCAGAGCATTGGCCGCCTGTCGGCGTTCATGGGAAATGTGGGCGTGCAGATGCGCGCCTATATCTACGCCCTGCTGGTGGGTCGCGAGGGCATGGAACGGGTGGCCGATTTCTCGACACTCAATGCCAACTACCTGATGGCGCGGTTGCGTGCGGCGGGATTTGATCTGGGCTTTCCGCGTCGCCGGGCGGCTCATGAGTTCATCGTCACCCTGAAAAGACCGGCCAAGGAGCTGGGCGCGACAGCCATGGATTTTGCCAAGCGCCTCCTCGACTACGGTCAGCATGCCCCGACCACCTACTTCCCCCTGTTGGTGCCGGAATGTCTGCTGATCGAGCCCACTGAAACGGAATCGAAACAGACCTTGGATATCTTCGTCGACGCCATGGTGTCGATACTCGACGAGGCCCGTAACCAGCCCGAGATGATGAAATCAGCCCCCCACACCCAGCCGGTGCGCCGACTCGACGATGTGCGCGCCGCGCGTGAGCTGGATCTCGCCTGGCGCCCTGCGCAGAAGCAGAGCGCCTGAACGGTGGCCTCGCGGGGCAACACCGGCCTCAAGCGCATCTGGCTCGCAACCGGCTATTCCCTGGCCGGTCTGCGCGCTGCTATCGCCCACGAGGCGGCCTTTCGCCAGGAATTGCTGCTGGTGGTGCTGCTCGTACCACTTGCGCTGTGGCTTGGTGAGGGCGGGACCGAATGGGCGTTGATGCTCGGCAGTCTGATGCTGGTGCTGATCGTCGAAATTCTCAATTCCGGTATCGAAGCCGCCATCGATCGTTTTGGTGAGGAACACCATCCGATCTCGGGACGCGCCAAGGATCTGGGTTCGGCGGCGGTGATGCTCTCGCTGGCCAACGTCGGGGTGATTTGGGGATTGGTCCTGTTTTTCTGAGGTGACGTACTGCCGATCACCCGCGACTCGGTGTCGTTCTGCGCCGAAACCGGCAACAGCCGGGCAGGGGCGCCCCCCCTTGAATTAAAAAAGGGGCGAGGGCTCTGGCCATCGCCCCTTTCCAGGGTGTGTCGTCAGGTACCGGGTGTAACGTTCAAACCGGGCAAGACATGTCCTGGCCGCAGCACATCGGCGATTTCACCTTGCCGTGACCATCGGGGCATTCGGAAATATGCACGGTTTTGCCATCGGCCGTGGCGAGTGTGCTGTGCCGGAGCTCTTTGCCGCATTTGCCGCATGTCATCGTGCCGATGCTCATACCGCATTTTTCGCAGGTGTAGGCTGCCATGATGGTTTCTCCTCGCTGTGTTTTCATGATGAAAGTCAATTTCATGAAAGTATAGATAACTAATTTTCAGTCTCCAACTTTATTGAGCCGTGTTGGTTTAAACCCGGTCTATGGAGCGGCACGTTTTGTTCGGCAGGCATCGCTATCCGGCGCGGACCCTCCTAAAATGAAGTCACCGAAATATCGGGTTGGTTCGGGCGGGACCCTGGCAAAACGGGTAGAACATCGAGGGGAGGAACGGTATGGCTGACCCCGCTACGCGCGATTACTGTCTACGGCACCCACGGCAGATCATCAGGATCTTCGGTTTGGGTGTCTATCTGCGGATGATGCTCGATTCGCGCAAGAGCCTGCTCGAGGCGGTCTCCGAGGCCCAGGCCCGGCATGGGATCGCACTGCCCGGGCAACCGGGCAATGCCTACCGTATCGCGTCGGTCATCGAGTTTCGCGTAGCGCGAATCTACGGATTGCTGGCGCAGCGTTTTACCGCTACACCAGCGCTCCATGAGTTCTACCGTGAATTGCAGGCCGAGGAGGAGGAGCATGGACGGCTGATGCTGCTTTGTATGTACACGGCGACCAATGCACCCCTCCTCGGCTACATTCCGACGCTGCGCGATCACGATATCCGGCAGACGCTCCGCGAACTGCGCTCCATTCAGGCCAAAGCCCCGCAGTTGACGCTCGATGAGGCACTCGCGGTCACCGAGGAGTTGGAGATGAGCGAGATCAATACCATCTTCGAAAAGTTACTGGCCCAGACACAGCATCCGGCCACGTATTTCTTTCGTGAGCTCATGGGATCGGCGGAGGGGCACGCAGAAAGTGTGCCGCGGCGGATCCGGGAATTGCGGGCATCGTTGGGGCTCGCCGGCAATTAGACTATCACCCTCCCTCCCGTTACCATGACCCCCCTTTGGTCTCCAGTTTGAAGAAGGGCGAACCATGTCGGCGCTGATCTGCGGGTCTATCGCTTACGACACCATCATGGTGTTTCAGGATCAATTCAAGAACCATATCATTCCCGACAAGGTACACATCCTTAACGTTTCGTTCCTGGTGCCCGAGATGCGCCGCGAGTTTGGCGGTTGTGCGGGCAATATCGCTTACAACTTGCAACTCCTGGGCGAGAGAGCGTTGCCCATGGCGACTGTGGGGCGGGATTTCGGACCCTATGCCGAGTGGATGAACCAATGCGGCATCGCTACCGATCACATCAAAGTGATAGAGGGTGCCTACACCGCGCAGGCCTACATCACGACCGATCTCGATGCCAATCAGATCACCGCCTTCCATCCGGGTGCCATGCAGGAGTCGCATGCCAACCAAGTGGCTGTGGGGGGCGACGTGACGATCGGGATGGTTTCACCCGATGGACGCCAGGGCATGCTGGATCACGCCGAGCAGTTTGCGGCGTCGGGCATTCCCTTTATTTTCGATCCCGGGCAGGGGATGCCGCTCTTCAGTGGCGAGGAGTTGTTGCGATTTGTCGATCTGGCCAGCTGGGTGGCGGTAAACGATTACGAGTGCGAATTGTTGCAGGAGCGCACCAATCATTCGCTGAAAGACCTCGCCAATCGTGTCGAGGCGATGATCGTGACCCGTGGGGGCGAAGGGTCCCAGATCAACGCCGCAGGCCGTCAGATCGACATTCCCCCGGTGATGAGCGCCGCTGCCGTGGATCCGACCGGCTGTGGAGACGCCTATCGCGCGGGGCTGCTGTTTGGCCTGATGAACCAACTCGATTGGGAGGCGACCGGACGCATCGCCTCGCTGTTGGGTACGATCAAGGTGGAACACCACGGCACCCAGAATCACCATTTCACTCGCGACGAATTTTTCGATCGCTTCGAAAAAGCCTACGGATTTCGCCCGGCGTAGTAATCGGTCGCGCATGATCAGCGAGCGAAATTTTCTCCGCTGCATTACCGTTACGGTCGTCGTCCGACTGATTCTCGCCTTCGCCTTGCCCGTGACGGGTGACGAGGCTTATTTTTTTCTTTGGGCCAGGCATCTCGATTACGGTTACTACGATCACCCACCGATGGTGGCGTGGTGGCTCGCTGCGTTGCTCAAACTGAGCAGCGCGGAGTTTGTATTGCGCTTGCCCGCCGTTGTTGTCCCGCTGTTGCTGGGGTATGGGATTTATCGTTTTCTCGAACCCTACAATAATGAACAGGCGCGATGGGTCACACTGCTGTTCCTGTTCACGCCGGTCTATCTGGTGCTGCCGATTACCACCACCGATACGCCGTTGCTGCTCTTCGTGTTCTTGTCGGTTTTTGCTTTGACACAAGCATGGGTGCACGAGCGTGGCTGGCGCTATTTGTTGTCGGGACTTCTGCTCGGGTTGGCATTTCTCGCCAAGTACTTTGCCGTGCTGTTGGGTATCGCTTATCTTGCCGCCTTCGTTCTCACAGCCGATGGGCGTCGTCGCTGGCGCGGTTTGGTGCTTTTGACCCTGGGTGTCCTTCCGGCCGCATTGCTCAATACGGTGTGGAACTATTTCAACTGCTGGGACAATATCCTTTTCAATCTCTTCAATCGCAACACCGAAAGCGCGTTCTCGTGGGACAAGCCGGCGTTGTTCCTGCTGGTACAGCTGTATCTGTTGACACCGGTATTGCTCTACTACGCGGCTCGCAACGCGCGGTGGTTGACGTGGCGCGCCGGCCAAGGGGAATTCGTGATACCTGCTTTTGCGGCGCTGGTGCCGCTGGGGCTGCTGTTTCTTGTCTCTCTGCGGCGTGAGGTGGGATTGCATTGGGTGCTTGCCTTCTACCCGTTTCTCTATCTGTTGCTCGGTGCCGGATTGAAGCGCAAGCAGCTGCAACGTGCCACCGCCTTTATGATCATATTTGGGTTGTTGCACGCGGTCGTGCTGGTTGCTTTGTCGGTGGTGCCGGTTACGGTTTGGCGTGCTGCCAAGGCGTACCCCGAGATCGTCTTTCTATTGCACACAGAGGAGGTGGCCCAGGCGCTCGATGCCATCGATGACAAGAGCGCACTCTTCACCACCAGTTACACGCCTGCGGCCATGTTGACCCATCGGATCGATCGTCCTGTGGGTGTGTTCGGAGTTGGCTCTCGTTACGCGCGGCAGGATGATATGCTTACCGACTTTCGAAAGTTGAACGGAAAAGATGCGATGATTCTGGCGTCGTCGCAGGATGCATTGACCCGGTACACGGTCTATTTCGACCGCGTTGAGAGGCGCACGATCGAGCTGCGCGGTGCGACGTTCGCCGTAATGGTGGGCCGCGGTTTCGATTATGCGCGCTATCGACAGGGCGTGTTGAGCGAGATTCGCGATCGCTACTACCAGATACCTGATTGGCTGCCCGTTGGCGGCTGTGGATTTCTCGAAGCCTATTTCCCCGAACACCGGGAGACGATGAACTGAGATGGGTGTGCTGCGCAAATCGATTGCCGGATGGGGGCGCTATCCGGTGCAGACCTGCGAACTGCAACGCCCCGAATCGCCTGCCGGTTTGCACAACGATGATGCGCCGCGAATCGCTCGCGGTCTGGGGCGCAGCTATGGTGACGCCGCGCTCAACGACGAGGGTCGCGTGCTGCTCACCGAGCGTCTCAATCGCCTGCTGAGTTTCGATGCAAACAAAGGATTATTGCGCGCTGAGTCCGGTACAACCCTGGCCGAGATCCTGCGTCTCTTCGTGCCGCGCGGATGGTTTCCCGTTGTAGTACCGGGGACACGGCACGTCACGCTCGGGGGTTGCGTGGCAGCCGATGTGCACGGGAAGAATCATCATCGGGATGGGGCTTTCTCACAACACCTCACCGATCTGCAGTTGGTCACGGCCGCGGGCAGGCGCCTGCGGTGCTCGCCTACCCGCGAGAAAGAGGCTTTCTGGGCGACGGTGGGAGGTATGGGATTGACCGGAGTCATTGCCGAGGTGGGTATCCGCATGCGACCGATCGACAGCGCCTATCTGGTGGCCGAGCACCAACCCACCGCTGACCTCGATCAGACCCTCGCCTACCTCGATGACAACAGCTTCGACGATGAGTACACCGTCGCCTGGCTCGATGGATTGGCCACCGGTGCTTCGCTGGGCCGTGGCGTCTTCATGCGCGGCCACCATGCCGCGGTGTCGGAGCTGCCGGCGCGGCTGCGCGATCAACCGTTGGCGATATCAGATCGCGGGACGCGGCGGGTACCGATGAATCTTCCCAGCGGACTGCTTCATCCGGCCCTGTTGCGGATCTTCAACAGCATTTATTACCAACGGCAGGGGGCGCGTCGACAGCCCTTCGTGGTCGATTACAGCCGATTTTTCCATCCGCTCGATGCGCTCGACGATTGGAACCGGCTCTACGGTAAACGCGGCTTTCTTCAGTATCAGTGCGCGGTGCCGGCCGCTGGCGGTGTCGAGGTGTTGAGAGAGATCCTGCGGCGTCTGGCAGAGGCGGGGTACGGCTCGTTTCTGGCGGTGCTCAAGAAATTCGGCGCAGCGAGCAAAGGGATGCTCTCCTTTCCCGTGCCGGGCTACACGTTGGCAGTGGATATTCCGCGCCGCGGCGAGACGTTATTGGCGCTGCTCGACGAACTGGATGATCGGGTCGCGGGGTGTGGTGGCCGTGTTTACCTCGCCAAGGATGCGCGCCTCAGTCCCGTAGCGTTTCGCAGGATGTATCCGCGCTTTGCTGAATGGCACGCGATCAAGCAGCGCCTCGACCCGCATCAGCGTTTCAGTTCCAGTCTGTCGCGGCGGTTGCGCCTGGAGGCGGGGCCATGAGTGGCGCGGTGCTGGTGTTGGGTGCGACTTCGGCCATCGCGCGGGGTTGTGCCGCCGCTTTTGCCGCGCGCGGTCACGCGCTCTATCTCGCCGGACGCAACGGTGAGGAGCTGAAGCGCCTGGCGGCCGATTTGCAGATCCGCTACGGGGTGCGCGTAGAAACCGGCCGGCTTGACGCGCTGGCCGTCAAAGCGCATGGGAAGTTTATTGATCAGGTGATCGCTGTGATGGGTGACCTGACGGGGGTTGTGTCGGCCCTGGGTGATTTGGGAGACCCGGACCACGATGCACGCGATCCGCTCGCGGTCGTACACGCCATCGACGTTAATTTTACCGGTGTCGCGTCACTGCTTACGCATTGTTCGAACTATCTGGAGCAACAGGGTCGAGGTTTCATCATTGGCATTACCTCGGTTGCGGGTGATCGTGGACGCCAGAGCAATTATCCCTATGGTGCGGCCAAAGGCGGATTGAGTCTGTTCCTGCAGGGGTTGCGAAATCGTCTTTACGCCAGCGGCGTGCGCGTGGTCACCATTAAACCGGGGTTCGTGGATACAGCGATGACTTATGGAATGCCGGGGCTCTTCCTGGTGGCCGATCCGCAGGTGGTGGGGAGACGCATCGCGCGCGCAGTGGAGGGGCGCGCCGATGTGTTCTATGTGCCCTGGTTCTGGCGCTATATTCTGCTGATCATACGCGCCATTCCGGAAGCACTGTTCAAGCGCCTGAAGCTCTGATCATGACAGCACGCACGCGACCGATAGTGGCGGCCTTTGATTTTGATGGCACGGTAACGAGCAGTGATTCGCTGTTTCCGTTTCTTCGGTTTGCCGCCGGGCCGAGCCGCTTTCTGATCAAGATGACTGCATCGCTACCCGTGCTCGCTGGCTATGCCGTCGGTGCAACACCCAACGATATCGCCAAGGAGCGCGTTTTGCAGCGCTTTTTCGCCGGGGTGCCCATCGCGACGCTCAATATTATCGGCGTAAAATTTGCGCGCGAGCGGCTGCCTCAGCTGGTACGTCCGGAGGCGTTACGGCGGCTGCAATGGCATCGCGAACAGGGTCATCGCTGTATCCTGATCAGCGCATCATTGCAGCTCTACCTCCAGCCGTGGGCCAGTACTGTCGGATTCGACGACGTCATTGGCACTGAATTGGAACTGCGCGCAGGTCAGGTCGCTACTGGATGTTTCGCGCAGGGTAATTGCCACGGTGCGGAAAAGGTGCGGCGTCTTGAGCAATTGCTGGGTTTGCGCGATGGCTATTATCTCTATGCCTATGGCGATAGTCGGGGGGATAGAGAACTTCTGGCAACGGCGGATACGGCCTACTATCGGACGATGCCTGCCCCCGGCGAGGGAGCGCCGAGTTGATTGCACTCCGAGACCTGCTGTTGACGCTGCGCCCGCACCAGTGGGTCAAGAACGGCTTTGTGCTGATGGGCTTGTTGTTCGGTCATGCCTGGAACGATCCAACCAGTGTCCGTCACATCCTGGGCGCTTTCGCAGCATTCTGCCTGGTATCGAGTGCGGTCTATGTTTTCAATGACCTGATTGATCGCGATCGCGATCGCCGTCATCCGGAGAAACGCAATCGCCCGATAGCCGCCGGCCGCATTGCGATGCCGACAGCCCTCGGATTGGGCTGCCTGGTTGGGTTGACGGGATTGGCGCTGGCCGCATGGGCGGGTACCGGCGTGTTGATCATCGTCGTCAGTTACATGGTGATGAACGCGGTGTACAGCGTGCGGTTGAAGCATGTGGTGATACTCGATGTCTTCATCATTTCGGCAGGGTTCATGTTGCGCATCCTGGCGGGTACGTGGGGCGTCGGCATTCCTCCCTCTCACTGGCTGCTCTTCTGCGGCATGATGGTTACGCTGTTTCTCGGTTTCGCCAAGCGTCGCGCCGAGATGGGTGCGGTGGGCGAAGGCGATCAAGCGTATCACCGTGCCGTGTTGGCGCAGTACACACCGCTGTTGCTGGACACCTTTATCGCTGTCACTGCCATGGGTGTGATCATCAGTTACAGCCTCTACACCATGAGCCCGGAGACCATCACCGTGCATGGTACCGATAACCTGATTTTTACGGTGCCCTTCATCGTCTATGGCCTGTTTCGCTATGTCTTTCTGCTCCACGCTTCCGGCAGCGGTGGGGATCCCTCACGCGATCTGTTTCGGGATCTACACCTGTTGGGGGCTGTTATTGGTTGGCTGGGCGTAACGCTATGGATGCTGGTCTAGGGCCTGGGTACCCGCATCGTGTTCACAGACCCTAGAATGCCGCTGATCAGTGGCTGGCAACGGCGGACGCTCACGATCTCCATTTTCCTCAGTATCGGGGGGTACGGGCTCTTCACCCTGTGGGGCGGTTGGGGCGATGTCGCAGAGGCGTTGAAGCGCATCGACCTTCCCGATGTTGCAGTATTGCTCGGCCTCTCGCTGGTCAATTACGCGCTGCGTTTTCAACGCTGGCACGGGTATCTGCAGCGCTTGCAGCACGCAGTACCCTGGGGTTTCAGCCTGCACGCCTATCTCACCGGTTTTGCACTGACAACGACACCGGGCAAAGCAGGGGAGGCGCTGCGCGGTGTGTTCCTCAAGCCACGCGGTGTTCCCTATACAGTCAGTGTCGGTGCTTTGTTTGCCGAGCGGTTCGCTGATCTGATTACCGTTGTTCTGCTCTGTCTTCCGGGGCTTTGGTTCTACCCTCCGGCGCAACCTCTGGTCATCGTTGCGTTGCTGGTGTTGCCGGCCGTGCTCTGGGTGCTGCAGCAGGAGCCGTGGCTGGACCGGTTCGAACAGCGCGTCGCGAGGCGGGAACCGGGGCGAGTGGTGACGCTGCTCCAACATTTCCTCCACACACTGCGTCATTCCAGCCGGCTCCTTGCATTAGGGCCTATGACGAGCGCTCTCTTGTT
The DNA here is from genome assembly GCA_008501635.1 of Pseudomonadota bacterium. Lineage (NCBI taxonomy): Bacteria > Pseudomonadati > Pseudomonadota > Pseudomonadota bacterium. Next base: position 506,640 of record QQUJ01000010.1, read on the forward strand.
GGGTGCGGTCGCCTGGGGTGCCGAAGCGCTGGCGTTTCATTATCTACTCCAGCAGATGGGTTTACCGGTTCCCCTGCCGATCGCTTTCTTCATCTACGCTTTCTCCATGCTGGTGGGGGCATTGAGTTTTCTGCCGGGAGGGCTAGGCAGTGCCGAGGTCACCATGGCGTTGCTGCTGGTTCTGAATGGTGCGACGCCAGCGGAGGCGGCCACCGCGACGTTGATCATCAGACTGGCGACGCTCTGGTTTGCGGTGGTGATCGGGCTGGGGGCTCTGTTACGTCCGCCGCGGTATTGACAGTGTTGTTTGGGGCAGTCGCAGCGTGCTCGGGGAAACGTTGCCTGTGCCGTTATCCCAGGCAGGCTGTGATAAAAAAACTCCGTGTGATGAATGCCGGACAGGTCCAGTGTGATCCATCGGAGGAGCAGTAATGGGTTTTTGGCAACCGCGCGCTGGAGACCGAAACCGCCCGGTTGCGGGATCGGAATCATCTGCTCAAGGAGGAAAACGAAGCGCTGGAAGATCAGGTGCGGGCCTTGCGCGAAGAACTTGAAAGGGTGACCTTGGCCGGCGGGCGAGAACAGCAACCGAATGACCTGATGACTTTTCAGAATGAGAACGTCAAAGGAGGAATCGCGGATAGTCAGGCGAATCTCACCGAATCGGTGGGTGTTGCCAAAGCTGCTCTCAATACAGCCGGCTCGGCTACCGAAAAATTTAGAACCTACCTCAAAAAACCACGCGTGCTTTCAATCAGCAGTTGTCGGTGATGGCTGATCGGGTGTTTGTGAGTCTGGCAAAAATCGATCATGTCATGCGGAAAGTCGACACTTGTCTTTCAGTCAACAAGCGCACCCCGGTTTTCGATTTCGTGGATCATCATAACTGCCGTCTCGGACAGTGGTACCACGTAGGCGGGGGCCGGCAATTCCTCTCCAGCGCGCGCAGCCACTCTGCGTTGGAGGCCCCCACGCCGCGGTGCATACCGGCACCAGGAAAACGTCGAAGTTGGCGCAAAACCGGGATCCCGATTATATGGCGCTGCGTGCTGCGCTGGAGGTGATGGAAAAGGTCGGCCGCGATGTGTTTGATGTGCTCGATTGTGTGTTCATCGAAGTGCTGCAAGATGACCTGCGGTGACGAGTCGGTTTCGCGCCGCATTCCAGCCGTCCTTATAGCCGATTGATTCGTTCGGTTACTTCTGCGCCAGGCAACTTATCCCTGTTGGGGTAACGAGCTTGCCAATGAGTTGTGTTATATAAAACGCTGTGGTGTGGCAAATCACACAGCCAGCTTGATTTGAATCAAGGCGGGTTGTGACGTGTATTGGCACCTTTACCCTGACTTATCCTTTCCGGTAACCGACCCGCTTTTCGCGAGAGGGGGAACAACAATGAAACTGCAATTGAAACGGACGGCATCGCTGCTGGCCGGCCTCGGTATGGGGCTGGCTGTCGCATCGACTGCCTGGGGGCAGTCTACGCTCGATCAGGTCATGAAAGAGCGCGGGCTGACTCAAAAGGACCTGCTGGCCGCTGCGAAGACCTATACGCCGACTGGCAAGCATGATGACTACATCGTATTCAGCTCGGGCGGCCAGAGCGGTCAGGTGATCGTCTACGGTATTCCCTCGATGCGTATTTTGAAGTATATCGGCGTCTTTACGCCCGAACCGTGGCAGGGTTATGGCTTTGATGAGGAGTCCAAGGCGGTACTGGCGCAGGGCAGAATGCTCGGTAAGGACATTGCCTTTGGTGATACCCACCACCCTGCGCTCTCCGAGACCAATGGTGACTACAATGGCCGCTGGCTGTTCATCAACGACAAGGCCAATCCGCGCCTGGCCGTGATCGATCTTCACGACTTCGAGACCAAGCAGATCGTCGTCAATCCGATCATGAAGTCCGAGCATGGTGGCGCGTTCGTTACCCCCAATACCGAATACGTCATTGAAGCCAGCCAGTACGCCGGCCCGCTGGCCGAGGAGTTCGTACCGCTGGAGCAGTTCAATGAGAAGTACCGCGGCGCGGTGACGTATTGGAAGTTCAACAACGAGAAGGGCCGTATCGAGCCCGAGAATTCATTCTCGGTCGAGTTGCCCCCCTACAGCCAGGATCTCTCCGATGCCGGCAAAGGGCCATCCGACGGATGGTCGTTCACCAACTCCTTCTGTTCCGAGCGCTACGTGGGTGGTATCGAGCGCGGTCGTCCGCCGTTCGAGGCGGGCTGCTCCTCCAAGGACACCGACTTCCTGCACGTGATCAACTGGAAGAAGGGTGTCGAGGTGGTTGCCGCCGGCAAGGCCAAGAAGATCAACGGTCACGATGTGATCCCGATCGACGTGGCGGTGAAGGAGGGCATGCTCTACCTGGTGCCCGAGCCGAAGAGCCCGCACGGCGTCGACGTCAACCCCGATGGCACGCATATCATCGTCTCGGGCAAGCTCGATAGCCATGCCTGGGTCTACAGCTTCGAGAAGATCATGGCCGCCGCCAAGGCCGGCAAGTTCGAGGGTAAGGATCCCTACGGGATTCCGATCATTGCGATGAAGGATGCACTGCACACGCAGGTCGCTGTCGGTCTGGGCCCGCTGCATACCCAGTACGACTCCAAAAAGTGCGTGGTCTACACCTCGATCTACGTCGACTCCATGGTCACCAAGTGGGATTACTGCGAAGGCAAGGTGCTGGATCAACTGCCCATTCATTACAATATCGGCCACTTGATGACCATGGAAGGCGATTCTGTCTCACCGGACGGCAAATATCTGGTGGCACTGAATAAGCTGGCCATCGACCGCTTCGCCCCGGTGGGCCCGCTGCATCCGCAGAACCACCAGCTGATCGACATCAGCGGCGACAAGATGCAGCTGCTCTACGATATGCCGCTGCCGCTGGGCGAACCTCACTACGCTGTGGCCATCAAGGCTGACAAGCTGAAGCCCGTCGTGCGTTACAAGTCTGGCTGGAACAGCCGTACCGATGCGCGCTCGCCCTACCGTACCCGTGCCGGTCGTGAGAAGACCGAGACCACGCCGGGCAAGGTCGAGGTGTTCGGTACCGTCATTCGTTCGCATATCACGCCGGAGATCATCGAGGCGCGAGAGGGTGACGAGATCATCATTCACCTGACCAACCTCGAGCGTGCACAGGACGAGACGCACGGCTTTGCATTGCGCGGCCAGAATGTCCAGCTCTCGCTCGAGCCTGGCAAGACGGCCACCGCGCGCTTCATCGCGGACAAGCCCGGCGTATTCCCCTACTACTGCACCGAGTTCTGCTCGGCACTCCACCTGGAGATGCAGGGCTACCTGCTGGTCGCCCCCAAGGGCTACAAGGCCGAGAAGGTGATGATGCAGGAAGGTACGTCCTACACCCAAGTTGACTACGACAAGCAGGTGAAGACCAATATCGAGACCCAGGCGGTCATCGACCAGGTGGTCGGCTTCATCACCAGCCACAACTATCAGGACTTCCCGACGGCCGTCGCCTTGGTGGAAGATGCCACCGATCAGCTCGGCTTTGCCGAGGAGGCCAAGAAGAAATCCGAGGCCGCTGCTGCCCAGCAGGATTGGCAGAATGCTATGCTCTGGGCCAACCAATGGTGGCAGTATCAGGTCAAGACCGCAGATCTCGGTTTGCGTGCCAAGACCCATCTAGAACAGAATGGCGCCAAGAAAGTGAAGTAAACTGTTGGTGTAACGCTCGTAACCAGGGGGGGAGCGCTTTCGGCCCCCCCTTTTCTATCTACAAGAGAGGAGTTGACATGCGAAATTTCACTATCAAGGCCGTGGCCGCAGGCATGATCGCGGGCGCTTTGATGGCCAGCGGCAGCGCGATGGCCGATGGCGCCGCGTTGTATAAGTCCAAGACCTGTATCGCCTGCCATGGCGCTGACGGCAAGGCGCCGATTCTGCCTATCTATCCCAAAATTTCGGGCCAGAACGAGCAGTATCTTGTCGCGCAGATGAAGGATATCAAGAGCGGTGCGCGTGCCAACGGTCAGTCCGCGGCCATGAAAGGTGTCATGCACCTGGTCAACGATGCCGAGATTGCCGAGATTGCCAAATGGTTGGCCGGCGTGAAGTGATCTAGCTGAAAAAGGCGGGGTGGCTGAGCCTTGATGGGAATCAAGGTTCGGTCACCCCGCCTTTGTCATTATAGGGCACATTGATTCGTATATTATTAAGTACTAATATAACAGCCATTGATAGTGGGGACTTTGGTGGGCCGGAGAGGGCCTTTTTTGATTTGATGGAGGTTGCTGAGATGTTGAAACGTGATTGGGTCATGACCGTGCTGGTCGCCGGCGGGCTGGCTTTGTCGGGTGCGAGTTGGGCGGCTTGGAACGAGGGTGGTGGCGAACAGGACGAAGCGCTGCACCTGCAAGCTGATATCGAAAACGGACTCGATGTCTACGAGGTCTGTTCCGCGTGCCACCTGCCCGAAGGCTGGGGTACCGAAGACGGCACTTTCCCACAGCTGGCGGGCCAGCACCGCGGCGTGCTGATCAAGCAGATGGCCGATATCCGCGCCGGTAATCGCGACAACCCGACCATGTATCCTTTCGCGCTGCCCGAATCCATCGGCGATGCGCAGGCGCTGGCCGACGTGACCGAGTACATCCAGAAACTGAAGATGAACCCGGAAAACGGTAAAGGTCCGTGGAAGCCGGGTACGCCCGAGCATGCCAAGGGCGAGCAGCTCTACAAGGACAACTGCACCCGTTGCCACGGTGACAGGGGTGAAGGCATACCGGACAAGTTCTATCCGCGCATCGAGGGTCAGCACTACAAGTACATGGTGCGCCAGTTCGAGTGGATCCGTGACGGCAAACGCCGCAATGCCAATCCGGACATGGTGAAGCAGATCAGTGAGTTCAGCGATGACGACATGAAGCAGGTGATCAACTATGTTTCCTGGATCCAGGTGCCCAAGGAAGATCTGGCGCCGTCGGCCAACTGGAGAAATCCTGATTTCGACTAGAGCTTCACGTTACACATAGCGCTGGTACTGCGGGGCGGAGCGGCGCCCCGCAGTACCCTGCACCGCATGGCAATTCCGACCGATTTCTGGGTCGACCATAATCGTCGGGCAAGGCATCACTACCCATGAACAGAGCCAACAACAGTAGCAAGAACATTCTCATCGCCGCCTTGTGCGGGGTCGCGGTGCTGCTGCTCATGGTCATCTACTTCTCGCCGGTGTGGTGGGTTTCGCTGAAGGCACCCAACTACCCAGCGGAGGCGTTCCCGGATGGCATACGCATCCACTTTCACATGAACGGTGTCTTTAACGGCTGCAAGAAGCAGGAGGGGCGTCAGATCCAGGAGGATGTCGCGCTGGATTGTGTCCATGAGATGGACACCATCAACCATTACGTGGGGATGTACCCGATTGCGGCGGGCGCGCCGATCGAGCGTGCGTTTTCACCCTATCTGGTTTCGTTGCTCGGGGTGATGGTGATCGGTTTTGCGGTGCGCAAGCGTACGATGCGGGTGGCGACGTTGGCGGTCGGCTCGGTTGTGATCGCGGGTTGGATGTTTCTTACCTTTCACACCGAAGATGGCTTGAAGTACCAGAGCGAAGGTTATCTGAAGGCCATGGTCACCGCGCTCGATCAGGACGCAGGAGATTCGGACAGCGGCCCTGACCAACTCTCTTCATCGGAGGCGGTCATCGAGCGGTTGCGTGAATCACTGAGGGCGAGCGGGGTGGAGGGCGAGGCGCCGAGCCAGAGCCCCCAGGCCCGTGGCAAACAGGCCTACATCGAGCATCTGAGAATCACCTTCGAGAAAGACCAGGAACGCCGCGGGCGCGATGTCACCTGGGATGGCAGCGGATCGCAACTGGTGGTCTGGCATTACGAGAAGACCCTGGGCCGTTACTTCAACAACCCCGAAGAGATCGCGCCAATGGTCGCCACCTTGAAGGCGGTCTCCTCGGTGGTGTTCTGGAGCCTGATCACAGCGATGGTGGCGCTGGTGGTGGGTACCTGGATGTGGCGTCCTTTCAGCTGGTTGCTGGTGCTGGTGCCGATGGCGTTACCGGTCTTTTTTCTCATCGACTACGCCGGATGGTTATGGTGGTTTGGGCATAATCTCAATGAAATGGGTGCCTTTACCGTGAAGGCGTTCATGCCCACCGTATTCGGCCAGGGCAAGGTGGCGCAGTTTTCCACTCACTCCTATCCGCACTACGGATTCGGCGTCATGTTACTGCTCTCATTGGTAACAGGGTTGGCCGCGCTGTTGCGTCGCAAGCAGCCTGAAGGGGCAAGCTGAGTCGCGTCATGGTCGTGCGGCCCCCGCGGGAAGTCAGGCGAGCGGTGTGCCGGAGCTTGGTAGCGGTGATTGGCACCACAGGTTGGCTTTTAGCGGGGAATGCCTTCGCGGCGTTACCCTCGTTTCAGATCCTGGTGGATAACGCTGACCCCGCCCTGCCCCTTGTTCCGGAGCCAGGCGTTTACGCAGGTCCAGTCCATATTCAAAAGCCTCTCACCATCGATGGGCGCGGGCAGGTGACGATCGACGCCGGAGGCAAAGGATCGGTCATCGTCCTTGACACCGACGGTGCCACCCTCAAGGGCTTGCGTCTCACCAATTCGGGTGAATCCCATAACGATCTCGATGCCGGGGTACAGGTGCGTGGGCGTTTTAACGTCATCAAGGACTCGGTTATCGACAACACCTTGTTTGGAATCGATCTGCAGCAATCGGAAAACAACATCGTGCGGCGCAATCGCATCAGTTCCAAACCCACCGAGGTGGGGCTGCGTGGTGATGCGATACGCCTCTGGTACAGTTTCAACAACAAGATCACCGACAACATCATCGAGAGTTCACGCGATATGGTGGTCTGGTATTCCGCGGATAACGTGATAGCCCGCAACGAATCCTCCGGCGGGCGCTACTCGTTGCACTTCATGTACTCCAACCGCAATGAAGTGCTCGATAACAAGTTCATCGGCAATCAGGTGGGCATCTTCGTCATGTACAGCAACGGCATGGTGTTCAGGAATAACTTCATTGCCCATGCGGCGGGTCCTACCGGCGTGGGAATCGGATTCAAGGAGAGCTCCAATCTTCTGCTGGAGGGTAATCAGGTTCTTTACTGCGGGACGGGGTTCTATCTCGACGTCTCGCCCTACGAACCGGATACCACCAATATCTTTCGCAATAATCTGGTGGGTTTCAACGGTGTAGGTGTGCGCTTTCTCAGCGACTGGCCCGGCAACGTCTTCGAATCCAATACCTTCAAGGGTAATCTCACACAGGTGGCGGCCGGCAGCGGCGGCAGTGCCGCGCGTAATATCTGGCAGGGCAATTACTGGGAGGACTACGAGGGTTTTGATCGTGATCGCAATGGCGTAGGCGATACACCCTACGAGCTCTATGCCTATGCCGATCGCATGTGGATGGATGTGCCGGCCACGCAGTTTTTCAAAGGCGCCCCGATGCTGGAGATGATTGATTTTCTGGAGCGCCTGGCGCCTTTCAGCGCGCCACGTCTGATGCTGCGCGATACCGCACCGCGCATGACCACCATCAATTGAGTCTCGTTGTCACTTATCGTTGAGCTTGAAGTATGAGCAAGAAGGACAAACCCACAGAGATGCTGCCTGTCTCCAGGAAGCGCGCCCAACAGGCGCGGCGGCGTTTCCTGCGTTCCGTCGCGCTGACGGTGGGCGTTGTGGGGATGGCGGCGCTGGGCTACATGCCCGTGGCCCGCGGCTGGAAACCACGCCTGCGTCCACCGGGCGCATTGTTGGAGCAGGAGTTTCTCGCTGCCTGCATCAAGTGCGGTCAGTGCGTGCAGGTCTGTCCGGTGGAGGCGATCTTTCTCGATGACCTCGATCAGGGTTTTGGTGTTGGTGCCCCCTATATTCACGCTCGCGACCAGGCTTGTGATTTCTCCTGCGATGGACTGCAGTGCGTGCTCGCCTGCCCGACCGGCGCACTGACCCACGAGATCTCGTATCCCCACGAGGTGGATATCGGCATCGCACGCCTTGATCGACCGGATAAGTGCCTGGCGCTCCTCGGCAAAGGCTTCAAGGGCAAGGTGCGCGGGCCGGAGTTCACCGGCAAGTTTCGCTACATCGAAGTCGATCGCTGGAATCCGGTGGCGGTGCGCAGTCAGGATTTCGACAGGGAGGTCTGCGACCTTTGCGTGGTCCACTGCCCCATCGAGATCCGTGCCGATCAGTGTGAGGCGGGGAAACCCCCGTCGGGCGATCCCAATCAGTGCCCGCCCAAACGGGCCATCGGGTTGGAGCCGGTTGACAGTGGCGACGGCATGGCCCGCTTCATGCCAGTGGTCTACGACGGTTGTGTGGGTTGCGGGGCCTGCGAAATGGTCTGTCCGACCGAACCCGCCGCCATCGTCATCGACATGGCCAGCGTGCTCAAGAGCTGACCTGGGGACCTGTCATGTGCTACATCGGGCAACATCTCGCTGAACTGCTGGGCCGCGAGCCCCGGAAACCGGACAATGAGGAGATCGCGCCCCAGGCCCAGGAGATCCATTTCTATAAAAAAGGCCAGGTTTTCGATGCCAAGGCCGCGGCCGAGGAGCATCAACGCCTCAAGTCCAACAAATGGCGCAATATCCGCTGGGCCACGCTGCTGGCGGTGAATCTGCTCTTCGTGCTCTCGTACTCGCTGGATATTCAGTTGCTCGAGGGAGCGTTGACCGCCTCACGCTTTGCCGGATTCCACATGGCCGATCTCAACTCGGCGCTGCAGGTGATGCTCGCCTTCAAGGAGGTGCTGATCAATCTGCTGATCGGCACGGTGACCGTCTTCATCCTCTGGTTTTTCCTCGGTGGCCGTACCTTCTGCTCCTGGGTCTGTCCCTACCATCTGGTGGCCGAGTTGGCGGAAAAGCTGCATCTCAAGCTGGTGGAGAAGAAGATCATCAAGGGCATCGATTTTCACCGCGGTACCCGCACCGCCTTTTACGTGATCTTTGCGGTGCTGACCCTGGCGTCGGGTTATACCGTGTTCGAGTCGGTGTCGCCGACCGGCATACTCAGTCGCGCCATTATCTACGGTCCGGGATTGGCATTGATCTGGGTCGGCGTGCTTTTGCTGTTCGAGGTTGTCGCCTCGCGCCGTGCCTGGTGCCGTTACGTCTGCCCGATCGGTATGACCTACGGTTTCGTCGGTGCGGCCTCCCCACTGCGGATCCGTTATAACCTCGTCAACTGCCAGCATGAGGGTGAATGCCGTAAGGTGTGCCTGGTACCGCACGTGCTGGACACCGTGATCAAAGGGCGGGCACGTGACGTGGAGGTGCCGATCGGCGCCGACTGTACGCGCTGTGGTCTGTGCGTCGATGTCTGCCCCAGTGGGTCGTTACGGTATGAGTTCAAGTTTGGTGGCGGCGCCAGGGTGACTGCCACCGAGCAGCCCTGAGTCCAGTAGCTGCCGCGACGGACGCCTTCGCGATGGAATCCCGGGCTCAATGCGGCGACAATGCCGCGGGTATTTTGGTGGCGATGCACGCCCCGGGGACTAGCCGGTCAAGATCATGATTCGCTTTCAGAACATTACCAAGACCTTTCGCCGCCATGCGGTGCTGAAAAGCGTCAACCTGGTGATCAAGGCGGGGGATCGCGTTGCGCTGGTCGGTTCCAACGGCGCGGGCAAGACCACCCTGATCCGCTGCCTGCTGGGCGAATACACCTGTCAGGGCGAGGTCTTGGTCGATGGGCTCGACCCGCGCAGCGAGCGCGAGAAGGTGCTGTCGCGCGTGGGATTCGTGCCACAACTGCCGCCACCGTTGAAGATGCCGGTGGGACAGCTGATACGCTTTGCTGCCAGCGTCTGCAAAGTCGATGAGCAGCCAATTCACATCGTCGCGCAGCGACTCGGGCTCGACACCGGGCAGGTGAAGCGTCAGTCGTTTGTGAAACTTTCCGGCGGCCAGAAACAGAAGCTGCTGATTGCCATCGCCCTGGGCCGCGAAACCGACCTGCTGGTGATGGATGAACCCGCTGCCAATCTCGATCCCGAGGCGCGGGCGATCTTCTTTGAACTGCTGGCGGAGAAGCAGGATCACGTCGTAATGCTGATCTCCAGCCATCGGCTCGACGAGGTGGCCTCGCTGGTCAATCGCGTCATCGAACTCGATCAGGGCGCGGTGGTACTCGATGATCGGGTTGCCGATGAAATCGATCTCACCAGCCGGCTGTGGTGCCGTATCACCCTGGTGCGTGCTGAAGCGGCGTTCGCCAAGGCGATCACCCCCTGGGGTTTTCGTCTGGCCGACGAGGGGCGGGTATGGGAGGGCGAGGTGGCCGGTCCCGATCGCCTGCGTTTTCTCGGTGTGCTGTCGCGCTATGCGGGACTGCTCGCCGGCATCCAGATGAATGAGCAGGGCACCGTGGCAGATCGTGATGCGCTGGCCTGTGGCGAGGAGGTCTGATGCGGCGTCGCGCACTGTTGCAGGCGACACTGCTGGCAGCGTTCATCGCTCCTCTGGCCGGTTGCGGGGGTGATCCGGGAGCAGGTCCGGTCGAGGTGAAATGGGATCGCGATGCCTGCGAGCGCTGCCGCATGGTGCTGAGTGACCGACGCCACGCGGCGCAGGTGCGGTTCACCGATCCCGGTGGGCGATCGCGGGTGATGCGGTTTGACGATCTGGGCTGCGCCGTCATCTGGCTGGAGGACAAGCCCTGGAAAGAGGCTGCATCCACGGAAGTCTGGGTTAACGACCACCGCGACGGACGTTGGATCGATGCGCACACGGCCTATTTCCTTGGTGGTCAGCTGACCCCCATGGAATACGGGCTGGGCGCCCAGGACACCCCGCTCGAAGGGGCGATGCGTTATACCGATGCACGGACCCATGTCCTGGCCATCGAGGAGCGGTTCAACAGGCATGGCGCCGATGTCCGTGCCGATGCACGCGCGCGCGAACCCGGCACCACCGCCCCCCCCGGCCACAACCACTGAGTATCATCTCGCCATGCACTATCTCTGGCTAACCGCTTGGTCCGATATCGTTGAATCGCTGCGTGCCCGGTGGTTCTTCGTCTACTCGCTGGTTTTCGGCGGTATCGTGGTGGTGCTGTTTCTGCTGGGACTGACCGAGTCGCGGGTGATGGGGTTTACCGGGCTGTCGCGGCTGTTGCTGACCTATATTCAGCTGTGCATGGCGGTATTGCCTATATTTGTGCTGATTACGACAGTGCGTTCGGTGGCGGGGGATCGTGAAGCGGGGGTGTTCGAGTATCTGCTATCGCTGCCGACCCCACTTGCGGCCTGGTTTTGGGGCAAGCTGCTGGGCCGGTTTTTCGTGGTTTTTCTTCCGGTGTTTCTCGCCATGCTCGGCGCGGTGGTGTGGGGCATGCTCAAGGGAACGGAGATGCCCTGGACCCCGTTTCTCTTCTACACCGGGCTGTTGCTGGCATTGGCCTGGTGTTTTCTCGGACTGGGGATGCTGATCTCGACCGTGGCACGTTCGGCCGATGTGGCGCAGGGGGCGGCCTTCGTGGTGTGGCTGACCCTGATTCTGTTCCTCGATCTCATCCTGCTCGGGGTGATGATCCGCGAGCAGCTGCCCGCGGAGACGGCGGTGGCACTGGCGTTGGCGAATCCCCTGCAGGTGTTTCGCACGGCCGCGATGATGCTCTTCGATCAGCAGCTGGTGCTGCTCGGGCCGACCGCCTACGTAATCCTCGATCACTTCGGTAAGACCGGTTACATGGTCTGGGCCATGGGCTACCCGGTGGCGGTCGGGACCCTCTGCGCGGCTGTCGGTTACTGGCTCTTTCGCCGATCCGACCTACCCTGAGCCGGTCTGCTGAAAAGTGGGTCATATGCCGCACCCGTGGGGTATTTGACGGGTACTCTGCAAGCCTCGGATTGTGAGATCCTGACCCCACGTAGTCTTGGCTCCGGTCGTCAATTCATCCAGCGCTGTCTTCGAAGTGAACAAAATCTCGCGATCGTATCTCGTCGTTATCGCCCTGCTCGTGCTGGGTTTGCTGGCCGTCGTCGGTTACAAGCTATGGCCGGTGCTCAATCCCACGGTGATCGAGACCGCGCAAGACAATCCCGACTGCGATCTCCATCAGGGACCCTGCACGCTGGCCTTCGGTGATGGTGCGACGGTCACGTTCACAATCACACCGCGTCCGGTGGAGATGATGGAACCGATCGCGCTGCACGTGCAGACGCAAGGCATCGAACCATGGTCGGTCGCTGTTGATATCCAGGGTGTCAGCATGAACATGGGCTACAACCGGCCCGAGCTGGTGGAGGAGGCGCCGGGAAGTTTTACCGGCAGCACGATCTTGCCGATCTGCGTCCGTGAACGCATGGACTGGACAATTCAAGTGCTGGTGCGTAGCGCCGAAGGCATCCGCGCCGCCCCTTACCAGCTGGTGACCTGGAACCGCTGATGAGCGCAGCGAAAGGTCTCCACATCGGTTTGATGGCGCTGATTGCACTGCTGGCGGGTGCTTTGCTGTGGGCTGCGTTCTTCTGGCAGCCACAGCCGCCTCAGCCCTCCGCAGCGCCCGATCAGGATCTGCCCCCCGGGACGCTCGATCTGCGTCTCGCCGCCATGGGTGGTCCCTTTACGCTTGATTCCGCCGACGGCGCTGTGACTCTGGATGACCTGCGCGGCAAGGTGGTGCTGATCTACTTCGGCTACACCTTCTGCCCGGATGCCTGCCCGACCAATCTCGCCATCATGGCCGCCGGTTTCAGTCAGATGAGCGAGGAGGAGCTGGCACAGGTGCAAGGGGTATTCGTCAGTGTCGATCCTGACCGCGACACGCTGGAGCGCTTGAAGCAATACACCGGCTACTTTCACCCACGAATCATGGGCGTCACGGGAACCGCCGAACAGCTTGCCGGCGTGGCGCGGCGTTACGGCGCTTCCTATCAAATCGGTGTGGCAAAAACCGCTGGCGGGTACCTGGTGGATCACTCCTCGTATATCCATGTGGTAGACCAGCAGGGAAATCTGCTGTTTGCGCTGCCCCACGCCGTGGCACCGGAACTGATGGTCGAGACGATACGAACGCTACTGAACACTGACCGATGAACTGTTCTCTGAAACCTCGTGAAAGGAGTTGTCTGTGAATACAAAGTGGAATGCATTGGTACTGGGTGCCGCGATGGTCGGCCAATTTGGTGCAGCGGCATGGGCGGGAAACGCAGCACAGGAGGTTCGTGTCGAGGCTCCCTATGTGCGCGCGGTTCCGCCGGGAACCCCCAATACGGGCGGTTTTATGGTGCTGAAGAACAGCGGCTCTTCGGCGCACGCAGTTGTTTCCGGGCGCAGCAGCGCGAGCCAGCATGTCGAACTGCACACCCACCGCATGGAAGGCGGCATGATGAAGATGCGCCCTATCGAAAAGATCGAAATACCCGCCGGTGGCGAGACGGTACTGAAACCCGGGGATCTGCACGTGATGTTCATCAACCTCGTCAGCGAGCTCAAGGAAGGGCAGGAGGTAGGCTTTACACTGGTCTTTGAGGATGGCAGCGAGACCATGGTGATGGCGCCGGTGAAAAAGGTGATGGAGGGAATGAAGATGGGTGAGGGGATGGGGCACGGCAAAAAGATGCACTGAGCCCCAATCCTGGGCCCAGCAAAGGCACCGCGGTGACGCGGTGCCTTTTTTTTGCGGCTAATCAGTCGTCGACGGTGGACAGGTAGGCAAGCACATCGCTCAACTCCTGGGGCGTGAACAGGGAGAGAAACTTCTCCTCCGGTGCGTGCTCATCGTGAATGCGAATCTTTTCGATGTACTTCTTGATGCTGCGCTCAAGGTAGGTCGTGTACTGTCCTGCCAGCATCGGAACCGCTTGACTCTCTTTCCCTTCGCCATCCTTGCCATGGCACGATTTGCACTCTTTGTTGTAGATCTTGCGTCCGGATTCATGATCGCCTTCGACGCGGGCGATATTCAGAAAGCGTTTGGTGAGCTGCAGCCGTTCGTGGGCATCGAACTCCTCGCCCTCCTTGAGAGGTGGTAGCTGGGAGAGCAGCTGGATATTTGCCAGGAACGCGGAGATGTCGCGGATGTCGTTGTCGGGCATCTGACGATGGTCAACGTGCTCCGCCATCGGCATGTTTGGACGCGAGCGGTCACGAAAGCGCAACATCTCCTTGGCGATGTAAGCTGCCGGCAATCCGGCCAAGCGCGGATACGTGCCCTCCTTGCCTCCCTCGCCCAGGGCCCCGTGGCAACCCGCACAGACCTCGTTGATCTCCTCACCGTTGAGCATGTCGGCGTTGGTGAAATCCATGGTGGGGGCGGCGTGGAGCGGAAACGGAACCAGCAGCGAGAAGAGTAGCGGTAAGGATGCGATGTAACGGCTATTCACGGCGACAATCCATCTCTGAGAAATGTTTGAAAAAATGGCTCGTGATTGTAGACGTTTGTGGTGTTGGTTAAAACGCCCCGTTCTGAGGGGGTACAGCCCCAGAAAGCTGAGGCCGGATCTACGGTTGGCTGAGCGAGAAGTGGCGCAGGTTGTGCCATGGGGCCCCGTATCCCAGGTCTGGGGACAGTTCCCACCGATGCGCTGCGTTGGTAGATGAGCGCGGTGGTTGAAAGGGGACGCAGAGGGGCGGCGCCTGTTGTTACACTCGCCCGCCACATCGTCGTAGGATAGTTACCGTGGGGCACGGTGCCTTTCTCAAAGTGCTGGTTTGCAGTGACTGACAGCAACCCGAATGTGGATCACGCGGCCTGGCCTGGGCGTGCCATCCTGCACGTGGATATGGATGCGTTCTATGCATCCGTGGAGGTGCTCGACGATCCCAGCCTCGCCGGCATGCCGGTGGTGGTCGGCGGCCGACCCGAGGCGCGCGGGGTCGTGGCGGCGGCGAGCTATGTCGCGCGCCGGTATGGAGTGCGCTCCGCGATGCCCATGTCGCGGGCGGTGCGCCTGTGCCCGGCAGCGGTGATCCTGCCGCCGCGCATGAGCCGCTACGAAGAGATGTCGGCACAGATACGCGACATCTTCGAGCGCTTTACGCCGCTGGTGGAACCCCTCTCTCTGGACGAAGCGTTTCTCGACGTGACGGGCAGTCAAACGCTGTTCGGCCCGGCGCCTGGCATCGGGGTCCGGCTCAAAAAGGAGATCCGCGCCGAGACTGGCCTGGTCGCCTCGGTGGGAGTGGCGCCCAACAAGTTTCTCGCCAAGATCGCCAGCGATATCGACAAACCCGACGGCTTGCGCATCATCAAAGCCGAAGAGGTCACCGATTTCCTCGATCCGCTGCCGGTTTCGCGCCTGTGGGGAGTGGGTCCGGCGATGCAGCGTGAGCTGGAGCGTCACGCCATCTGCACCATCGCTCAACTGCGCCGCCTGTCATTGGATGCCGTAGAGCACCTGTTTGGCCGCCATGGGCGCCATCTGGGATTGCTTGCCCGCGGTCAGGACGACCGGCCGGTGGTGCCGGAGAGCGAGGCCAAGTCGATCTCCAACGAAACCACCTTCAACGAAGACCTCACCGACGACACCGTGCTCCATACCTGGCTGCAGCAACTCGCCGAGCAGGTGGGGTGGCGGCTGCGCCGCGCCGGGCTCGCTGGGCGTACGATTCAGATCAAGGTCCGCTTCGCCGATTTTACGACGTTGACCCGCACCCATACGCTTGCGCAACCGACCGACATCAGCCGCGAGATCATTGCCGCCGCGGGCACCCTGTTTCGCACGCGTCTCCCGGTACCGCGCCCGCCGGTGCGACTCCTCGGTGTCGGCGTCAGCGGATTCGATGCAAGTGACCTGCAGCAGGCCGACCTGTTCGCTGAGGAGCAGCGCCGGCGCGACAGTCAACTCGACGGCGTGGTGGATGCCATCCGCGGCAGATTCGGCAAGGGCGCGGCGCGGCGCGGCCGCGACCCCAAGGCATGAAGGGGATGGCGAAGTGCCGCAATCTACGGATATCCTTGAGATTGGGGGGAGACCCAAACGAGCACGGGCAGAGGCAAGGGGAGGCGATGGAGAAGCTGGCAGAAACACTTCCCGACGATGCCCACTATGTGCGTCAGGTCACCGCTCTGGGCGACCGGCGAACAGTGATGGCCAGCGAGCATATCGAGAATGCTGACGGCATGCGGCTGGTGCGGGCCGGCGCGTCGATCAACCGTGAACTCTATGACAAGCTGGTACGCCACAAGCTGCTCAAGCCGCTGGACAGTTCGCTGAATGTCGATAATCCGGTAACCGTCACGACACTGCTGCACGAGGCCAAGTCACTGTTGGATCGCGAACCCTGCCTGGCGCAGATCATAGAAATGACGCCGCATCAGGAGCCAATGCGGGTGCTGGGCGCGGTGGCGCTCAACGAGGCGCTCTCGTTCAAACTCACCGTCTGCCACGAACGGGCGCCGGAAAAGTTCAAACATCTGTTGCGCGTGGCATTGGCCAGCGTGTTTCTCGGGGATCATCTGGGCCTGGGCGACGGCGAACTGGTGGAGCTTGCCAGCGCAGGGCTGTTCCACGATCTTGGCGAGCTGCACATCGATCCGCAGCTGTTTGCCGCCCCCCGTCCGCTCTCGCAGGCCGAGCGCCGGCAAATCTATACTCATCCCTACGTCGCGTATTTGATTCTCAAGTCTTTTTCTCAATACCATCCCCGCATCAGTTCGGCGGTGCTGGATCATCATGAGCGGCTCGATGGCAGCGGCTACCCTCGCGGCCTGCGCGGTGCAGCGGTTAACTCCATGGGATTGATGTTGGCGGTGACCGAACTGGTGGTGGTCATGCTCGAGCGCACCCGCTCGCGCCCCGATCCGCAACGCATGGCGGCAATGCTCAAACTCAATATGGAACGCTTCGGACAGGAGCGGGTAACGCCCTTTATCGAGGTGATCTTGCGTCAGGGGTGCGGTCAATCCGACGGCGAGAGTGCCGATCATGCCATCACCGCCGATGCTCTGCGGTCGCATCTTGCCACGTTGGGTGGCGTACTTCAGCTGCCGGCAAACTGGCCGAGCACGCCGACTGCCAATTTCGTCGCCGAACAGCTTGATGCGCTGCGCCAACTGGCCAGCCGCATCGGGTTGAGTTCCGAGTCCACTGTCGATACGGTCGCTCTTTTAGGCGACGATGCAGCGGGACTGGCGGAGATGGAACACCTGGTCGGCGAGCTCAGCTACCAAGTGAGTGCCGTCGTCCACGAGGTCGAACGCCGCTGGCCGCAAATGGAGGTTGATGATGCGATTCGCGGTTGGCTGCAGGCAGCCAGTGCCCTGGACCGCGCGCCCGCGGCCATACCTACCGCCGATACTATGACGGCAGACAGTGATTAGGCGTATTCAGCGCGGGGTGGATGGGTGTGACAGCGTGCTGGGATTACGCGTTTCCAAGGGCCGCAGCACTGGTATTGTCTGACGGGAGATTCATAGTCACCCGGTTGCGCCCGCTCTCTTTGGCGCGGTACAAGGCTTGGTCGGCGCGACTCAGCCAGCCAGCCGCAGTATCGTCCAGCCGCAATTCGGATATCCCGGCGGAGAACGTGTGACCTGTCAGTTCGGCTAGGGGGGTCGAGGGCATGCCGGTGCGCAGGTCCTCCGCCAGTTCGTATGCGCCCGCGGCACTTGTCGCGGGCGCAAGTATCAAAAACTCTTCGCCGCCCATGCGGAACACAAGGTCTGAATCCCGTACCCGGTTTTCGACCATGTGCGCGAAATCGATCAGAAAGCGATCGCCCATCGCATGGCCGTGGGTATCGTTGATCGCCTTGAAGTGGTCCAGATCGATACTGACCAGCGACGCGGTGTAGCCGTAACGCCGCGCCTTGGCGAGTTCGCTCTGCAACGCCTTTTCCAACGAACGGCGATTGCCCACACCGGTTAGAGGATCAATCTGAGTCAGCCGCTGAAGTTCGTGCTGCTTCTGATGGACGCGCATCGAAAAGATATACACAAAGGTGCTGAGCAATATGAAGCTGGCGCCAAAACGAACGAGTTCGCCCGTCTCCGCCGAGGTGGAGACCGTGGCGAGCATTGCGAGACCCAGCGTGCTGTTGAAGATAAGACCGACCCGGGGTCCAAGTACGAAACCATTCCCACCCGTCGCGGCGAAGCACCAATAGATGCCTCCGCCAGGCACTTGTATCGCGGCGATGACCGTTGAGATGTTCGCGAGGGCGACTCCGGCCAGGAGGGTGTTCGGCGCGATCCGTCCCGCGGGCTTCCAGACCTGCCAGGCGACGACAATCAAGACCAACGTGAACCCGCCGGTACTGGCGAGCAGCAGCCATTCACCCCGTAAGCCATGGATGATGGCAAATGGTGCGACTATTACCAGGCCGGTCAGGCTGATCCAACGCAGGGCGCGGATATCGATGCCATCACTAGTCCAATGAAACATGCGCTTCGCCCAAACCATGCTCGATGAAGCCGTAGGCTTGATTGCAGGGGTACGATCACCTCTGCGTTGAAACGTGACACATTAGAACAGCAACAGCGATGATAAACCATATGAGTCTAAAGTGAATGGTGAAGAACGCAGTTCATCCCAAGGTTCTACGTGATTGCCCAGCCGATGCTACTGATGCCTACCCGAGCAGTCTGGCGAACTCCTCCAGATCGCCCACGGGGGCCGAGCATTGTGTTCCGTTGCAGACATAGGCGGTGATTGGTTCGAAGACGCGGCGATAGTGCTGCAGGGCGGGTGGCACCTCCGCCGCGGCCCCGGACAGGGTGAACACCATGCGGTGGGGTTGGTAGCCGGCGGTACAGTGCTTCAACCAGTCACCGAGCGTCTCCTCGTCACCCACCAGGATCACCAACTGCGGTGGCACCAGCTCCTCGGCAAGGGCGCGCAACAAAGCGTTGTGCCAAGAGGGCGCCTGCTCCATGGCCTGAGCGGCGGCCTTGAGGGTGCGCTCGGCGGCGGCGATGTAGCGCGGGTCACCCAGCAGGTGTCCGAGACGCTGCAGCGCATGGGCAGCGATGCCGTTGCCCGCCGGCGTGGCGTCGTCGCCATAAGGTTTGGGGCGGTAGAGCAGCGCTTCGTGGTCGTCAGCAGTGAAGAAGAATCCGCCTTGTTCGGGGTCTTCGAAGTGCGCCAACAGCGCGTCGGCGAGCTGGACGGCGAATTCGAGATCCTCGCTGCGCCAGCGTGCCTGCAGCAGTTCGAGGATCCCATCGAGGAGGAAGGCGTAGTCGTCGAGGTAGGCGGGGAGGGAAGCACGGCCATCCTTGCAACCGGCCAGCAGTCTTGCCTCGTGCCACAAGTGCTCGCGGATGAAGGCCAGCGCTCGATTCGCAGCGTCGACAAGGTGCGGCTCGCCGAGACGCCGCCCGGCGCTTGCCAGGCCCTTGATCATCAGCCCGTTCCAACCGGTGAGGATCTTCTCGTCGCGGTGCGGACGCACCCGCGTTTCGCGGGCCTGGAAGAGGCGGTCACGCGCGGCGGCCAGCCGCTGGACGATCGTCTCCTCGGGTAACGCAAACCTGGCGGCCAGCTCCGCAGGAGACGCCGCGACGAAGAGGTGCCAGCGCCCTTCGAAGTTGGCCTTCTGGTCCAGCCCCCAGGCGGTGATGGCGAGTGCGTAGTGATCGTCGTCGAGAATGTCGCGCAGCGCCTCGTGGGTCCAGACGTAGAAGAGCCCTTCGTGGCTCTCGGAGTCGGCATCCAGCGTGGCGTAGAAGGCCCCCTCCGGCGAGCGCATCTCGCGCAGCGCCCATGCGCCGATGCCGTGCGCGGTGTCCGCGAACAGGGGATCGCCCGTAGCTTGCGCGGCGCAGGCGTAGAGGTGCAGCAGCGGGCCGTTGTCGTAGAGCATCTTTTCGAAGTGCGGGATCATCCAGCGCTCGTCCACTGAGTAGCGGTAGAAGCCGCCGCCCAGTTGATCCTGCAGTCCGCCGAGTGCCATGCGAGTGAGGGTGTGGGTGACCATGGCGAGGGCGTGCAGGTCGGGCTGGCCGCTGGTGCGTGACTCGGCCCAGTGCTCCAGCAGGCGCTCCAGCGCCGTGGGCTGCGGGAACTTGGGGGCGCCGCCGAAGCCGCCCTGCACCTCGTCGTAACTCTGCTCCAACTCGCTGCGCGTCTGCGTCAGTGGTGCGGCATCGATCACTTGCGCGGGGGTGTGCTGGCGGTGCAGGCTGGTCAGCACCTGGCGCACCGAGGCGTTCTGTTTCTCGACCTCGTCGCGGTGTTCGCGATAGAAGCCCGCCACGCCATGGATCACTTCGGGGAAGCTTGCCATGCCGTAGCGCGGTGTTTTCGGGAGGTAGGTGCCGGCGTAGAAGGGGGTGTGGTCGGTGGGGCTCATGAAGATAGTGAGCGGCCAGCCGCCGGGGCGCTGGGTGAGCAGTTGATGCGCAAGCTGGTAGATCTTGTCCAGATCGGGGCGCTCTTCGCGATCGACCTTGATATTGACGAAGTGCTCGTTCATCAGCTCTGCGATCTCGGGGTCCTCGAAGGATTCGTGGGCCATCACGTGGCACCAGTGGCAGGCCGAGTAGCCGACCGACAGCAGGATCGGTTTGTCCTCGTCACGGGCCTTCTGCAACGCCTCGTCGTTCCAGGCGTACCAATCGACCGGGTTATCGGCATGTTGCAGCAGGTAGGGGCTGGTCTCCCGAGCGAGGCGGTTGGGGCTATGCGTGGTCATAAGGGCATCGATAAAGTTGAGTGTTTAACTAGGTTAACAGCTTAGGCGTTGATGAGGGGAGTTCAAGCCGCCTGAATTGCGCTGAGTCTCGCGTCAAGACGCAAAGATCGCCAAAGCAACCAGTATGTAGAGTGTGTCATGCCTCTGGAAGAGGTCTGCAAGTGACGCGGCCCGCTCTGTGCCGCCCTGCGTTCTGGCGCGATAAGGGTTCAATCCTTGCCTTTCCCCCTTGAACCCGTAAGCTGTGCGCCGACGACCTGCCCGGACCCACCCCATGACCGCCAAGAAACCGAAATCCGCTGCCCTGCCTACCCTGAGTCTCAAGCGCGGCGAAGAGCGCCGCCTGCGCGCGGGACATTGCTGGGTGTTCAGCAACGAGGTGGATATCGAGAAAACGCCGCTGAAGGGGTTTCAGCCCGGCGACCCGGTGCTCATAGAGGCAGCCAACGGCAAGCCGGTGGGAAGCGGTTATGTGAATCCTCACTCACTGATCAGCGCTCGCTTGATAAGTCGCGATCCGCAACGGACACTGGATACCGTGCTGATCGCCGAGCGGCTGGAGACCGCCTTGGCGCTGCGTCAGCGCTACTACCCGGAGCCTTTCCACCGCCTGGTGTTCGGCGAATCAGACGGCCTGCCGGGGCTGGTGGTGGATCGCTTTGGCGACCATCTGGTGGCGCAGATCACCACCGCAGGCATGGAGCGTGCGCGCGACGCCGTGGTCGAGGCGCTGACCCAGGTGATCAAACCCACCGCCCTTTTATGGCGCAACGACAGCGCCATCCGCGAACTGGAAGGGCTGGATCGTTATGTACAGACAGCACTGGGGGATTTCCCGGCGCAGGTGGAGGTGCAGGAGAACGGGTGCCGCTTTCAAACCGATCCCGGTACCGGCCAGAAGACCGGCTGGTTCTTTGACCATCGCGAGAACCGGGCGCGCCTGGCGCGTCATGCGCAAGGGGCGCGGGTGCTGGATCTGTTCAGTTATGCGGGCGGGTGGGGCATCCAGGCAGCGGTGGCCGGCGCCCGACAGGTGATTTGCGTCGATGCCTCGCAGGCGGCACTGGAACTGGCCGGCGACAACGCCGAGCGCAACGGTGTGGTGGAGCGCTGCGAGTTCCTCAAGGGCGACGCCTTCGATGTGCTCGCGCACCTGCGTCACGAACAGCAGCGCTTCGATATCGTCGTGCTCGATCCGCCGGCGTTCATCAAACGCCGCAAGGATCAGAAGGCGGGGGAGGAGGCCTACCGGCGCCTCAACCAGGCGGCTCTGCAGTTGATCGAGCCTGGCGGACTGCTGTTCTCGGCCTCCTGCTCCTACCATCTGGAACGCGACAAACTGGTCGAGTTGATGCTGCGCGGCGCGCGGCATCTCGATCGCGGCCTGCAGGTGCTGGAACACGGTTATCAGGCGCCCGATCACCCCATCCACCCGGCGATTCGCGAGACCGCCTATCTCAAGGCAGTGCTCGCCCGCGTGCTGCCGGGCGCGTGGTGAGGAACTGCTAGTAGGAGCGGTTTCAACCGCGAATGCCGTGGGCGAATCGGGCTGCAGATCGCGAATAAATTCGCTCCTACAGGTACACTATGGCACCCATGTACTACCACGATCTCGATCCCGTTCTGATTCAACTCGGTCCGCTCAAGGTGCACTGGTACGGCGTGATGTACCTGGTGGCCTTCGCCCTGGGGTGGTGGCTGGGCCGAGTGCGGGCAGCCAAGCCCGGATCGGGGTGGAAACCCGAGCAGATCGGCGATCTGGTCTTCTACTTTGCACTCGGCGCGGTGTTGGGCGGGCGCCTGGGTTACACCCTCTTCTACAATCTCGCCGCGTTTCTCGATAATCCGCTGGAGATCTTCTACATCTGGCGCGGCGGCATGTCCTTTCACGGCGGCTTGATCGGCGCACTGATTGCGGCCTGGCTCTATGGGCGTCGGCATCGGAAAGGTTTCTGGCAGGTCGTGGATTTCATCGCTCCGCTGGTGCCGCTGGGATTGGGAGCGGGGCGGCTGGGCAATTTCATTAACGGCGAGCTGTGGGGCGGACCCACCGGTGGCGGTTGGGGCGTGGTCTTTCCCCACGATGCGTTGGGTGTGCCACGTCATCCGTCGCAGCTCTACGAAGCGGCGTTGGAGGGCCTGGTGCTGTTCGCCGTCGTCTGGCTCTTCACCACCAAACCGCGCCCGACCATGGCGGCCTCGGGATTGTTCGCGTTGGGCTACGGCGTGTTTCGCTTTGCCGTCGAGTTCGTGCGCGAGCCCGACGCGCACCTCGGCTACCTCGCGTTCGGCTGGGTGACCATGGGGCAGTTGCTGTCGCTGCCGCTGATCCTGGTTGGCGTGGTGTTGCTGGCGCTGGCCTATCGGCGGGAGCGGGCCGTGGTGTGAGATCACAAATACAAAGTCCAACGCCTACGCGTCTTTGCGTCTCCGCGTTGGATGTTTAGGTTATTTGTACCGGAAGGCACTGAATCATGCAGCAATACCTCGATCTCATGCGCCGCATCATGGAGACCGGCGTGCAGAAGGGCGACCGCACGGGCACCGGCACCCTGAGCGTGTTCGGCCATCAGATGCGCTTCGATCTGGCGCAGGGTTTCCCGCTGGTGACCACCAAGAAACTGCACCTGCGCTCCATCCTCCACGAACTGCTGTGGTTCCTGCAGGGTGATACCAATATCGCTTACCTCAAAGAGAACGGCGTCAGCATCTGGGACGAGTGGGCCGACGAGCAGGGTGGTTTGGGCCCGCTATACGGTTACCAGTGGCGCTCGTGGCCGGCGCCCGACGGCCGCCACATCGACCAGATCAGCGAAGTGGTGGAGACCCTGAAGACCAATCCCAACAGCCGCCGCATCATCGTCTCGGCGTGGAACGTGGCGGATCTGCCCGACGAGTCGGTGAGCCCGCAGGAGAACGTGCGCAACGGGCGCATGGCGCTGGCCGCGTGTCACAGCTTTTTCCAGTTCTACGTCGCCGAGGGCCGGCTCTCCTGCCAGCTCTACCAGCGCAGCGCCGATACCTTTCTCGGTGTGCCGTTCAACATCGCCAGCTACGCGCTGCTGACGCTGATGATGGCGCAGGTCACCGGACTCCAGCCGGGCGAGTTCATCCATACCTTCGGCGATGCCCATCTCTACAACAACCACTTGGAACAGGCCCGCGAACAGTTGGGTCGCACGCCCTATCCGCTGCCCACCATGAAGCTCAATCCGGCGATCACCTCGCTGTTCGACTTCACCTACGACGATTTCGAGCTGGTGGGTTATCAGAGCCATCCCCACATCAAGGCGGCGGTGGCAGTATGACGACACTGTCGCTCATCGCGGCGATGAGCCGGGGACGGGTCATCGGTCACGACAATCAACTGCCGTGGCATCTGCCCGCCGATCTGCAGCACTTCAAGACAATAACGATGGGCAAACCGATACTCATGGGGCGCCTCACCTACGAATCCATCGGCAAGCCATTGCCGGGTCGACGCAACATCGTCATCACCCGCGACGCCGGTTACACCGCACCCGGCTGCGAAGTGGTGCACTCCATCGAGTCCGCGCTCGCGGCTGTTGCCGATGTCGAGGAGGCGATGGTGATCGGCGGTGCCAGTTTCTATGCGCAACTGTTGCCACAAGCGGATCGTTTATACCTCACCTTCATCGATGCCGAGTTCCAGGGTGATGCATGGTTTCCCCAATGGAGCGCCAGCGAGTGGCGCGAGGTCGAACGCGACGACCACGCGCCGGACGAACGCAATCCCTGCCCCTATGCCTTTGTGGTGCTGGAGCGCATCGCAGCAAGTTAAGGCGTAGCAACGCGAGCACGAGTAATGGAGGTAAATTCAAGTTCGAAGCGCAACGGTCGGGCTGTGGCAGGTTTTCCACTCGACAGCTGTTGGTTGACCGCTATACTACGGACCAGTGCGAGTGATGCGGAGTCGATTTTTACCTCTTTCATTAAACGCACGAACGTAAAAAAGCTGCTGCTTGCCAATTGCCTGAGACAGGTAGCGGACAACCTCGTGACCGTAGCTTTTCGCCACGAGGTTACTGCCTTGCATCTCCAGATCGATGCCCCGAAAACCCCGTTCGGTATAGAACTCCAGATAGGCCGGTTCGTTATTGTTTAGCGGGCGATCCACCCAGGCGCATTCACCCGGGGCAGGTTGACGGGCGCCAGCCCCCTGCCGTGCCTTGGCGAAGCGGATGCGAAACGCCTGTTCCCCTCCACGCCAAATTGTGTAACTCGTCGTCATTGCGCCGCCACCGCGACAGACCAATGGATAGGATTCCGCGGCGATGGCCTTGGAAGCCCCCGGAGGGAAGACCAATCCGGTGACCAGTACCATCATGAATGCCATTCGCTTCATCGACTCCTCCTTCTCTGTTTGCGCGCGATAAACCAGTAATCAACTAGTCGTGGACAGGGATGCGCGGGTTCAACTATCTCCGCCGGCAACCTGGCCATGCCGAGAAAATTGCACAGGCCCGACCTCTGAAACCAGGGCAACAATCACGACCGAGGTGTTCATCTGAGCGAATATCAAGGAACCTCTGATCAAGTCGTGTTCAGTGATTCTGTTGCCCGGAAGCGACGATTTCGGTGTTGGAAAGCTTGGCAATAGCGGGCTATTACCTGCACTTTTCGCCTTGAGCTCGGTGCTTCTGAACAACACTCTCATCCAAACAGACTTAATCAGAAGTTCCTTAAAAAGGATAGACGCTCCCAATCCCGGAATCCAAGAGCATTCAAGAACGCAGGGCGAACCTAAAGGGCCCGCATCCTGTGTTTTGAATTGAGCTGACTACGGGCGCTTTCGATGGCGATGCGGATTACGCGAGCAGTGAATCGATGGGTGAGGACGGGCGAAGAGCCCCGTTCTACGGGGCCCTTTGCGATGGACAGCAGGCTTACGGTTTGGGACCGCCGGTATAGTGCAGCTCTGATATCTCGTTGGCTCCCTGCTCGGGGTTAACCGGTTCGGGCTGGATGCGCCCCACCATGAAACCGAGCGAGACCGAAGTTTTGACGTATTTGGTTTCGCCGGCTTCGAGGATAAAGGAGAGTTCCTTCTCCACTTCGGTGGAGGTCTTGACGACGCACTTGCCCGGCGCTTCATCGGCATAGAAGATGCTGCCGCGCTCGGCGGCTCAAGATATGAGGCTAGATCCCAGTTGAAGTAAATACATCCGACAATTGGGATCGTGTGCGTTGCGTAGAATCTACTTGGTAGCATTTCTTATGAATATAGCTTCCCGAATTTTCGCGAAAGCATTTTCATATATTTTAGCATCGTCTATTGCAGAGTCCTCTCCGTGTTGCTGCCCATACGCACCAGATGCAGTTCTGGACTCAACGAAATTTAATCTGATACGTGAATTCATATCGCCATGCGACTCTATGAACGCTGTTGCTTTAGTAAATGTGCGTGTTGGCCCAACAAAAAGCATAAAACCAGATTTTGTCGGACTTTTGGCAGTTATAAATCCAGTATCCTTATCCGCCGATTCGACAATGTACCCTAGATCTTGAAATACCGTCAGGACAGATGCGAATGCGGTTGCTTTGTCGGCGTCGAATGATTTTGACTGTATAGCTTGAAGTTCTAGTCCGCTTTTTGTAGGAGCTACAGTTGCGCATCCTAGCAACAGAGTCATAAGCCCTATATGCAAACCAACTAAAATCTGTGTTTTGAACATTTCTTACCCCTCCTTGAGCCTAAATTAGAATGACGAGTACATGCTCTTGAAATCTGACACCATCTTGTTGGCGTCAAACTTGATGATCAGCGTCATAGTTTTTTGCGATTGTTCGAATCCAGAAGAACGGCTTGAACCTCCAAAGAGAATTATTGTGGCGTAGGTGCTTGATGAGTTCGATTGGGCTACAGTTGCGTGTCGTTGGTAGGTCCATACTTCTTGCCCAGCGGAATCGTGAGTAACAATGTTTGGAGCGCCAAATTTTTCCAAAACTTCTTGCTGTGTGGTTACACCTTTTTTCAGTGTTAGTTGTACATTTCCATGAGTCAGTGGGGAGTTTGCTTCTGTCGTAGGAACTGCTTGTGGAACAACGCAGCCGTTGCCAATTGTCAAAACAGACAGTGCGAACAATATCTTAACTATTGTCGACATTTAACAGATCCCTCCTTTATTGGTGTTCCTATTATGAAACTCGAGTGCATTTTGCAGGTTGCTTTAACGATTCGCCCACAAGAAATTTCATGTTTCCAAACGGTTTGGCTCATAAAAGAACTGGAAAGGTTCTATTTATCGGCAACCAAGTATCTGTATTCCTCACGGTGCATTATACAAACCGCTTCTACTGTAGTTTATGTGCAAAAAATGGATGCCCAGCAGGGGTAATTGTAATTCCAAGAAAAACACCTCTATGGTGTACCCGGCCTGCAGCCTTGCGCGCAATCGATGCTATGCCGTTCCAAGTCATCGCTGTCGATGCGCAGCGCGGTGAGCTGCCCCCCCCAGATACATCCTGTATCCAGGCTGTGCGCGTCGCGCTCGTTATGGAAACCCAGCGTCGACCAGTGGCCGAAGACGATGCGCTGTTCCTCGCTGGCGCGCTCCGGTACGGCGAACCACGGCATCGTCTTCGGTGACTGGGTACCGGGGGGGCCTTTGGCGTCGAGTGCCAGCCGGCCCTTGCGATCGCAGTAGCGCAAGCGTGTCAGGCAGTTGGTGATAAAGCGCAGACGCTTCACCCCTTTGAGTTTCTCATCCCACACTGCTGGGCCGTCGCCATACATGTGGGTGAAGAAGTCCCGGTGTTTGGCCCCGCGCAGCACGCTCTCCAGTTCGGCTGCGCAGGCGGCGGCCTTTTTCAGGCTCCATTGCGGTGGGAGCCCGGCGTGGATCATCGCCCAGCCCAAGGCTTGATCCCAATGCAGCAGCGGGCGATTGCGCAGCCAGATGAGCAGTTCCGTGCGGTCGTCGGCGTGAAGAATTGCCTCGAAGGTGTCCTTCTTGCGCGGTGGCCGCGTGCCGCTGGCGATCGCCAGCAGGTGCAGGTCGTGGTTGCCGAGTACGGTTACCGCACTGTCGCCGAGCCCGCGCACGAAGCGCAGTACCTCCAGAGAGTTCGGGCCGCGATTGACCAGATCGCCGGTGAACCACAGGGTGTCGGCGCCCGGATCGAAGTGGATGTGGTCGAGCAGGTGCAGCAGCTCGTCGTAACAGCCCTGGACATCGCCGATGGCATAGATGGCCATGGTTACTCTCAGTCCCCGTTGAAAGCCGGGGAGTATAACGGTCGTTCACCGGGGTGTCCGGTACTTGGGTCGATCAATCTATGGGTCATCGCTGCTAAAAGACGGGTTTTCCATTGCGCTCCGTGCGTCTCTGCGAGAAAACAATGGGTTCCTGGGAATCGGGAAAAAACAGTTTCAGCGGGTTCGCAACCTGATGAGGCGTCGAGGGTTACCGACCGGCTTGGCCCGCGGCGCAGAAGGCCGCGCCGAGCAGACCGATTCGCGGCGTGGTGATGAGGTAGATCGGAATGGTTTCCATGAGTTGGCTCAACCGACCCTTATCGAGAAAGCCGCGTACGAAGGCGTGGCGAAACGAGCCTTTGAGCACTTGCGCGGCGATACCCCCGGCCAGATAGAGTCCGCCTCGCGGTAGCGTTGTCAGAGCGAGGTTGCCCGCCTGCGCCCCATAAAGCCGACACATGCGTGTCAGCGCATCGACCGCGACAAGATCGGCGTTGTCCAGGGCGGCGCTGCTGACGGCACCCGGGTCTTTCAATGTCGGGGTTGTACCTTGCTGCATACACAACCAGCGATAGACGAAGAGCAAGCCCGGTCCGGAGACCGCGCGCTCCCAGGAGGCGTGGCCAAACTGTTTCCACAGTGCCTCGAGCAACGGAAGATCGAGCGCCTCGCCCGGCCCGAAATCGACATGCCCACCTTCCGAGGGCAATACGTGCCAATGCTTGTCGTGGGGGATCGCCAGCACGGTGCCGAGCCCGGTGCCCGCACCCAGTACCGCACGCGGACCCTTGCGGTCGGGGTGCCCGGCCTGGATCGTCTCGTAGGCGTCGTCCGCCAATGCACGCACGCCCCAGCCTATGGCTTCGAAATCGTTGATGAGCCGGGTGGGGGTGGCGCCCAGCTGCAGGGCGATGTCGTCGGCGACGATCTCCCACGGGCAGTTGGTGAGCCGGGCGACGGTGCCGCCGTTCTCGTGGCGGATCGGTCCGGCGACCGCCAGGCAGGCACGTTGCAGGGGTAAGTGGACGCCGGTCTCTTTCAGAAAGGTGTCGAGAAGGTTGCCGAAGTTTTCGAACGCCTCGTTGCTGTAGTAGCGCTCTTCGGCCGTTTGCAGCGATTTGTCGTGCCACCCGCCCAACCAGAGACGTGAGGTTGTGCCGCCGATGTCCCCAGCGAGAAAATTCATGAGCGCTCGATAAGGTCAGTGTGAATGGGTGTCAAGGGTAGCAGATCAAAGCCGGGAAATGACCGGCACCACCGATTAGAGATATGCGCCGCGGTCGCTCAGGAAGCGGATTCGGCATCGGCATGCGGGCCTAGCGGATGGCCGCGAACGGTCTCTACGGCGTGTTGGACGGCGTCATTGACCAGGATCTCCATGCGTTCCAGTTCGCCTTCGCTGAGAAAGAATCCGGTATCCACATCTTCGCGCACATAGCGGGCTGGCAGCTGGTTGAGGGCGACACAGGCAACATCCTCGAGAAATTGCGGGTCGTGGCGTTTGCCGCTATCCATCAACGTCTCATGAATGTGCTCGTAGACGAGGTGTTCGTAGTAGTTGTGACACGCTTCGAACAGGGCCATGGCGGCCTCCTTCTGCAAACCGTCCCACGGTGCGCTGGCGACAGTGCGGGTGGATCCCTAAAGGCTCTATCGGCGGTCAGTCGTTGCCCTGTACCCCCTCGGTGGGTACACGAATCGCCAGCACATCGCACTTGGCGCCGTGCAGCACGGCGTTGGCGGTGGAGCCCATGAGCAGCGCCAAGCCGTGCCGACCGTGACTGCCGACCACGATCAGGTCGGCGGCCGCCTCTTCAGCGACTCGCAGGATCTCGTTCTTGGTGGCGCCCAGCTCCACCCGCTGTTCAGCGGCGGCCAGGCCCAGGGTGTCGGCGAGTTCGGCCAATTTGCCACGGGCATCTTCGATCAGCTCACTGTCGATATCGACGGGCTGAGCCAGGATCAGATCGTTCGAGAGGTCGAGCGGCACGTGCTCCACGACGTGGATCAGTACGACGCTCGCGCCGCACTGATCGGCCAGCTGTTTGGCGCGCTGACCGATGTAGGCGCTCTCTGGCGAAAAATCGAGTGCCAGCAGGAGGTGCTTGTAGATGCTCATGACTGCTTCTCCGCGTTCCAAGAGTGACCTGAATGGTTTATTAGATCAGGCATATATGTTGTAATCACGCACCCATTGAGGGTGACTTTAACGCAGTTGGAACTCTTGTGTCACCGGTCACCGAATTGCCCCCGTCGAGGACCAGTGGTGTAGCGCTACGCCGCGAGGTTGCCATCGTCCGCTGCCGGCCTTTTCCGCGCCGTCGACGCACCTGCAGCACCCCAATGAACGAACTCTGATCAGCCAGTGGAATAGCGATGACCGATAAGATGCGAGTCGGTGTGGTAGGAGTGGGTTATCTCGGCAAGATCCATGCGCGAATCTACGCTCGCATGCCGAACGTGGAATTGATCGGCGTGGTGGACACCGATCCCGCTGCCGCCGAGGCGGTGGCCAGGGAGTGCGGGTGCAAAGCCTACACCGAAACCGCGGCGCTGCTCGATGGCATCGACGCGGTAAGCATCGTGGTGCCTACGGTCTACCATCTGGAGGTTGCACGCCCGTTTCTCGAACGCGGCATCCACATGCTGCTGGAAAAGCCGATCGCCTCGACTCTGGAACAGGGAGCGGAGATCATCCGGCTCGCCGAACAGGGAGGCGCGGTGCTGCAGATCGGTCATCTGGAGCGTTACAACGCCGGTGTCATGAAGCTGGCGTCGCGCATCAAGAATCCGCGCTTCATCGAGGCGCACCGCATCGGCGAATTTGTGGCACGCGCCACCGATGTGGATGTGGTCACCGATCTGATGATCCACGATATCGATATCATCCTCTCGCTGGTGGGCGCGCCGCTGCGTCATATCTCCGCGACCGGGCTGCCGGTACTCACCAATCACGTCGATATCGCCAATGCACGCCTGGAGTTTGAAAACGGCTGCGTGGCCAATGTCACCGCCAGCCGGGTATCGCACAAGCGGTTGCGACGTATTCGAATATTCGAGGAGAACAATTACGAAGCGCTCAATTTCATCGATCAGCAGATCGATTCGGTGAAAACCCTGCGTTCCGATGCCGATCAGGAGTGGCCGGAGATCGTGCGCGAGAAGGTCGAGATCGAACCTTGCCAGCCGCTCGACGCCGAACTGGCTGATTTTGTGCAAACCATTCGCAAAGGCGGTAAACCACTGGTCGATGGCGCGACCGGTCTCGAGGCCCTGCGTGTCGCAATGGAAGTGAAGGAGAAGATCGAGCAATGAGCACCCAACCCGTTCCCTACCTGGATCTCAGTGGCGAATTCGCCGGTCTGAAGGAGGAGTGGTTCAACCTCATTGCCGAGACCGGTGGCACGGGACGCTGGATTCTGGGGCCCAATGTCAGTGCCCTGGAGGAAGAGATTGCAGCCTACGTAGGCGTGCGGCACGCGATCGCGGTTGCCAATGGCACCGACGCCCTGATCCTGTCGCTGCGTGCGCTCGGCGTCGGTCCCGGCGACGAAGTGATCACGTCGCCCTTTACCTTCTTTGCCAGCGCCGAGGCGATTTCGATGGTTGGAGCGACGCCGGTTTTTGCCGATATCGATCCGGTCAGTTTCAACATTCACCCCGCCAGCATCGAAGCGAAGATCACGCCCCGCACCAAGGGTGTCTTACCCGTGCATATCTTCGGTCACCCCTGCGATATGACGGGGGTCAAGGCATTGGCCGAGCAGCACAATCTGGTGGTGGTGGAAGATCTGGCCCAGGCCTTCGGCGCCGAACACACCGGCAACAAGGTGGGCAGCATCGGGGACACCGGCGGCACCAGTTTCTACCCGACCAAGGTTTTGGGTGGCTACGGCGATGGCGGGATGATCTTTACTGACCGCGTGGAGGTGCGCGAGGCGTTGTTGAAGCTGCGCAATCACGGTGCGAGCGCGCCGTTCATGCACGATGAGTTGGGCTACAACAGCCGGCTCGATGAGGTCCAGGCAGCGTTGCTGCGCATCAAGCTGCGCACTATCGAGCAGGCGGTCGCGCGCCGTAATGCAGTGGCGGCCGCCTACACGGAACGCCTCGGCGCACTCGATCTGATGGTGCCGCAGATACCGGCCAACGGTCGTCACGCTTTCAATCTCTATACTCTGCGCGTGCCGGGCGGTCGCCGCGATGCACTGCGCAGGCACCTGGGAGACAACGGGGTTCCCACCGCGCAGTGCTACCCGTTGCCGATGCACCAGCAGGCGGTCTACGCTCATTTGGGTGGTAAGGCGGGTGATCTGCCGGTGGTCGAGCAGATCTGCACCGAGACGCTGTCGCTGCCGATCTTTCCCGATTTGCAGATCGGGCAGATCGATCGGGTTTGTGAAGTGGTCACGGCGTTCTTCAGCGCGTAACTGTATTGCCACAGATGCCGGGTGACGCAGCAAAGCGTGAGTCCGGCAGGCGACCAGGCGGTTGCCGCAGAACAGAGGTCTGACGATGGACGATCAGGCCCTGCGTTCAGGGGAGAGGCGGTCAACGGGCCGTCGATGACGAGGTTAATCAACCCATGAAATTGGCTCAGTATTTCCATCGCCTGATGGTCACGCTCTATACGACCTTCAATGCGGTGATGATCTACCTGTTTCTGCTCAATCTACCTTTCGGTTACGAGCCCTTCGCCGCCACGCTGATCCATTGGGATGAGATAGAGGGGATCGGAAGCGTGGCGGCCACCGCCGTGATCGCCGCCGTTGCAGGCATGCTGCTGGTGGTGCGGTTGGGTGCCGAGTGGAAAAATGCGCTGAGCTATTTCAGTGTGAAACTCGGGCACCCGGCGTGCACGGTGTTTATGACCACACGCCGTCAGCCGTTCGATTCCGCGGCGGTGCTCAAGGCCTATCCCGCAGTCAAAGAGTCCGCGTTCGCGCCGGATGTACAGTTTCAGGTCTGGGAATCGGTTTACCGCAAGCATGCCGGCAATACGTTGATCATGAGCACGCGTGCCTACTGGCATCTGCTGCGCGACCTCTACTTTTTGAGCGTCTTTTATCTGGGGATCTTTCTGGTTGTCTGGGCGCTGAAGTGGGGTGTGCCCTTCGTCATCTCCAGCCCCTACGTCTTCGTCTTTGGTGCGCAGGCGCTGTTTCTGCTGCTCTCGGTGCGCAAGGTGGGGTATCGCTTTGTGGACAACGTGCTGGCCACCGACATCGGCCTCAAGCCTGGCGAGACCGCCGAGCCGAAGAAAACGCGGCGCTGATACCCGACGCGTCAATTGGCGAGCAGTCGCTTCAGAGGGAACGGCTTGCCTTCGGATCGATAGGCCGCTTGCGCCAGGAACAGTTCTCCGGCCGCGATGGCGTCGATGAGGGCATTGTGGGCGGGGTAGCGGGGCAGACCGTAGCGCTCGCGCAGCGCCGCCAGGCGCAACTCGCCCTGTTTGGGGATCCGGCCGGTCTGGCGCAGTATTCGTGCATCCAGTTCCAATGTGTCCACCACCGGCCCGATCAGTGGAAAACCATAGATCCGCTGGCACGCTTCGCTGAGGAAACCGGTTTCGATCACCGCGTAGTGTGCCACCATCACCTTGCCCGCCAGGGCGCGCAGCATGTGTGGCAAGGCCTCCTCCAGTGAGGCTGCGCCTGAGGCCTCATCGTCCATGATGCCGTGAACAACGGCGGACGACTCGGGGATGTCCCGTGACGGGCGGGTCAGGTAGTGGGCCGACTCAGACAGACAGAGGCGTTGGCCGTGGATGGCTGCGTAACCGACGCTGAGAATCTCCTCTTTCTTCGGATTCAAGCCAGTGGTTTCGAGGTCGATGGGCAGATAGCTGACGTGCCGCCAGTCGCTGTCGGGATCGGGGAAGGGGATCTCGTAGTAGTTGCGCAAAGGCCCTTTGGGCACCTTGCGCAATAGACGCCGCCGCCGTTTGTCGAGGCCGAAGAGGGATTTCCAGAGTCCCATACAGGCGTATCAGAACCGCCCAACCTGGTAACGCTGGGCGAGCACGCTCTGCATGGTTCGAACGATCGAGAAGGCATCCTTGAGGTGATTGCGCTCGAAGTTCGAGAGATCGTCCGGTGACATGTAGTTGTTGGCCGGTTTGCCGGCCTTCAGCCGCCGCGCCTGGTGCTGGATGCGCAGTGAACTGATGAACTCCAGCGCATCGCGCAGATCGCGCGCCCCCTCTTCACTGACTTCGCCGCTGCTGGCCGATATAGTGAGTCGTTCCTGGGTATTGACCGCATTGTGGCCCGCCGCCAGGGCGTAGACCCGCGCCAGGTCGACGATGGGCGCGATGCCGGTGTGTTTGAGATCGAAGGTGTTGTTGTGCTCACCACCGCGGATCAGCACGAAGTTGCGGAAGAAACCCAGTGGTGGTTGATGGGTGAGGGCGTTGCCCACCATGTACGCAAGGAAGATGGTGTTGTTGCGGGTACGCTCCAGCACAAATTGGCGCAGGTCCTTGAGCAGTTGATCGTCACCGTAGATATAGCGCAGATCGAAAAAGACGCAGGTCAGCATCAGCGCCTGGGGATTGGGCTCGTTGATCCACTTGGAGAAGTACTCCTTCCAGCCTTTTAACGGCTGGCGCCACTGGTCGGTCATTGCCATTATCTCTCCCGGGCAGTAGACATACCCGCACGCATCGAGACCATCGCAGACAAACTTTGTGAACTCGCGAAAGTACTCACCATGTTCTTCGGGGTCGTAGCTGTTGTCCAGGATCATGCAGTTGTCCTGGTCGGAGTGGGCGGTCTGCTCGTTGCGGGCCTGAGAGCCGGCGGCAACCCAGGTGAAGTCCACCGGTGGCGGGCCGAACTTGATCTCGGCGAGCTGCAGCAGGCGTGTGGTGACCGCATCGCCCACTGCCGTGATGATGTGCCCGGAGCTGTGCGCCGTGGCGTCGGCGGCAGCGAGATTCTGTAACAGCTGCGGGATCTTTGCGCTGACTTCACGCAAGCCCTCGATGGTGTGCTGCTTGTAGATATCGCCCGCCAGATAGACCGCCGAGGTGGTGTGGCGTTCAGTGAGATCGGTGGCGGTGATCATGCCGACCACCTCGTGCTCGTTCATCACCGGCAGGTGATGCAGATTGTGCCGCGCCATCAGCAGCAGGGCGTCGAAGGCAAAGCTGTCGATGGAGAGCGTCAGCGGCGCTACCGTGGCGATCTCCATGATGGGCAGATTGAAATCCAGCCCTTCGGCGACGACACGGGTGCGCAGGTCGCGGTCGGTGACGATGCCGAACAGATGTTCCTGCTCGACAATCAGAATCGAGGAGATGCGCTTTTCGCTCATGATGCTTGCGGCTTCGCGGATCGATGTCTCCGGCGAAACCGCGATGGGCGCGCGCTTGCCAATCAGCTCGCTCACCGGCGTGCTCATCAGATTGAGTTGCGTATCGGTCTCCTGTCCTGCCTGAGCGATAGCGCCACGCAGGCGTTTACCGCCGACCGGGCTGAAAAAATAGGCGAACTGCGCGTAGGCGTTGCAGAGCTGATCCACCTCTTCGGGGGCGAGTTGATAGAGCAGGCTGTCCTCCATGGCGATGCCGCGGTAGCGGCTGTCCTCCTCCTGCTGGGAGACGCGATAACCGAACAGGTCGCCCTCGCCAAGGTGCGCCAGGAGCTCATCGTCGGGGCTACGCAATTCGATGGCGCCGGTGCGGATGATGGACAGGTTGTTCCATAATGAACCGGTGTCGGGAACGGGGGATTCGCGGCGGAAGTAGCGCACTTCCAGTTTAGGCGGCAGTTCGGATAGCGCAGCGTCCGGCAGCTGATCGAAGGGGTGGTGGGATGCGAGGAAATCCCGGATCTCGAGCAGTTCAACTTCCATTACGCTCTCCGTTGTGTTTCGCCTTTTTCTACCGCGTTCGCGTTAGAGTTATCTTGAGGCAGGTCAAAAAAAAGGACCCCGCCTGGGCGGGGTCCTTAGTCTAGCTCACATCAATTGCGATGTGTTCAGTGGTCGACAGCACCACCCGCACCTTTCGGCACGCGGATGTCTTCCACCAGATGCTGGATGTGCTCCGGTGGCGCAGTGGTGACCCTGGAGACGATACCGCTGACCGCGAAGTTGATCATCGCGCCCACGGCACCGAAGGCCTCCGGAGAGATCCCCAGGAACCAGTTGTCGGCGACGTTCTTCGCCATTTCGGTGCCCGGGATAAAGAACCAGCCCTTGAACCAGAAAATATAGATCAGGGTGGATCCCAGACCGGCCAACATGCCCATTACGGCGCCGGTGTTGTTGGCGCGCTTGTTGAAGATACCCATCATCAGCGCGGGGAAGATGGAAGAGGCCGCCAGACCAAAGGCCAAGGCCACCACCTGTGCCGCGAATCCCGGTGGATGCAGGCCGAAGTAGCCGGCCACACCGATCGAGCCCGCCATGGCGATACGTGCCGCCAACAGCTCACCCTTCTCCGAGATGGTCGGGTTGAAGACGCCCTTCAGCAGATCGTGCGAGATGGACGATGCGATCGCCAGGAGCAGACCCGCCGCAGTGGAGAGCGCGGCCGCCAGACCACCGGCAGCCACCAGGGCGATCACCCAGTTGGGCAGTTTGGCGATCTCGGGGTTGGCCAGCACCATGATGTCGCGGTCGACCTGGAGCTCGTTGTCGGCGCCCTTGCTGTACTGGACGCGACCGTCGCTGTTCTTGTCCTCGAACTTCAGCAGACCGGTCTTCTCCCAGTTCTTGAACCACTGGGGACGGGCTTCGTACTGCATGGAGTTCTCCGCACCCTTGCTCGGCTGCACGGTGTTGGCCAGGTTGTAGAAGGCCATCGCGCCCACGGCCGGAGCAGTGGTGTAGAGGATGCCGATGAACACCAGCGCCCAACCGGCTGAAGCACGTGCATCACGCACCTTCGGCACCGTGAAGAAGCGGATGATGACGTGCGGCAGACCCGCGGTACCGATCATGAG
Organism: Pseudomonadota bacterium; assembly: GCA_008501635.1. NCBI lineage: Bacteria > Pseudomonadati > Pseudomonadota > Pseudomonadota bacterium. Next base: position 543,417 of record QQUJ01000010.1, read on the forward strand.
CGAGAAGGTGTAGAGCGTCATGTTCAGCATGCTGGTCTTGCGTGCCGTGTACTCGGCGAAGCCCAGGTCCGTTACGATGCTGTTCAGCTTGCCGAGCAGCGGTGTGCCGTCCGAGAGGCTGCTGAACAGGCCCATCTGCGGGATCGGGTTGCCGGTCAGCTGCAGCGAGATGAAGATTGCGGGGATGGTGTAGGCCATGATCAGCACGCAGTACTGGGCGATCTGGGTGTAGGTAATTCCCTTCATGCCACCGACGACGGCGTAAATGAACACGATGGCCATACCGGTGAAGAGGCCGGTCGCGAAATCCACTTCCAGGAAGCGCGAGAATGCCACACCGATACCCTTCATCTGACCGATTACGTAGGTCAGTGAGGCGACGATCAGGCAGATGACGGCCACGATGCGCGCGGTCTGCGAGTAGTAGCGGTCGCCGATGAACTCCGGAACCGTGAACTTGCCGAACTTGCGCAGGTAGGGCGCGAGCAGCATCGCCAGCAGCACGTAACCGCCGGTCCAGCCCATCAGGAACAGGGAGGCATCGTAGCCGAGGAAGGCGATCAGGCCGGCCATGGAGATGAAAGAGGCTGCGGACATCCAGTCAGCCGCGGTGGCCATGCCGTTGGCGACCGGGTGAATGCCCCGGCCGGCGGCGTAGAACTCACCTGTGGTGGCCGCCTTGGCCCAGATAGCGATACCGATGTACAGCGCAAAAGTGGCGCCGACAACGATAAAAGTCAGTGTTTGCAGATCCATTTATCCGATCCCCCTCAGTCTTCGTGAACGTCGTGCAGACGGTCGAGTTTGTTCATCTGCGCGGCGTAGATGAAGATCTGCGCAATGAAGACGAACATGGACCCCTGCTGGGCGAACCAGAAGCCGAGATCGGTGCCGCCGATCGGGATTCCGGACAGGACTGGACGCAGGATGATCCCGAATCCGTAAGAAACTAATGCCCAGACGATCAAATGAATCGTCACGAGCCGGATGTTGGCCTTCCAATAGGCCGCACCCGAGGTTGATGATGCACTCATTTAGAGCCCTCCGTAGATGTCAGTTGATGGTTACCGATGCCCAGGCCTGGTTGTATCGCCTCTCTCTTCCCCAGCCGATGCTTGAGTTCCTGGAGGCTGAGGTTCCCTCCGTAGTGGAAGGGCTACCCGGTTCATCAACGAATCTACGCGCACGAATTGGGCCAATTCATGCAAGCCCTTGATAGCAGGGGATTACTGCCTGAGTGACCAATGCGTCGGGGTTGTCAGTGGGGTTATTTGTTACCGCAAGTAACATTGACGCGCCGCACCAGTAACGGTGAAGTGTTACCGATAGGAACATACACAAAAAATATCGCAGATTTTTCATTAAGTTAGCAGACTGGTACTGGATTGGCAGGGCCTTGCGCAGGGTTTTGCGGCGCATGGAGAAGGCTTTGGTCACGACCTGGGCGAAGGTGGGCAGGTGCACCACGGTGAAAAAGTGAAAAAGGGGTCAAAAGTGAAGTGAAAAAGGGGTCAAAGCCTAATTCTGCTGTATAGGTTGCGGCCTTCCTGTTTGACAGTAGCGACATCCTCAGATGAAAAGGGCTTTTGCCCGTTTACTCTTTCCTACCCCTGCCACGTTACTGACCAGTAGCGATCCGCCCGCACGACGGCGGATCGCGGATGGAACTGATGGGGGATCCAGTCAGAAACGTACTGTGGGCATGGCTCCCTCCAGCCTGTGGGCTTCGGCCGATTCAATCGATGCCGGAGCACGGGCCGGGGCAGATGTCCCTCACCATCACGGTACCGGACTCCGTACCGTCTGTCCTCCAGGGTTCGTTGCCGTTGACACCATCGTCGGCATCGAACAGCAATAGGCCATCGAGCAGCCTGAAATTGGAGGCGTACGAGTTCACGCTGACGGTCAGATTGATGTTCTTCACCATCACCGTGCCTGCCGTGGTGCCGTCGGTTTTCCAGAGTTCATCACCGTTTATGCCGTCACTGCCGCGGAAATAGAGCTCGTTGTTGAAGATCGCGAAACCACCGTCTTCGAGGTCGTAGATATAGGGAGTGACATATCTCACCGCCACGGTGCCTGCCTCTGTGCCATCGCTCTTCCAGAGCGCCACGCCACTGCCGCTGCCATCATTGGCCTGAAAATAGAGTTCGCCGTTGAATCGCGCGAGGCCGATGGCGCCGGAGCCTGCATTGGGGTTGGGATTAATGTCTCTGACCATCACGGTGCCAGGTTCGGTACCGTCGGTCTGCCAGAGCTCGCGGCCCCCCAAACCGTCGTCTGCCAGGAAGTAAAGCGCACCATTCAGGACAGTGAGGCGCCTGGGTCCCGAACCCGCTCCGACACCGCCGACGATATTGATGTCCTTCACCAGCACGGTACCTGCCTCGGTGCCGTTGGTTTTCCAGAGTTCGGTGCCGCTGGAGCCGTCGTCGGCGCTGAAATAGAGCTCGCTGTTGAATTCCGTGAAGCCGGAGGGAAAGGCGGATCCCGTGAAGTTGATGTACCTGACGATATGGGTGCCGGCCACGGTGCCGTCGCTCTTCCAGAGCTGGTGGCCCACGATGCCGTTGTCCGCGCTGAAATAGAGTTCGCCGTTGAACACCGCGAAGTTTTGCGGGTAGGAACCATCCGCAGTGTTGATGTCCATCACCATCACGGTGCCATGGGTAGTGCCATCGGTCTTCCAGAGCTCGTAGCCACTCACCCCGTCGTCGGCGATGAAAAAGAGCTCGCCATTGAGAATCGTAAAGTTCTGAGGCGAGGAACCCCAGGGGCCGGTGGCGTTGATGTCCAGCACCATCTGGGTGCCGCCGACGGTGCCGTCGGTCTTCCAGAGCTCCTCGCCGAAAACGCCATCGTCTGCGCTGAAGTAGACTTCGCCATTGAAGATAGTGAAGTCATCGGGCCCCGAACTCGCGGAAGCATTGATATCCCTCACCATATAGGTGCCGGCCGCAGTGCCGTCGGTTCTCCACAGCTCGTAGCCACTCACGTCATCGTCAGCCTCAAAATAGTACACATCCGCCCCGCCACCGCTGCTGCCGACTGTGATGGTGGGCGGCGACGTTCCACCATTGCACGCTGCCAGGAACAGACCGGCAGCCAGTGCCAGCATCCGGTGGAAAGCCAGGATCAGAAGGAGTACGGGGTTAAAGCCCACTCCCGGTAGCGGATTCAATTGGGGTCTGTTCATACACTTCTCCTCGCAAGCCTCCACGCCTGCTCTCCAACTTGCCTTGTTTTTTTCAGGGCCTGTCGCGCTATGCGGCGGGCCCGCCTTTTCCACGTGATTGCACTCTCTAAACCATTCGTTTTCCGGTTCGGGAGGTATGCCTCCTTCGGTTCGTTACGGAGTTGATTCAAGGACGCAAATCCAGTGCCTCAACAATCCGCTGGTAGGGGATGTTGGCCTCCTGGTTGACGGCGGCGACGTCTTCGGATCGGTTGGCTTCGAACAGGCACATGCACCGATGTTCCTTGGGGACGAAGGTGCTGTGCAGGTAACGCACCGACCTTCCCGCCTGGGTGAACCGCTCGGCGGTCTGGATCGCGGAGCGTTGCGCCGCGCCCAGCTGTTCCATCGAAATGCCCGGCAGATCGCGTTCGACCATATAAACTGACATGGCAGGCTCCTCTCGCTTGTGATGGTGAGACGAGTCTGTTCCGCAGTGGTCCGAGCAACAAGGAGGGTTCGGTTATTGTTTGATAGCTAACGTTTATGAATTCTGGCGCGGTTTTCCGGCGGGTATCCGCCGCACTTTTTTGGGGGGGTGTTTATGGAAATCCATCAGGTTCGCTACTTTCTGAGCGTTTGTAGAAATCGCAGCTTTACCAAGGCCGCCGAGGAGTGCGGTGTCTCGCAGCCGGCGTTGACGACAGCCATCAAGAAGCTGGAAGCGGAATTGGGAGATCCGTTGTTTCACCGCGAGGGCCGCCGAATAAACCTCAGTCCTCTTGGTGAACTGATGCAGCCGCGGTTCGAGAGCCTCATGGGCGAGATGGAGTCGGCGCAGGAGGCGGCCAAGGGTTACCGCTTGCTGGAGCGGGCGCCGTTGAAGGTGGGAATCATGTCGACCATCGGTCCCAGCCGGATCGGCAACTGCCTCGCCACCTACCAATACAAAAATCCGGGCGTCGATCTTGAAGTCCACGAGGGTTCGCTGGAGCAGCTGGACCGCAAACTGCGCGACGATGAGCTGGATATCGCGATCCTCTCGTCACCGCAGGGTTTTGACGAGCGTTACCGCACGCAGTTGATCTACGCGGAGCGCTACCTGGTAGTCTTCCCGCCCCACCACCGGTTCAAGAATCAGACTGCGGTCGCGCTGGCGGACGTCTCTGACGAACACTATGTCGACCGGTTGGCCTGCGAACTGCGGGAGATTGTCATGGGCGTCTGCGGCCAGCGCAACATCAAGCTCTATGCGAACTTTCGCAGCGAACGCGAGGATTGGATCCAGGCGATGGTGGCGGCGGGGATGGGATTTGCCTTCATGCCGGAATGCTCCATCACACACCATGGCGTCCTTGCAAGGCCGCTGATCGATCCCGAAGTCATGCGCGAGATCCGCCTGGTGCGGATGCCGGGGCGAAAACTGACACCGGCCGCAAGCGCCTTCATGCGCGAGGTGTCGGCGTTCAACTGGCAGTAGCTGCGACGTCAGTGGGCGGTGTGTGAAGCGATCAGGCGTTGCTTGATCGCGGGTCGCGTACGCAGTTGGTGATCACAGCGAACTCCGCCAACGACAGAGTTTCGGGACGGCGCCGGGAATCAATCGCCAGCGCCGTCCACTGCTCCGGCGATACCCATCCCTTGAGAGCGTTGCGCAGCGTCTTGCGGCGCATGGAGAAGGCTTGATTGACGACTTTGGAAAGCAGCGCCGGTTCGGTGACCGTTACCGGCGGCGTGGCGTAGGGAGTCAGCCGCACGATCATGGAATCGACCTTCGGCGGCGGGTGAAAGGCGCCGGGGCGCACCACGAACAGTGGCGTAACGGCGCAGCGGTACTGGATCATCACGCTGAGCCGCCCCCAGTCCCCTCCGCCGGGTTGGGCGGCCATGCGCTCCACCACCTCTTTCTGCAGCATGAAGTGCATGTCCTCGATCACCGCTGCCTGATCGAGCAGATGAAACAGCAGCGGTGTGGAGATGTTGTAGGGCAGGTTGCCCACCACGCGCAGCCTGCCTTCACGGACCAGCTGCCCAAAGTCGAAGCGCAGGGCGTCGGCCTGGTATACCGTGAGTCGTGCGTTGGCGTTGTCGAGTAACCGCAACGGTTCGATGAGGTCGCGATCGAGTTCGATTACCTCCAGGGCGCCAGCGCGTTCCAGCAGTGGCCGCGTGAGCGCACCCTGACCGGGTCCGATTTCGACGAGGTGTTGTCCGGGGCGCGGATCGATGGCATCGACAATGCGCTGGATGACACTCTGGTCGTGCAGAAAGTTCTGGCCGAAACGTTTACGCGGACGGTGTTTCATCGGGCGCTGACGCGCGCCAGTTCAAATGCGGTGTCGATGGCGGCGAACAGGCTGCCTGAATCCGCATTGCCGCTGCCGGCCAAGTCCAGTGCGGTGCCGTGATCGACCGAGGTGCGGATGATGGGCAGCCCCAATGTGATGTTGACGCTGCGCCCGAACCCCAGATGCTTGAGTACTGGCAGACCTTGATCGTGGTACATGGCCAATACCACGTCGGTACGCGCCAGACAGGGGGGTGTGAAGACGGTATCGGCCGGTACCGGACCTTGCAGAACCATCCCTTCGGCGGTGAGGCGCTGCAGAACGGGCCCGATCACCTCGACCTCCTCGCGTCCCAGATGGCCGCCTTCGCCGGCGTGCGGATTGAGCCCGCACACCACGATCCGCGGCCGGGCGATGCCGAAGCGCTGGCGCAGATCGCGATCGAGGATGCGGATGACGGTTTCCAGGGTCGTTGGCGTGATGGCGGCGGCGACGGCATGCAGGGACAGATGCGTGGTCGCGAGGGCGACCCGCAATCCGGGGCAGGCGAGCATCATTACCGGGTGACCGCCGACGCGTTCGGCCAGAAACTCGGTATGACCGCTGAACGCGATCCCCGCTTCGTTGATGATCCCTTTGTGCACCGGACCGGTCACCAGTGCCGCGTAGCGCCCCGTCTGGCAGCCGGCAGCGGCGAGGCGCAATGCGTCAAGCACATACCCGCTGTTGCGCGTGTCGAGCTTCCCGGGGGTGGAGGCAACGGCGAGAGCGACCGCTTCGACGCGCAGACCGTTGGCGGGGACGGCAGTGGCCGGGGTGTCAGCCGCGACCGGTTCGACTGCCCGGCCCAGGGCGCGGGTGCGTTCACGTATCAGTTCGGGGTCGGCGATGGCGACCAGGTGCGGGCGCAACGGATGATCGAGCAGATGCGCGCAGAGATCCGGACCGATCCCGGCGGGTTCGCCGGGCGTGAAGGCAATGGAGGCTACCGGGGGCATAGCCGGGAAGCGGTCACTCCTCGGGCCGCAGCTCGACGTAAGCCTCGTCGCGCAGCCGCCGTAACCAGAGCTCGAGCTCTTCCTCGGTCTTGTGTTTGCGGATCTCGTTGATTACCTGTGCGCGCTGATACTCCGCCGTGTCGTCGTGTTTGCGTCGCCCCAATACCTCCACCAGGTGCCAGCCATAACGGGTGCGGAACGGCTCGCTCAGGGTATTGAGCGGCAGGCTGTCGATCATCTGCTCGAACTGGGGCACCATCCGTCCCGGACCAAACCAGCCCAGATCGCCGCCGGCGACCGCCGAGCCGGGATCCTGGGAATTGGCGCGCGCCAGTTCGGCAAAGTCGGCTCCGGCCAGGATACGACTGCGCAGCAGGGCGAGCCGCTGCTGCGCCTGCTGATCGCTGGTGATGGCATCGGTGCGGATCAGGATGTGTCGCGCGTGGGTCTGGGTTACCACCACGGCCTCTTCGCCGCGTGTCTCGAGAAGTTTGATGATGTGAAATCCGCTGGCGCTGCGTATCGGATCGCTGATATCGCCGGTCTGCAACTGACGCAGCGCCTCGGCAAACAACGAAGGAACCTCGCTTGCCTTGCGCCAGCCGAGATCACCGCCCTGCAGCGCCTGCTGACCGGCTGAAACCGCGAGAGCCATCTGCGCGAAATCGGCGCCGTTGCGTAACTCGGTCGCGGTACGCGCGGCCTGCTCACGGGCCTCGCTGATCTGATCAGAGGTGGCCGCCTCGGGTAGGGCGATCAGGATATGGCCCAGGCGGAACTCGCGATTGTTCTGGCCCGGTGCGCCGTGACGTTCGATGAACTCCTCGATCTCCCGATCGCTGACATTGATGCGATTGACAACCTCGCGCCGGCGCAGCTGAGAGATGGTCATCTCCTCGCGAATCTCCTCGCGGAACGCGGCGTAATCGAAGCCGTCGCGTTCCAGTACCTGGCGAAACTGGTCGAGGGTCAGCTTGTTGCGCTGCGCGAGCTCACGCATGGCGTTATTGAGACTGGGATCGTCAACGGTGATGCCGCTGCGCGCCGCCAATTGCAGCTGGATACGGTTGAGGATCTCGCGTTCCAGCAACTGACGACGCAGCACATCCTCGGGTGGCAGCCGGGTCGCCTGCTGCGTCAGGCGTTTGCTGAGCTCCTGGATCTTTCCCTCCAACTCGCTGGCAACGATCACATCGTCGTTGACCACCGCGACGATCCGGTCGAGAGTAGTGACTTCCGAACGCTGGGTCGCGGCAAGTGCCGCGGAGGTGTTGAGCGCGAGTAGCATCGGCAGCAGGGACCACGCAAAGACTAACGGAGTAAGCAATTTCATTGGTGTTCGGGGTGTCTAGTCGGGATGGTAATCAAGGATACCACGTTCCAAAACGCTCTCGACGCTGCCACCAAACTTGGCCAGCCCCTTGAGCACCAGCTGCAGCATGACGCTGCTGTTATAAGTCCCGTCGTCGTCGTTCAGGAAGCGGCGGCCAACGAGGCGCAGCGCCCAACAGCAACTCTCGTATTCGACACCGATAAAGGTCTCCAGATCCCTGCTGTTCAGCAGCGAATAGTTCCAGCGCGCGACGCCGTGCCAGCGCGGGTTGAAGGGCCACCGTAGCGAGAGGTCGGTCTGTTCGAGCTCGTTTTCCTGGAAGCGATAGCCGAAATTGAAGATGCGCTCGTTCGAAGGCCGGTACTGGAGGCGCAGACTGTTTTTTGTACCGCGATCAATATCGGGATCCCACTGCAACGTTGCAGCGGCGTTCCAGTGGTGCGGGAGTTGCACCGCGAGTTCGGCAATGATGTCGGATTTCTCGCGTGTCGCCGCCGCAGTGCCGGGAAGTTGCACCAGGCGGTCACGAAAATAGTGAATCTGACCGATACTGGCACGCAGCTGCTCGCGCCCGCTGGCATCGTCGAGCAGCCGGCTGGTCAGAGCGAGGGTCAGCTGGTCGGCGTCGCCGACACGATCGGCGCCGCTGAAGCGGTTTTCACGGAACAGGCTGGCGAAGCTGAAATCGGGCTCGGTGGTATCGAACACCGGCAGGTCGTCCTGGTTTTCGTAGGGCACCCGCAGGTAGAACAGGCGCGGCTCCAGCGTCTGGGTGTAGGAATGACCGCGCAGGGCGACAGTACGTTCAAAGGTGAGACCACCATCGACACTGAAGAGATAGAGGTTGCGCTCGGGTTGGGGAGGTGCCCCCGGAGCGCGGTTCGAGAGCTCATAGCCGGTATGCCGGGCACTCAATCTGGGTGTCAGATAACCCCAGGCGCGGCTCATGGGATAGCTGATGCTCGGCAGCAGATCGAAGCGTGCGCCATGTTCATTGAGGCTGTGATCGAAACTGACCCATTCACTGTCAAGATCGAGTTCCCAACCCCCCAGCGCCGCGGGCCGACGCAGACCGAGTGTCAGTTGCGGCACCCGCCGGTAGGGTTTGTCGCTCTCGGCGATCGCTCGGTCTATGGTCTGGTAGCCCTGGGCGCGAACGCGGAAATCCCACAGCGCTCCCAGATAGTTGAGGTCGGCGCGATTCTCCAGATGGGTGGTGCTGGAGATGCTCAGCGTATCGCCAAAATCTTCCAGGTAGTCCTGGTCGGTGACGTATTCCAGCGCGATCTCGGACTGCCAGCCGCTGCGCCATCGGCTGGTGTGGTCGTAGGCCAGCAGTCCGCGATCCTCGTTGTTGTAGTCATCGTCGCTCGGCAGCCAGTCGAGCGCGGCGGTGCCGTTGCTGTTGGTGGTGAGATAGCGAAACTGGGTGCCGAGCAGCAGCCCGCGTTTTGACATCAGCCGCGGTGTGAGGGTCATGTCGTAATTGGGCGCGAGATTGATGTAGTAAGGCGCCCGGATTTCAGTGCCGGTTTTGCTGGAACTGCTGACGGCGGGCAGCAGAAATCCGGTGATGCGTCGATCGGTGATGGGGAACTTGATGTAGGGGAGATAGAGAACCGGCACATTACCCAGTTCGATCCGGGTGTGATAAGCGGTGCCGAACCCTGCGGCCTCGTCGAGTACGATTTCACTGCCACGCAGCCGCCAGGCCTCCGCGTCAGCGTCGCAGGTGGTATAGGTGAAATCGTGGAGCCGGGTACGATCCGGCCCCTCCAGAGTCATGCGTGCCGCGCCGGCGCGGGCGTGGTCTTCGCGTCCCGCCAATTCGACCTGTTCCAGCTCGCCGGTTTCGGTGTCGAGGTTGAGCGTGGCCTTGCCGGCCGACAACGCAAAGCCGCCCGCCTGATAATGCAAGCCGGTGCTGGTTTGCACTTCGGAGGTCTCAGCGTCATAGCGCAGCTCATCGGCGCTGACCCGTTGGTCGGCGCGCTGCAACTGCACCTGGCCGCGGAGCAGGGATCTCTGTTCGGTGGTCTCGGCCTCATCGGCCGATAGCACCATGGGGGCACTGTTGCGCAATGGATCGACGCGATTGCCTTCCGGTACCAGAGTACCCGAAAGCTGGAATGGACCGCATAACCGCCAGGGATCGTCGGACGCACGCTCTCCCTCTTCGGCAGCGGTGATCGATACCGCCCCGCAAAGCAGGATGGCAAACACTACCCAGCGGCAGGGAGGAGCTGGCGTGGACACGATGATCGTTGGTCTTCGCAAGGTGGTGGTACAAAGCTCAATAGCATACTGATTTCGTCCTCCCTTGCCGAGGTAAACGGCTGGCCCGCGCTCTTCGGAGTGGTTAAGCTGTGCGCGCTTGGCGAGGTGATAGACAGCATGGGCGCGAGACTCGAACAACTGAAGCAGTGGCTTGGCGGTGCCGTGGGATTGCCGCCGTTCGCCCTGGAACCAGCATCGGGGGATGCCAGTTTCAGGCGCTATTTTCGCGTTACCTATGACGGGCAGAGCGTCATCGCCGTCGACGCGCCGCCCGCGCAGGAAGACAATCGGCCCTTCGTGCGCGTGGCACGGCAACTCCGCGGATGGGGATTGAACGCCCCGGAGATCCTTGCCGAGGAACCCGAGCTGGGTTTCCTGCTGGTGAGTGATCTTGGCACCGAGCTCTATCGGGAGCATCTCGACGAGACCCGGGTCGAGCGGCTGTACGGCGATGCCCTGAGTGCGTTGCTGGTGATGCAGCTGCGTGGCGCCGAGGTCAGGGAGACGCTGCCGCCCTACGACGAGGCGTTGCTGCTGCAGGAGATGGCGCTGTTTCGCGACTGGTATCTGGGGCGCCATCTGCAACTCGAGCTTACCGGATCGCAGCACGAGGTCATCGAGGCCGCGTACCGGCTGCTGGTGGCGAATGCGCTCTCTCAGCCACAGGTGTTCGTGCATCGCGATTACCATTCGCGCAATCTGCTGCACACGCCGGTCAACAATCCAGGAATACTCGATTTCCAGGATGCGGTGTGGGGTCCGGTAACCTACGATCTGGTCTCGCTGCTGCGCGATTGCTACATCGCCTGGCCGCGCGAGCGGGTCGAGGAGTGGGCGCTCGGTTACCAGAACCTTGCTCACCAGTCGGGGGTGTTGCGCCAATTCGACGAGCTGCGCTTCCTGCGCTGGTTCGATCTCATGGGTGTTCAGCGCCACCTCAAGGCCAGCGGAATTTTCGCGCGCCTCAACTACCGCGATGGCAAACCCAATTACCTGCAGGACATTCCGCGTACCCTGGGTTACGTGGCGGACGTCGCGTCGCGTTATCCTGAACTGTGCGCTCTCCATGAACTACTGAGCACGCTCGGGGCACTGCCCGAGTAAGCTGCGCACTTGTCAGGCCAACCATCCACCCGGTAACGTGAAGCCATGAAAGCGATGGTACTAGCAGCAGGGCGGGGCGAACGTCTGCGTCCCCTGACGGACAATATGCCCAAGCCCCTGCTGCAAGCGGGGGGGCGCGCGCTCATCGAACACCACCTGGTGGCCTTGTCTGCCGCTGGTTTCCACGAGGTAGTCATCAACCACGCCCACCTTGGCGAACGGATCGAGGAGCGCCTGGGCGCTGGCGAGCGCTACGGTCTGCGTATTCGTTACTCCGCGGAGGGCGTTGCGCTCGAAACGGGGGGTGGCGTCCTGCGCGCCCTGCCGCTGCTGGGTGATGCGCCGTTCCTGGTGGTCAACGGTGATATCTGGACCGATTACCCGTTCGCGCGCCTGCGGGGCCTCTCTCCGGAGATGGCGCACCTGGTGCTGGTGGCCAATCCACCCCATAACCCGGGCGGGGATTTTTCGTTGCACGCGGGCCGCGTCGGCATCGCTGCGAACCGACGGCTCACCTTTTCCGGGATCGGGGTTTATCATCCGGCGCTGTTCGCCGGCAGCACCCGGGAGCGCTTTCCCCTGGCGCCGCTGTTGCGGGATGTCGCCGCCCGCGGTCGGGTCAGCGGTGAGCACTACGCGGGGGAGTGGGTGGATGTCGGCACGACCGAGCGACTCGCCGAGGCCGATCGTCTGGCCACCAACAAGCTAGCGGCCGCGCAAGGCGGCTCAGCGCGGGCCTAGGGTGATCTATGGGGCAAGAGATAAGCAGCAGCCACTTTAGCGAAAGCGATTTCGCCGAATTCGACGCGCATCTGCGTGCGGAGACCGAACTGCTGGAGCACTGGTTTCAGGAGGGGCGGCTCGCCGATCACACTGGCGTGGGCGGTTTCGAGCTGGAATCCTGGTTGGTGGACAGCGAGATGCAGCCTGCGCCGGTCAACGCCGCCGTTATCGAGCGGGTGGGGGGTGATCTGGTGGTCCCCGAGCTGGCCAGCTTCAATCTTGAGCTCAATGCGCCACCGCAGGAACTCGAGGGTGTGGCCCTGGGCACGATGCGCGACGATCTGCAGACGACCTGGGACGCCTGCAACCGCTGCGCTGCGGAACTGGGTGCAGAGTTGGTGATGATCGGCACGTTGCCGACCGCCTGCGAGTCGGAATTCAACCTTGACAACATGTCGTCCATGAAGCGCTACCAGGCACTCAACGAGCAGGTGTTGAGACTGCGGGGTGGCAAACCGCTCGCATTGCGTATCGATGGACGGTCTCGTCTGCGCACCGAGCATGCCAATCTCATGCTGGAGGCAGCCACAACCTCGTTTCAGATCCATCTGCAGGTGGCACCCCACGAGGCCGCCCGTTTCTACAATGCGTCGAAAATCCTTTCCGCGCCCATGGTGGCGGTCGCGGCCAACTCGCCCTACCTGTTTGGCCACGATCTGTGGGATGAGACGCGCATACCGCTGTTTGAGCAGGCCGTCTCGGTGGAGGGACCGCAGAGTCCCAATCGGGTCACTTTCGGATTCGACTACCTGCGTGACTCGCTGTTCGAGTGTTTCTCCCAGAATCGCGATGCCTTTCCCATTCTCCTGCCCAAAGCGGGGTCGGATGCCACGGGAGAATTGAGTCACCTGCGGTTGCATAACGGCACCATATGGCGTTGGAATCGGCCACTGATCGGTTTCGACACCGCGGGTGTGCCGCATCTGCGTATCGAGCATCGCGTCGTGCCCGCGGGTCCCACCGTCACCGATTGCATCGCCAACGCCGCGCTGTTTTTTGGTGCGGTCACGCAGCTCGGGCGCAGCGCGGATCCGCCGGAGCGGGGCCTGGCTTTCACCACGGCGCGCGAAAACTTCTACCGCGCGGCACGCTTTGGTCTGGAGGCGACGATCGTCTGGTTGGATGGCCGCGAGGTGCCGATCCGCGATGTGCTGGCGCAGTACCTGCTTCCTCTGGCGCGGGAGGGTCTCGCGGGTTTCGGACTGAACCCGGGGGAGATCGAAGAGTTCCTGGGCGTTATCGAGGGGCGGGTTCGTTCCGGTCGCAATGGCGCAGCCTGGCAGCGTGCCTATGTGGAACGGCATGGCCCCGATATGCAGGCGTTGACCTACGCCTATCTCCAGCGACAGCGCTCTGGTCGACCGGTACACGAGTGGGGGTTTTGAGGTGTTGACGGTTTTGGAACGATTACCGCCGGGTTTTTTTGATGCCCAGGCCTGCGAACTGCCTGACATCCTGACAGGGCCGACCTTGATCCATCTGGCGGGGCGGCGCGAGTCGACGCTCTTCGTCTCCATCCTGCTGCACGGCAACGAAGATACCGGGTTGCTGGCAATGCAACGCGTGTTGCGCCGCTATCTGGAACCGGACGGCGAAGGTCTGCTGCCACGCACACTGGCGCTGTTTATCGGTAATGTGGCTGCCGCGGGCAAAGGTTTGCGACGCCTGGACGGCCAACCCGACTTCAACCGCATCTGGCCGGGCACCGCCGAGCCCGAGGGACCCGAGGTGGCGATGATGCGGCGTGTGCGCGATATCATGCGCGAGCGCGATCTGTTCGCCAGCGTGGATATCCATAACAACACCGGTGTGAATCCCCACTACGCCTGCATCAACCGATTGGGGGACCCTTTCTATCATCTGGCCACGCTGTTCGGCCGTACCGTGGTCTATTTCATCCGCCCCACCGGCGTGCAGTCGGCCGCCTTCGCCGAACTCTGCCCTGCGGTGACCCTGGAGTGCGGCAAGGTGGGAGATCGCTCCGGAGTGGATCACGCAGCGCAGTATGTCGACGCCTGCCTGCATCTGGCGCAGATACCCGATCATCCGGTGGCGGCGCACGACATCGATCTCTTTCACACCGTGGGAATCGTAAAGATCCCCGACGAAGTGCGCTTTGGTTTTGCCGGGGAAGCGCTGGATGTGCGCCTGGCGCCCGATCTCGATCATCTCAATTTCCGCGAACTACCCGAAGGCACGGCACTGGGTTGGGTGAGCGAAGAGTGCGAGCGCTGTATCGAGGTTCGCGACGAGTTTGGACAGATGGTCGGTTCGCAGTACTTCGAGGTGGTGGATGGCGAGTTGCGCACCAGAGTGCCGTTAATGCCCTCCATGTTCACCCGCGATGAGCGGGTAATACGCGAGGATTGTCTGGGCTATCTGATGGAGCGTTATCCCCTGTCCGGTTCTCTCCCGCCTGGGTCCTGAACGGAGCAGGGCCGGCATGACGCCGGCCCCGCGATTCCGGGTCCCTGCCGGGCAGGAGACTCATTCGATCATGAACACGCCCATTTTGGTGCCGGCGATCTCCACCGTATCACCGTCTTTCAACAAACGGGCCTGAGGGCCTATCGGGTCACCGTTGACCTTGGGATAGACGTTGTTCTTGCTCTCGACGTGCACCAGGTAGTAACCCTGTTGGCGACGGCTGATAGCGGCCACCTGCACACCCGGTTTGCCCAAGGTGGTCAATGCCTTGGTGAGCTCCAGCTCGCGCCCGGCATTGGCGCCGTTGAGCACCTGCAGCCGAGCCAGGGGCAGCCCGGCGGCGGCCTGCGTGGCCGTGGGTGTGGCTTCGGCAACGGCTTTTTCCGCGGCTTCAGCCATCGCGGCATCCTCTTTCGAACTTGGCTGCGAAGCGAGCGACTCGGTGTTCGCCGCCGAGGGCCGCATGATGAGCGTTTGCTCGAAATCGGGGCTGGAGGTCGCCGCTTCGTTAATGTACTTGAGCTCGTGCTTGCCGATTCCGATCACATCGCCGTGTTTCAGCGCGTACTTCTTGATCGGCTTCTTGTTGACGAATGTTCCGTTGGTGCTGTCCAGATCTTCGAGGAAGGAGTCGTTGAGGATGGTAAGCACCAGGGCGTGATGGCCGCTCACGGCGAGGTTATCGACGTGGATGTCGTTATCCTGCAGGCGCCCGATCGTGATGCGTTCCCGGTTGAGCGGGAACTCACCCAGAATTTTGCCTTGTATGCTCAGAACGAGTTTTCCCATAATCCTGTCCTGTTATGCGCGTTACAGTCGCAGCCGATTCGCTGGGTGACGCCGGCCCTCAATCAGTCGAACCAGGCTACGATCTTGCTCAACCAGCCTTTTATGGCTGAACGGCTGATCTTGGGGCGCACCAGAATCACTGAAACGTTGTCGCGCCCCCCCGCGGCGTTGGCTTGACGAATCAATTCTTCGCCTATTTTGTCAAGATTACCACCAAACATCCTGAGTGTAGTAAGAATTTTTTCGTCCGAGATCATGTCGTTCAAGCCATCTGAGCACAGGAGGTAGAGATCGCCGGGGAGAATGATCTCCTCCTGCAGGTCGACCTGAACCGTCGCTTCGGTGCCCAGCGCCCGCGTGATTACGTTGCGATTGAGTGAGGCCTCGGCCTCTTCCTTGGTGTAGAAACCGCGGTCGACCAACTCCTGCAGCAACGTATGGTCGGTGGTGACCTGCTCGAGCTGATTGCTCCGCACACGGTAAAGGCGCGAGTCGCCCACATTGGCGACAGTGACGCGATCCTCGTAATAGAGTGCGGCCACCAGGGTTGTACCCATGCCCTGGCAGTGCGGCTGGTCGTTGGCGGCTTCATGGATCTCCCGGTTTGCCTTCTGGATGGCGTCATGGATCAGCAGTGTGCCGTGGGAGTACCCGGACTCCTCATCGATGGTGGCGGTATGGGTGTGAGGGATGCTGTTGCGCAGCGCATCGACGATGCTGGAAACGGCCATTTCACTGGCGATTTCACCGGCGTTATGTCCACCCATGCCATCGGCCAGAATCACCAGGCCGATATCTGCGGCGCTGCCGATCGCGTCTTCGTTATGGTCCCGGACGATGCCTGCATCAGTGAGTCCCGAGATTTCCAGTGTCAGCTTTTTATCCATTTTTGACCCTAGTACTGGAATACGCTGGGCGCATGGCTGCATCCAAGCGCTGTGCAGCTACCGTCAACCATTGGCATCGCGCTCGGCCTTACGCGTGGATTGCGCCATGACGCGACGGGCGCAGGCACGCAGGTCGCGCGCCATTTCGGCGCCACTCTGATAGCGCCACTTGATCTCTTTGGAGAGCGCCTTATCGAGAATGGCATCGATACAGGGCTCCAGTTCGGTGTTGTGCGAGATTGCGGGTAGATGGGCCTCGTTGGTGATCTTGAACATCAGGCTGGCCATGGATTCTGCCTGAAACGGCAACTGGCCGGTCACCAGCTGATAGAACATGACCCCCAGCGAGAAGATGTCCGAGCGCCCGTCCAGGTGTTTGCCGGCGAGCTGCTCCGGCGACATATAGGCGGGTGTGCCCAGCACGGTACCGGTACGGGTCTTACTTGAGTCGGTGATTCGGGCGATGCCGAAATCGGTGATCTTCACGTCCCCGCTCTTGGGTTCGAAGATGATGTTGCCGGGTTTGATGTCGCGGTGGACCACGTTCTGGCTGTGCGCATATTCCAGTGCCTCGGCAGCCTTGATGACGATATGGAATACGGCGGGCAATGGCAGCAGGGAATTGGGTCGCGTGTAACGCGTGAGGTCGTGACCGATGAGGAACTCCATGGCGATGTAGGCGAGATCCTGCTCTTCGCCGGCATCGTAGATCGTGACGATGTTGGGGTGGTTGAGCCGTCCCGCGGTCTCAGCCTCTCGGAAAAAGCGATTTTCTACCTCCTGCAGCTCATCCCCTTCAAACTCCTGTGCCAGCGCCAGGGTTTTGATGGCGACCACGCGATTGATCTTGGGATCGCGTCCCTGATAGATCACCCCCATGGCGCCGCGTCCCACCACGCGCTCCACCTGATAACGCCCCAGCATCGGTTTCTCGACGCCATCCACATCGAGCATTATGGTGTCGGCCCCCTTTGAAGGGCCCGACTGCTGGAGCAGGCCGGTCTCTTCCATATGGCGCGCGCGATCGATGCGTTTTTGCAGATCCTTGTACTCCGAGTCGTGCTGCGCCATGTATTCGTAGACTGTGCTTGCCTTGCCATACTGACGTTTGCGCTCGTAGTCGCCCGCCAGGTTGTAGAGCAGATCCATCAGCGAATCATTGAGCGGACACTTGCGGAACTTCTCGAAGGCCAGATCCAGCTGTCCCTGGCCCTGGAAGGCAAGACCGAGCATGCGGGTGTTCTCGGCGGATTCGGCATCGGGCTGGGCCCGGAAGCGCTCGGTCAGGAGCATACGTTTACCGAGCAGCAGGAGGTGGCCCAGCAGCAACAGCAGTGCCGGGGTCATCAATTGCAACCATACCCCCTGGTTCATCAACAGCAGGAAATGGGAGTCGATCAGAACGTTCAACAGAATCAGTGTCGATATCACCCCGATCCCGGTGCGCAGGCGCGGCAATACCACGACCAGGTAGAGCAGCACCAGCAGGAAGGCGCCCCACTCGATCGGTAATGACCATTCGGGGATCACGAACGAATGGCGATTGAGGATGCTTGCCACGGTATGAGCCAGGGTGATTACGCCAGGCTGGGAGAGGGTGATCGGTGTCGAGTAGCGATCTCCCACGCCGCTGGCGGTTGGGCCTATCAGCACCAGTTTGTCCTGAAAGCGTTGTGCCGGCACGCCGCCCTTGAGTACTTCGGCAAAGGAGTAGATGGGGAACGCGGGCTGTCCTCCGCGATCGCCGTAGAAGTAACTCAGCATGTGCAGCGTGTCATCCGTGGCGAGGGTATGCTGATCGAGGACAATCCCGCTTCCGGGCTTGACCGTGATCGCGCCGGTATCGATGCCGCGATAGCGGCTTGCCAGAACCAGGGGCAGAGCGGGTAACGACTGGTCGGCGTAGCGCACGACCAGGGGGATTCGACGCGCATCGTGCGGGCTGTCGTCGATGCTGGGGCGAACGCCAATCGCGCTGGCGTGCCGACCAAAGTCGGGAATCGGGGGGTGGATGCGCTCGAGTGAGGGGACATTGCCTGCGATGGGTTGCAGCGTATGGACGGCGATGTAATCAGGGAGGGTGGCATCCGTCGGCGATTCACCCAGCACCGCGGGCATGGCGAGAACCACGTTACCGGCATTTTCGAGGCGCTCGGCAAAGATCCGATCCATATTGAGTTGGCGTTCGGCCTGACGCAGCATGCGATTCATCGCCTGCAGCTCCTGGGGCAGCTTACGGCGCAGGTTGGAGCGGGAAAACTGCCTGTCGAGCTTTTCAATCTCCTGACCCAGCGCACGATCCGCCGCCAGGACGCCGCGATTGCGGAGGTTGTCCATGGCCTGATCGAGGCTGCGGATCTCACCGGGCGCCTGGCGCGCGAGGCTGGAGGAGGCAAAGAACTGGATGAGCTCGTTGACGAAATCGAGACCGGGATCGACCTTGGGTTCGGTGAAGGGCACGTCATAACCGATGATCTTTGCGCCTGCCCCCTCGAGTACCTCGATCATGTCGGCATGCAGGTCGCGTGACCAGGGCCAGCCGCCCAGGCTGCCGAGGCTGGCGTCGTCAATGGCGATGACGACGATATCGGCACCCGGGGTGCGCGAGGTAAGCCGGACACCGAAATCGTAGGCGCCGCGCTCGAGATCCTGAGTCAACGAGGCCTGTGCGGCCACGAACAAGGCCACGCCGGTAACCAGCGCAAGAAACCAGTCGGTGACCCAGAAGCGTTTCACGTATCAGCAGTCAGTGGCGTTATGGTTATCGTGCGGTGACCTTGTGGCAGATGTCACCGGCTTACCGGCGCGAGGTGCAGATCCTCTGCACCCCGTGGCCGCGTCGTAACCCGTTACCCAAGCGGTTTGGCCCGGTTCAGGTGCAAGGACGATGCGGCAAGTATAAGGAAATCAATCGTTTGTTTCGAGAACGAATTATCAGGTTTAAGTAATCGACGCAATTGATTGGAAAAAAGGGTGGGCACGGGAGGGGCCACGGGCGGTGCTTTCTCGGTTCTCAGCCCTGAATCACTCGCTCAACGCCCGAACGGCCTGCTGATCGGCGTGATACGAGGAGCGCACGAGCGGCCCGCTCGCCGCATTGGCAAACCCGATCGCTTGCCCGTAGCGCGCAAGCTCGCGAAATTCCGCCAGCGTTGCATAGCGCTGCACGGCCAGGTGATGAAGCGCGGGCTGCAGGTACTGACCCAGGGTGAGCATGTCGCAATTGTGGGCACGCAGATCACGCATCACCGCCCGCACCTCCTCGTTGGTCTCGCCCAGGCCCAACATCACCCCGGATTTGGTGGGAATGCTGGGGTGGCGGGCTTTGAAGTTTTTCAGGAGTTGCAGCGACCAGTGATAGTTCGCGCCCGGGCGCACCTGGGCGTAGAGCCGTGGCGCCGTTTCCAGGTTGTGGTTGCAGACATCGGGCGGGGTCGCGCCGAGGATCTCGATGGCGTCTTCCGTGCGGCCGCGAAAATCGGGCACCAGGGTCTCGATCTGGATGCCCGGAATGCTGCGCCGCACGGCGCTGATACAGGCGGTAAAATGGGCGGCGCCGCCATCGCGCAGATCGTCGCGATCGACCGAGGTGATCACCACGCAGCGCAGGCCCATGGCGGCGACGGTTGCGGCCAGCTGCCGGGGTTCTTCGGTATTCAGCGGCGCGGGGTGGCCATGTCCGACGCCGCAGAAGGGGCAATGCCGGGTACAGAGGTCTCCCATGATCATGAAGGTGGCTGTGCCATGGGAAAAACACTCTCCGATATTGGGACACGTTGCCTCTTCGCAGACCGTATGCAGCTGGTGATCACGAAGGACACCTTTCAGCCGTTCCACCGCTCCACAGTTGGGCATGCGGACCCTGATCCAGTCGGGTTTGCGCAGCGGTTGTGCAGTGCTTGCCACCGGAATCGGGATGCGCGCGACCTTCGCGGCACCCTTCTGCTTGACGCTGCGGTCCGATTTGCGGGTAGTGTGATTGCTCATCAGTATTGCCGTTCGATCAGGGTGCGGCCGCCGTGTCGGCCGCCAGACGCGGCATGTAGTTCAGATGGCGCGCCAGGTGCGGGAGTAGCGCAGCGGCGGCCTCTGCCACGCTCAGATCAATCGCAAGGTCGCGCAGCTGGGTCATCTCCAACGCCGGATATCCGCAGGGATTGATGCCCCCGTAGGGCGCCAGGTCCATGTCCACGTTGAGACTCAGCCCGTGGTAGCAGCGTCCACGGCGCACCCGCAGTCCCAGAGAGGCGATTTTACGTTCACCGACGTAGACTCCCGGGGCATCGGCGCGAGCACGAGCCTGCACCTCGTAGTCGGCCAGTAGATCAACGATCGATTGTTCCAGGGCGCTGACCAGTTGACGAATACCCATCCTGTGCCGGGGCAGGTCGAGGAGCACGTATGCCACCAGTTGGCCGGGACCGTGATAGGTAACCTGGCCGCCGCGATCGATCTTGATCACCGGGATCCTGCCGGGATCGAGCAGGTGTTCGGGGCGTCCGGCCTGCCCTTGCGTGAAGACCGGAGGATGCTCCACCCACCAGAGTTCATCGGGGGTGTCAGGACCGCGGCCGGCGGTAAAGTGTTGCATTGCCTCCCATACCGGCACGTATTCCCGCAGACCGAGCTGGCGGACGAGGAGTTCCGAGGTGCCTGAGTTCACAAGGCGAATTTGACCCGCTCGCTGGCAGTCAGTTCACGGTAGATCGCATCCAGCTGCGCGCGGCTGGTGGCATCGATAGTCACGGTAACGGCAATGAATCGGCTGCCGGTGCTGTCACGGCTACGGACGGCGTCCGCCGGCAGATCCGCGACATGGCGCTGCACCAGCGTGCGGACATGGCCGACGAAATCGTCTTCGGCGGCGCCTATCGCCTTGATAGGAAAGCGGCATGGAAACTCAAGCGGTGTGTCTGGGTGCGGCATTGCGGTAACGATGACCCTATTCGATCTCTCCCGCGCTGACGGCGCGTTTGTAGTCGCAGTAAATTGAATAGACACGCTGCCAGAGCGGACCGGCCTTGCCGCTGCCAACCGGCTGATCGTCCACGCGTATCACCGGCATTATTTCGCGGGTCGAGCTCGTCACCCACACTTCGTCGGCGCGGCGCAACAGGTCCTCGGGCACCGATCGCTCTTCGCAGGCGATGCCGTTGGCTGTGGCGAGTTCCACCACCAGATCCCGTGTAATGCCGGGGAGCAGCAGGTTGCTCTTGGGAGGCGTGATGAGTGTGCCGGCGCTCACCACAAAGAGATTGCTCGCTGAGCCTTCGGTGACCTCGCCGTTGCGAATCAGTAGCGCTTCGTCGGCGCCGCTGTCGCGGGCCTGCTGCTTCAGCAATACGTTGGGCAGCAGCGTGATGGCCTTGATGTGGCAGTGGTCCCAGCGGATGTCGGGTACCGTGGCGACGCGAATACCGCGCTCCAGGATTGCGGGATCGGGTGTCGTCAGCGGCGTAACCATGGCGAACACCGTGGGGTGTATCGGGTCTGGAAACGCGTGATCGCGCACCGGTGCCGCGCCGCGCGTTACCTGCAGGTAGAGCGACTGCTGACCTCCGCCGTTACGGTCGACCAGATCCTTGAGCATGGTCGCCCAAGCGTCTCGTGTCAGCGGATCGGGCAGGCGGATCAGTTCCAGGCTCTGCGCGAGCCGGTTGAGGTGTTCGCCGAGACGGAACAGACGGCCGCCGTAGACCGGAATCACCTCGTAAACACCGTCGCCAAACAGAAACCCGCGATCCATGACCGAGATGCGCGCCTCGGCAAGGGGCAGAAACTGGCCGTTGAGATAACAGAGGCGGTCGCTGGTCATGGTGGATACCTAAAGTTCTGGAAGGTTGGGGGTTCAGTGGAACCAGAGTCGCACACTGTCCATCAGGCGCTGGACCAGACTGCCTTCCGCCACGTCCTGCAAGGCCACCAAGGGACGCTGGACCCTGGTTTCTCCTTCGAGGGTCACGTTGACGGTGCCGTAGGTCTGGCCCTTTTGTGCGGGCGCCAGGATATTGGTGTTGAGATCCATCGATGCTTTGAGCGCTTTGTAAGTGCCCCGCGGGATGGTGATGTAGAGGTTGTCCAGGAGTCCCAGTGGCAGTTCCTGCACAGCGCCTTTCCAGACGCGCGCGTGCGCCAGGGGGTTCCCGGCTGCGTAGAGCCGGTGGGTTTCAAAAAATCGGAAACCGTAGTTGAGCAGTGCCTGGCTCTCGCGTGCACGCGATTCTTCGCTTTCGGTACCGAGTACCACCGAGACCAGGCGCATCTGTTCGCGTTTCGCCGAAGCCACCAGGCAGTAACCGGCCGACTCGGTGTGGCCGGTCTTGACACCATCGACGCTGGGATCCCGCCACAGCAGTTTGTTGCGGTTCCACTGCGAGATGCCGTTGTAGCTGTACTTCTTCTCGGCATACCACGCATATTGGGTAGGAAACTCGCGGATCAGCGCGGCCGCCAGCGTGGCGATGTCGCGGGCGGTCATATAGTGCTCGTCATGAGGCAGTCCGGTGCTGTTGACGAAATGCGTACCCGTCATGCCCAGCTGCTCGGCCTGAAAGTTCATCAGTTCGGCGAAAGCTGTCTCGCTGCCGGCCACATGCTCGGCCAATGCAACGCTGGCGTCGTTTCCCGACTGGATGATCATGCCCTTCAATAACTCCTCGATCGAGACCTGTTTGCCGGCCTCGATGAACATCCGTGATCCCACCATACGCCAGGCCTTTTCGCTGACCGTGGCTTGATCGGTGAGCTGGATTTTCCCCGCACGCAGTTCGCGCAGGACGATAAAGGAGGTCATCAGCTTGGTGATGCTGGCGGGTTCCACCCTCTGGTCGGCCATCTTCTCGGCCAGTATCTCACCGCTGTCGAAATCGATCAGCAGGTAGCTCGGTGCCTTGATCGTGGGCGGTGCCGGCACCGGGAGCGGAGCGGCTTGGAGGGAGAGCGCCGGTAGCGCGAGTGAGAGCGTGAACAGCAGGGACAGAAAGCGATTTAGGTGCTTGATGATCATAGTCTCTTCAGGGGGTTTTATTATGCCGCGGCCTGCTGGGGCCGGCCGATGGAGGGTGCATTCTAACGCGATGCCGGCAATCGGGTTAACCCATTGTGCCGGTTGCCGGCGCAGGGGGCGGGTGCCATGCGAGCTCTATTCAACCACAATGTGGGGTTCACCATAGCCCAGCCCGGTCAGGGTTTCGGCCAGCTGGTCGGCCCGCTCGACATTACCGATGGGTCCCAGGCGGACCCGGTAGACGGCTTGGTCACCGGCATTTGTCGGTTGGATATAGACGCGGCCGAGATTCGATTGGGCGAGGCGCATCTGCAGGCGTTCAGCGTTGTGGCGACTGACAAAGGCCCCCACCTGGAGGTAGAGGCCGGGTCGCGTGCCCGTGGACGCCGATGCGGTTGGAGCGGCGGGGGTGACCTGAAGTGGTGCGGCCGGCGGGTGGCCCGGGGTAATCGCCTCAACCTCGACCAGGCCTGTGCCATTGGCAGCAATACCCAGTTTCTTTGCCGCCGCGTACGAGAGATCGATGATGCGGTTGGGATGGAAAGGTCCGCGATCGTTGACGCGTACGATGGTGGTGCGCCTGTTCTGCAGATTGGTGACCCGCACATAGGCCGGCAACGGCAATGATTTGTGAGCCGCCGTCATCGCGTACATATCGTAAGGCTCCCCGCTGGAGGTGCGTCGACCGTGAAACTTGGTGCCGTACCAGGAGGCAATGCCGCGTTCGCGATACCCGACCGCCGTGTCCAGCAGGTGATAACGGCGACCGTTGACGACATAGTTGGGCGGGTTGCCGGATCGCGACCGCGGCTCGATGCGTGGTACGGCATCGGGAATGGCGGCGACGTCGATGTCGCCGGCGGGTGCGCCGTCTTCTGGAGCGAATGGGCCCACGCTGCTGCAGCCGCTGATCAGCAACAGCGTTGCGATGGGTAGCGCAGCGTATGTACGGGAGCCTGCCATACGCTGCTAGCCGCTCCTCGCCTGGGGGTTGGCGCCACGCTGTGCCATGATCTCCTGGCTCAACTGATACACCGCCATGGCGTAAAGGATGCTGTGATTGTAACGGGTGATGACGTAGAAGTTTTTCAAACCCACCCAGTATTCCGGATCGCCTCGGGTGTCCAGACGAAAGAGCGTGGCGGGCTGATCGTCTGCCAGTGGCGCGTCGATACGCACGCCCTGCGCGTGCAGTTCGCCTATCGTGCGATCGGTTCTGGGTGAACTGCTCAACACTTGGTTGAAACCATCGCCTTCCACGGTCGCGCGATAGGTGACCGGCTCGCCGCTTTGCCACCCATGACGGGCAAAGTAGTTGGCCACGCTGCCGATGGCATCGGCATCGTTCTGCCACAGATCGCGGAAACCGTCACCGTCGAAATCGATAGCGTAGCGGCGATAGCTGCTGGAGATAAACTGAGGTCGTCCCATCGCGCCTGCATAGGAACCTACAGGTTGTAAGGGATCGAGATTCTCTTCGCGGGCGAGCAACAGAAACTGCTCCAGTTCGCTGCGGAAAAAGGCACTGCGCGGTGGATAGTTGAAGGCCAGTGTGGCGAGCGAGTCGATAACCCTGAACCCGCCCTTGTGGCGCCCGTAGCGGGTCTCCACGCCGATAATGGCGACGATGATTTCGGGTGGTACGCCGTAGACCTCTGCCGCTCGATTCAGCGTCGCCGCATTGGCATTCCAGAACTCAATGCCTTCCCTGATGCGCGATTCAGTGACGAAGATCGGTCGGTAGGCGTACCAGGGTTTTGCTTCCGCCGGGCTGGCAATGGCATCGAGAATGCGCTGCTGTTTTTGCGCTGCGCCCAAAAGCAGCGCGAGCGAGGCCTTGTCGAAGGTATGTTTGGCGGCCATCTCCTCGACAAAGGTGTTGATCTGCTCGGGTTGGATAGCCTTGTCGATAGCGCCGGCCGGTAAGGCGGTGACTGTAAAAGCCACGGTGCACATTGCACCCCGCAGGTATTTTTTCATAACGACCCGATTACCTCGCCAACAGTTTGCGGTGGGTGTGAATGGACATCAGGATACCGAAACCGGCCATGATGGTCACCATGGAGGTGCCTCCGTAGCTGATCAGTGGTAACGGCAATCCCACCACTGGTAAGAGCCCTATCACCATGCCTGTGTTGATGAACAGGTAGACGAAAAAGGTGAGCATCAAACCGCCAGCCAGCAGGCGCGAGAAGGTATCCTGCCCCTGCGTTGCGATGTAGAGGCCGCGCATAATGATCAGTAAGTAGAGCACCAATAATCCAACGCAGCCTACCAGCCCCAGTTCTTCGCCAAGCACGGCGAAAATGAAATCAGTGGAGCGTTCGGGAAGGAACTCCAGGTGCGATTGAGTTCCGTTCAGCCAGCCTTTGCCGTAAACACCCCCGGAGCCGATCGCGATTTTGGATTGGATGATGTGGTAACCCGCCCCCAGCGGATCGGACTCGGGGTTGAGAAAGGTGAGCACCCGCTGGCGTTGGTAATTGTGCATGAAATACCACACCACCGGCGCGGTTGCCGCAGCCAGCACACCCCCGGCGATGATGTAGCGCCAGCTCAGTCCGGCGAGAAACAGGACCATCACCCCGGAACTCAATACCAGAATCGAGGTGCCGAGGTCGGGTTGTTTCGCAATCATCAGTACGGGAACCACAATCAATAACACACTGAAGATGATGCGCTTGGCATCGAGCGGCAGTGGCTTGTCGGCAAGATACCAGGCCACAATCATGGGTAGTGCGAGTTTGGTGAGTTCGGAGGGCTGGAAGCGAAACAGGCCGAGATTGAGCCAGCGCTGCGCACCCTTGCCGATATCCCCGATGATCAGTACCGCGAGCAGCATGCCCAACGAGGCGACGAACAGCCAGGGCGTGACGAGGCGCAGATAGTGGGGTGGTATCTGGGCAATGACCAGCATGGCAAGAAAGGCTAATCCGAGGCGCAGCAGTTGACGGTTGATCAGGGCCTGGTTCTGTTCACTGGCGCTGAACAGAATGAGCAGCCCGACTCCACAGAGCAGCAGCAGCAAAAACAGTAACGGCAAATCAAGGTGCAGGCGGGCGAGAAGACGCTTGAGGAAATCGCTGCGTGCGCTGTCGATGGGGCCGCGGCTCAGGGTACCGGTGTCGGTCTTCATGGTTTGGCTGCGAACTCGAAATAGGCGTCCATTACCTTGCGCGCGATGGGCGCGGCAACTGAACCACCGCTGCCGCCATGCTCGGCGATCACAGCCACTGCGATCTTGGGATCGTCGGCAGGAGCGTAGGCAATGAACAAGGCATGATCGCGCAGTTTATAGGCGACATCTGCCGCCTCGTACTCCTCATCCTGTTTGATCCCGAAGACCTGCGCGGTGCCGGTCTTGCCGGCGATGCGATAGGGTGCCTTCTCACCAATGCGCCGTGCCGTGCCCCGCAAGCTGTGCGTGACGTCGACCATGGCCTGTTTGATGAGGTTCCAGTTGGCCTCGTTCACGATGCCCACCGGTTCGCGCAGTGTGGTTTCAAGGGGGTAGCGCTCGCGGTCACCGGGGCCTGCCATGGTGTTCACGACCCGCGGTTCCAGACGCAGGCCGTTGTTGGCCAGAATGGCCATGGCGTGCGCGAGTTGCAAGGGTGTCGTGAGTGTAAAACCCTGGCCGATGCCGGTAATCAAGGTCTCGCCCGGAAACCATGGCAGATTGCGATCACGCCGTTTCCAGGCGCGGGAAGGCAACAGTCCGCTCATTTCGCCTGCCAGGTCGATGCCGGTACGCTGACCCAGTCCAAACCGGCTCAGGTAGGTGTGAATCCGGTCGATGCCCATCTCCAGGGCCAGTTCATAAAAGAATACATCGCACGATTCAACGATTGCCTTGGACAGATCGGTGTGTCCATGTCCTTCCCGTTTCCAGTCGCGGTATTTGCGCTCGTCGCCCTCCAGCTGATAGTAGCCGATACAGAAGCTGCGACCTGCAGCGTGACCCACGCCCTGCTCCAGGGCACCGAGACCCAGGAGGGGCTTGATGGTCGATCCGGGAGGATATTGGCCGGCAAGCGCACGGTTGAAGAGCGGGCGGTCGGGGCGTTCCTGGAGTTCGCGGAAATCGCGGCTGCTGATCCCGGTAACGAAGAGATTGGGGTCATACGCAGGCTTTGACACCAATGCCGCCACGGCGCCGCTCTTGACCTCAATGGCCACAATCGCACCGTCGTGCTCTTCCAGGGCTGCCAGCGCGGCGCGCTGCAGATCGAGATCCAGATTGAGATTCAGATTGCTGCCAGGGCTGGAGGGATCCTGCTCGAGAACGCGCAACACGCGACCTTCGGCGTTGGTTTCGACTTTGCGCGAACCCACATGTCCGTGCAGCAGCTCCTCGTAGCTCTTCTCGACGCCCACCTTGCCGATAAACCGGGTTGCGCTGTAGTCGGTCGTGTCGATGGTATTGAGTTCGTCCTCGTCGATGCGGCCGACATAACCGAGCACGTGAGCGGTCAGTTCTCCCTGCGGATAGTTGCGAATCAATCCCGCTTGAACGTCGATTCCCGGAAAGCGATGGCGGTTGATGGCAAAGACCGCCACCTCTTCCTCGTTCATCTGGACCCGGATGGGCAGTGGTTCGAAGCGGCGATTGCGTTTGCGCAGTCGATGAAAGCGTTCCAGATCGTCTTCGGTGATCGAGACGATCTGACCCAGCTGGGCGAAGGTTTCCTGCAGATTCGCTACCCGCTCAGGAATGACCTCCAAGCTGAAA
This sequence comes from Pseudomonadota bacterium, assembly GCA_008501635.1. Lineage (NCBI taxonomy): Bacteria > Pseudomonadati > Pseudomonadota > Pseudomonadota bacterium. The sequence continues at coordinate 571,216 of QQUJ01000010.1, forward strand.
GAGGGGATGTTTTCGGCGAGTATGCGCCCTTTTCGATCGTAGATAAGCCCGCGGGTTGGCGCCACCGGCTCCAGTTTGACGCGATTGTTCTGCGACAGAGTCGTAAACAGATCATGACTCGCCACCTGCAGATAAAACAGACGACCAATCAGCAGCACCAGCAGCGCTCCGATAATCGCCATGGCGGCGATGGCGCGACCCTGGAAGAGTCGTGCCTCGAAGTGATGATCTTTGAGGTAATCGCGGGCCATGAGGTCGCGTGCTGTCAGTTCACCTTATAGCGGCGCCGGACTTCGCGCATGATGATGAAGGTCCAGGGCCAGAGCAGCGTGCCGGTCAGCGAGGCGGTCCAGTAGGTCCAGCTTTGGGGTGGATAGCCCGTGACACCCATTATCCACAGCAGCAGCAGTTGGTTGAGCAGCAGCAGCACCAGGACGGTGAGAGCCTGCTGGCGGACCGGTGCGACGCGTATGCGTTGGTGCATGACCAGCGTCAGATAGGCGATGATCGAAAAGCCCAGCGCGTGCTGGCCGAGCAGGGTGCCGGTCACCACATCGAGCAGCACTCCCACCGTAAAAGCAGTCCCCACACCGACGCGCTCGGGCAACGCCAGACACCAGTAGATCAGCACCAGTGCACTCCATTCGGGGCGAAAAGGGCGGGCGTACTCGGGAATGGGCAGCAGGGTCAGCATGAAGGCCAGTACGAAACTGAGCAGGATCACCCAGCCACCGCGATGCTTCCGGGTATGGGGCGTCATTGCGCCTCCCCTTCGGGAGAGGCGGTGTTCGGCGTGGTTGCGGACTCGGGACCGGGGCTGTCGGGCAGGCGATCGGCGGGCCAGACCAGCAGAATTTCCCGGCTGCGGTCGATGCGCGCGGTGGGCTTGGCTTCGACCGTGGCGAAGGGGGCGCCGGGATTCTGACTGACGACCGTCACCTCGGCCACCGGATAACCTCGGGGGAAACGGCCGCCAAGTCCCGAGGAGATCAGCAGATCGCCGGGTTGTATATCGGCATTGTTCGGCAGAAAAGGCAGGTTGAGCCTTTCGGTCGAGCCGGTGCCGGTGGCGATGGCGCGCAGTCCGTTGCGGTTGATTTGCACGGGAATGGCATGGGCGGGATCGGTCAACAGCATGACCGTGGACGACAGCGGGCCGGTGTGAATCACCTGACCGGTAACTCCCAGGGCATCGACCACCGGTTGTCCGGCATAGACCTTTGATTGAGTGCCCTTGTCGATCAGCACCTTGTGCCGGTACGGATCGAGATCGACCGCCAGCAGTTCGGCCACCAGCACCTGGTCTCCCAAACGGAATGACGAGTCGAGCAGTTCGCGCAATCGGATGGTTTCCGCTTCCAGCGCGGCATATTTCTGTGCCTGGGCGCGCAGGGTTTGAAGTTCAGCGCGTTGCGCCGCAAGTTCCTCCTGGAGCTGGGCGCGGGTCTGCAGGCTCTCGTTGACCCATGCCGCCAGATCAACCGGGAGGTTGACGGCGTATTGTAAAGGGTAGATGAGGACGGAGAGCGCGCCGCGTACCTGCTCCAGACGGTGCTGGCGGTGATCGACCGCCATGAGGATGATGGCGCCGAGGACGAAGATCACCGCCCGAATACTGAGGGAGGGGCCTTGTGTGAAAATCTGCTTGATGGTGGTTCGCTCCTCAACCGACAGTGGCAGTCACCGGACGGAGGCTGCAACGATGATTCGTACGCCGGTTACTCCAGGGCGAAGATTTCCCCGCCCCGCTCGTCGATCAGTTCCAGTGCGCGACCACCCCCACGTGCCACACAGGTCAACGGGTCCTCGGCGATCACGACCGGCAGGCCGGTCTCCTCCATCAGGAGTCGGTCGATGTCCCGCAGCAGTGCTCCGCCACCCGTCAGTACAATGCCCCGCTCGGCGACATCAGAACCCAGCTCGGGCGGGGTCTGCTCCAGGGCGGTCTTCACGGCGGCCACGATACCCGCCAGGGGTTCCTGCAGGGCCTCGAGGATCTCGTTGCTGTTGAGCGTGAAGCTGCGCGGGACCCCTTCGGCCAGGTTGCGCCCTTTGACATCAGCCTCCAGCACCTCGGAGCCCGGGTAGGCCGAGCCGATCTCCATTTTGATGCGTTCCGCGGTCGCGTCGCCGATCAGGGTGCCGTAGTTGCGGCGCACGTAGCTGATGATCGCCTCGTCGAATTTGTCACCCCCGATTCGCACCGATGCGGCGTAGACGATGCCGTTGAGCGAAATCACCGCTACCTCTGAAGTGCCGCCGCCGATGTCGAGTACCATCGAACCCTGCGCCTCTTCGACCGGCAGGCCGGCGCCGATGGCTGCCGCCATCGGCTCTTCGATCAGATAAACCTCGCGCGCGCCCGCTCCGGCAGCCGATTCCTTGATGGCACGGCGCTCTACCTGGGTCGAGCCGCAGGGTACGCAGACCAGCACGCGCGGGCTGGGGCGCAGGAATCGGGATTCGTGAACGCGATGAATGAAGTACTGCAGCATCTTCTCGGTGACGGTGAAATCCGCAATCACACCGTCTTTCAGCGGCCGAATCGCGACGATGTTGCCCGGGGTGCGGCCGAGCATCTGCTTGGCTTCGGTGCCGACGGCCGCAATGCTTTTTGCGCCCCCGCGACCGCGATCCTGGCGTATGGCGACCACCGAAGGCTCGTTGAGAACGATGCCTTGCCCGCGAACGTAGATCAGGGTGTTCGCCGTGCCCAGGTCGATCGATAGATCGTTGGAGAAGAGCCCCCGTAAACGCTTGAGCATTTTTGTGTTTTCTATGTGGCAGGAAAATAAGCCGCTACTGTAAACAAAGGGCGGGATTTGGGCAAGGCGGGTAACTGTGATACCTTTCACATCCCCTTGTTTCCCGGCTAAAAAATGAAGAGGAAGGTGCTATGTCCCTGACCCGTTCCGACGTGGAAAGCATCGCTCATCTGGCACGCTTGTCGATACGCGAAGAGGACATTCCGGACTACACCCGCAACCTCTCGGACATCCTCGATTTCGTGGCGCGCATGAGTGCGGTGGATACCACCGGCGTCATCCCGATGGCCCATCCGCTCGATGCCAACCAGCGGTTGCGCAGCGACGAGGTCAGCGAGACCGACCAACGCGATCTATTCCAGCAGGGGGCGCCGCGGGTCGAAGCAGGGCTCTATCTGGTGCCCAAGGTGATCGAGTGATCCCAACCGCCAATTCCGAATAATCCAACACCGGATCGCACCGTATGTACACCAAAACACTGGCCGAGCAGGCGCGAGCCCTGCGGGCGCGTGAACTGTCCAGCGTCGAGTTGACCCGCGCGTATCTGGAGCGTATCGAGCGGCTGGCGCCAGAGCTCAACTGCTTTATCACGGTCACCGCAGACGACGCCCTGGCAGCGGCTGAGGCGGCGGATCTGCGCATCGCCGCCGGCGAGGCGGTTGCGCTTACGGGGCTGCCCATTGTCCACAAGGATATTTTCTGCACCGCCGGGGTGAAAACGAGCTGCGGTTCGCGGATGCTCGATCCTTTCGTTGCGCCTTACGATGCCACGGTGGTGTCCAGGCTCAAGGCGGCCGGCACCGTCATGCTGGGTAAGGCCAATATGGATGAATTCGCCATGGGGTCCTCCAACGAGACCAGTTTCTACGGGCCGGTGCGCAATCCCTGGGATCTGGCGAGCGTGCCAGGCGGTTCGTCGGGTGGTTCGGCGGCTGCGGTGGCGGCACGTTTGTGTGCTGCCGCGACGGGTACAGATACCGGAGGATCGATCCGGCAACCCGCCGCAATGTGCGGCATCACCGGGCTCAAACCCACCTACGGGCGTGTCTCACGCTGGGGGATGATCGCCTTTGCCTCGAGCCTCGATCAGGGCGGACCCATGACACGCACTGCCGAGGATGCCGCGCTGCTGCTGGGCGGTATGGCCGGGTTCGATGAGCGCGATTCCACCAGTGTCGATTGCGAAGTGCCCGATTACACGGTCACCCTCGACAACCCGCTCGCAGGCCTGCGCATTGGCATGCCGCGCGAGTATTTCGGAGCCGGCTTGGATCCGCAGGTCGCCGCGGCGGTGGAAGAGGCAGTAGGCGAAGTGCAGAAGCTGGGCGCGGTGGTGAAATCGATCAGCCTGCCCAACACGGAGCTGGCCGTGCCGACCTATTATGTCGTCGCTCCGGCCGAGTGCTCTTCCAACCTGTCGCGCTTTGACGGCGTGCGCTTCGGGTATCGGTGCACCGATCCCAAGGACCTCGAAGACCTCTACAAGCGCTCGCGCGGCGAGGGCTTCGGTGCCGAGGTCAAGCGACGTATCATGGTCGGCACTTATGCACTGTCAGCGGGCTATTACGATGCCTATTACCTCAAGGCGCAGCAACTGCGGCGTCTGATCAGCGACGATTTCCGGCAGGCGTTCACCGAGGTGGATGTGATTGCCGGACCGACCACGCCGACTCCGGCATTCGGCATTGGCGAGAAGACGGCTGATCCGGTGACCATGTATCTGTCTGACATCTACACCATCGCAGTGAATCTTGCGGGGCTGCCCGGTGTGTCGCTGCCGTGCGGTTTCGCCGGCGGCAAGCCGGTGGGCCTGCAGCTGATCGGCAACTACTTCGATGAAGCGCGGTTGCTCAACGTCGGCCACCGGTACCAGCAGGTGACGGATTGGCATCAGCGTGTGCCGGAAGGTTATGAGTAACGGCATCGAACGCAGAGGCGCAGAGGGCTTCGGGTGATCTTGATCGTTGGGAATCTTTTTTCGCTGACTCCTCTGCGCCTCCGTGTCCCTGTGTTGAAAAAGAGGTCTCGGTAATGACATGGGAAACAGTGATCGGGCTCGAGGTCCACGCACAGCTCGCAACCCGATCGAAGATCTTTTCGGGCGCGGCCACCGCGTATGGCGCAGCGCCCAACACCCAGGCCAGCGCAGTGGATCTCGGATTACCCGGCGTGCTTCCGGTGCTTAACAAGGAGGCGGTGCGCATGGCGGTGATGCTGGGGTTGGCGACGGATTCGCGTGTGGCGCCACGCTCGGTATTTGCGCGCAAGAACTACTTCTATCCGGACCTTCCCAAGGGCTACCAGATCAGCCAGTATGAATTGCCGATCGTGCACGATGGGCATCTCGATATCACGCTGGAAGACGGCACCGTCAAACGTATTGGCATCACCCGTGCGCATCTGGAGGAAGATGCCGGAAAATCGCTGCACGAGGATTTCCACGGCATGAGCGGCATCGATCTGAACCGTGCCGGAACCCCGCTGCTGGAAATTGTCTCGGAACCCGATTTGCGCTCGGCCAAAGAGGCCGTCGCTTACCTGAAAACGCTGCACTCGCTGGTGCGCTATCTGGGTATCTGTGATGGCAATATGCAGGAGGGTTCGTTTCGCTGTGACGCCAATGTCTCGGTGCGTCCTCTGGGCGACACGAAATTCGGTACTCGCGCCGAGATCAAGAACCTCAACTCGTTTCGTTTCATTGAGCGCGCGATCAACCACGAGGTGGAGCGCCAGATCGAACTGATCGAGGCCGGCGGCAAGGTGGTGCAGGAGACGCGTCTTTTCGATCCCGAGCGTAATGAGACCCGGTCGATGCGCGCCAAGGAGGAGGCCAACGATTATCGCTATTTCCCCGATCCCGATCTGCTTCCGGTGGAGCTGGATGCGGCATACATTGAGGCGGTGCGCCGGACACTGCCCGAGTTGCCGGCACAGAAGCGCCAGCGATTTCAGGAACAGTATGCTTTGACCGCTTATGACGCCAATGTGCTTACCGCGACACGTGAACTGGCAGATTACTATGAGGCGACCGTGGCGGAATCGGCTGAACCCAAGCTGGCGGCCAATTGGGTCATGGGCGAGCTTTTGGGCGCGCTCAACAAGGCGGGATTGGAGATCGGTGGTTCACCGGTGAGCGCGGTGCAACTGGGCGGTCTACTCAAACGTATCGTCGATAACACAATCTCGGGAAAGATCGCAAAAGAGGTCTTTGAGGCGATGTGGAACCGTGTCGGAGATGCCGATGCCGTCATCGCAGCGCGCGGTCTCAAACAGATCTCCGGAGCGGACGCCTTGAAGCCCATCGTCGAGCAGGTGCTGGCGGACAATCCCGGGCAGGTCGAGCAGTACAAGGCGGGCAAGGACAAAATGCTCGGTTTTTTCGTCGGGCAGGTGATGAAGGCCACCAAAGGGCAGGCAAATCCCGAGCAGGTCAACCAGCTGATCAAGGAGTTGATCGGTTAGTGGGAAGAGCGGGAAGGATTTTTTCACCACAAAGGACACGAAGTACACAAAGTTTATTCGAGCCGTGAAGCGGGCGCAGCGCCCAGCCTTGCCCGTACGGGAATGAATATTTTTGCTTTGTGAACTTCGTGTACTTAGTGGTCATGGATTTTTTCAGAACAAGCGAAACCACCACCGCAATGAGAACCACCGACAGCCTGCACCGCTTCCTGTTCGAGGGCAACCAGGTCCGCGGCGAGATCGTCCGGCTCGACGCAACGTGGCGTGCGCTGCAAGGCTCGCAGGATTACCCCGCTGCGGTGCGTAATCTGCTGGGTGAGGCGGCGGCCGCTTCGGCGCTGCTTACACCGACGCTCAAGTTCGAAGGCAAGCTGACCTTGCAGGTGACCGGCGAAGGGCCGGTGCACCTGTTGGTGATGCAGTGCACGAGCGCCAACACGCTGCGCGGCCTGGCGCGTTGGCACGGCACGCCCGACAGCGATTCGCTGGGAGCGCTGATCGGTGGTGGCCGCATGGCGATCACCATCGATCCGGTCAAGGGCCGCGAGCGCTATCAGGGCATCGTCGAGGTCCGGGGCGATCTCCTGGCGCATGCCCTCGAAGCCTATTTCCAACAGTCCGAGCAACTCGACACGCGGCTGTGGCTCGCTGCCGACGAACAACGCGCCGTCGGATTGCTGCTGCAGCAGCTGCCCGGCGAAGCCGACGATGCCGATGCCTGGAACCGTGTGCAGCAACTCGGCGCCACCCTCACACGCCGCGAACTTTTGGAGGTGCCGCCGCAGGATCTGATGTACCGCCTGTTTTCCGAAGAGGATTTGCGTGTTTTCGAACCGACGCCGCTCAGTTTTCGCTGCGGTTGCTCGCGCACCCGGATTGAGTCGGTACTGCGTGGATTGGGTTATGCGGAAGTACAGTCGATTTTGTCTGATGAGGGCACGATCAAAGTGGACTGCGAGTTCTGCGGGCACTCCTATGAATTTGATGCCGTAGATACCGAGAATCTTTTTTCAGGAGATGGGCCGGCTGCGATTTCTCCAACTCGGCACTAGGGTCTCTTGTGGGCAACGGCCTGTAGGCGCGACCAGCGGAAGACCCTCCCTGCAGCCGGTTTTCGCCGGTCGGTCGTGGGTATTGCATTGACCATGTCATCGTCGTGCCGAAGCAGCAAAGGGCCTGAAATGCGACCACGCACCGCTTGATCGTTAACTCGGGTTTTCCCTGGCGCCCGCTTTGCGGTTGAGAAAATGCTGTGTCAGAAACTCCTCATCCGCAGGCGAGAGGTCGAAGCGTACGGCAGCCTCCTCGATGCTGCACGCGCTGAAATCACTCTGCTCGATCAACCAGGCGAAGGCGCGCCGCAGTTCCTCGTGATCCGGCAGTAGGGGGTGGTGCTTCATGCGGTCACTGGATGGTGAGTTCCACCGGATGCATCGCCTTATCCGCCCAGCGGAAGCCCTGCAGCTCGAGGACTCCTTTGGTGTTCAACGAAACGATGAGATAGAGCGCGTCGGGATAGCTGAGGCGTTTGATATCTTCGGCCGAGGGCACGGCAGGACTCTCGGGATGGGAGTGATAGATGGCCCACAGCTCTTCGCCGCGTTCGCGCATGGCGCACTGGGCGGTGATCTGCTCGCGGGGGTCCATTTCGTAGCGAGTGCGGGGATCGGTGGCGACGTTGGTGACCGGGTAGAGACTCGTTGGCACCCCTTTAATGCCGCCAATGAGCCCGCATACCTCGCGTTCGACGTGACACTGCGCATGGTGCAGGATCTGATTGACGAGCGGGCGGGGCAGAGTGATGGAGGCGAGCTGCTGGGTGCTCATGGGGTGGGCTTCTCCTTGCCAGCGGCTGCGCAGAGCGGGCAGTGGGGATCCTTGCGCAGGCGAACACTGCGCCACTCCATCGCGTGGACATCGAGCAGCAATAAACGCCCGATCAACGGTTCGCCAACACCGATCAGAAGTTTCAGTGCCTCGGCGGCCTGTGTAGTGCCGATCATCCCGACGACCGGTGTGAACACGCCGGTTTCGCTGCAGCGCTCGTTGGGCTCGTTTTCGTCGCGGTAGAGACAGCGGTAACAGGGGCTGTCAGCGACTCGCGGATCGAACACGGTCACCTGCCCCTCGAAGCGGATTGCGGCCCCCGAAACCAGCGGTTTTCCTGCCGTCCAGCAGATATCGTTGAGCTGGAATCGGGTGGCGAAATTGTCGCTGGCGTCGATGACGACATGCGCCTGTTCGACCTGGGTTCGCAGCGCGTCTCCCTCCAGTCGATGGGCGATAGGTACCACATCGATCAGGGGATTGATGCGCAGCAGGGTATCCCTCCCCGATTCCACTTTGAGTCGGCCTACGTCGTCCGTGGCATGGAGGATCTGACGCTGCAGATTGGAAAGATCGACGGTGTCGAAATCGACCAGCGTAATCTGGCCGACCCCGGCGGCGGCCAGGTACATGGCCACGGGCGAACCCAATCCCCCGGCGCCGACAATCAGTGCGTGGGAATCAACGAGGCGCTGCTGGCCGTCGAAATCGACCTGCGGCAGCATCATTTGCCGGTTGTAGCGTAAGAGCTGAGCATCATCCATAGGAGTAGAGCGTAGAGGGGGAAGGGGAAAGATGAAAGGTGGTATGGACAGAAGCAGACAACGGTACTCACGGAGCCCTTAGCGCCTTACATTGCTTTTGCCTGGGTCCCGGGTCAGAGGTACTTGCGCCAGTGCTCGGGACGGTCGTCGCGACAGCCATGGCGCAGATGGCGATAACGGTTAATGAAGACCTCGGTGGTATCGAGGAAGGTGTGGTTGGGCAGCTGCAGGTTCTCGAATTCCACCTGTTCGGTGTAGTGGTAGAGCGAGCGCTTCATGCGCGCCATGAGGCTGTTGTCAAGGTGGAATCCGGCGCGATCCAGCATCGTATTGATGATCTGCAGACGGATGCGACGCAGGTCATACGTAACCTCGATACGGTGTTTCCCAAGGCGGCGTATGGAATCGATCTCGTCCATTCCGCTCAGATACAGTAGCGCGGTGTGGGCCTGTTCCGGATCAGGGTGGAGATGGCAGAAACTGATCTCTCGGCGCTTGATGATCTCTAGCTGGTGCTGCTTCATAAGCCGGAATGATGACCACTTAGGGGGTGATAAATCAAGGAAAACACTCACGAAAACGCCACGATAGCGTGTTGCGACGCAGCAGATTGGCGGTGCACAAGATTAGTCGGTCATGGGCGGCTGGACCTTGATGCGGGTCAATTGCCGGCGTATCGGGCGGTTCAGTCGGGCGCCTGACCGAGGCTCGTACGCTCTATCCCCCCGAGATCGCGATGCGTCTGCACATCGATCAGCCCCGTGTATTGCAACAATCTGCGCACCGCCGTGCCCTGCGTAAACCCATGTTCGAGCAGCAGCCATCCCCGTGGTTGCAGGTGATCGATAACGCGCGTGGCGATGGTGCGAATCGCGTCCATCCCATCCGGCCCCGATTCCAGTGCGGCACGGGGTTCACGGGGTAGATCACCCTGCACCAGGTGCGGGTCATCTTCGGCAATGTAGGGGGGGTTGCTGACCACCATGTGGAAACGCTGCCCGGCAAGTGGTGTCCACCAATCGCCGTGAACAAAGCGGATGTTCTCCAGGTGCAATCGTCTCGCATTGACCGCTGCGGTGGATAACGCCGCCACCGAGTTATCGCTTGCCGTGATCCGGCACCGAGGGCGTTCGCTGGCTATGGCCAATGCGATTGCGCCGCTGCCGGTGCCGAGGTCGGCGATCGCCCAGTGGGCATCTGCGGGGATTTTCGCCAGAGCAAGCTCCACCAGCAGTTCGGTCTCAGGGCGCGGGATCAGGGTATCAGGAGAGATGGCGAGTTCGAGTGACCAGAACTCGCGCGTGCCTGTGATGTGGGCGATCGGCTCGCCATGGACACGGCGCTGTAGCAGGTCGTGATACCGCGCATTGGCTTCGCGGTCGGGCCGGCTGTCCGGCCAGGTATGCAGGCGGGTTCGGCTCCAGCCGAGCGCATTGGCCAGCAGTATCTCCGCTTCGAGCCGGGAAATGGATTGCGCCTCGGCCGAGGCCAGCAGTTCGCGCACCGTGGGCGCCGGTTGATCGCTCATTCTCCCAGCGCGGCCAGCAGGTCCGCCTGATACTCGTTGGTCAAAGGATCGATGACGGGGTCGAGATCCCCCTCAATGATCTCGTCGAGTTTGTAAAGGGTCAGATTGATGCGATGGTCGGTCACACGTCCCTGGGGGAAATTATAGGTGCGGATGCGCTCCGAGCGGTCGCCGCTGCCCACCAGTTTGCGGCGGGCCTCGCTCTGCTCCGTGGCCTGCTTGTCCCGTTCGCTGTCGAGCAGTTTCGCTTGCAGCAGCGTCATGGCCCGAGCGCGGTTTTTATGCTGCGAGCGTTCATCCTGGCACTCGACCACAATGCCGGTGGGCAGGTGGGTGACACGCACCGCCGAATCGGTGGTGTTGACGTGCTGGCCGCCGGCGCCGGATGAGCGGTAGGTGTCGATCCTCAACTCGGCAGGATTGATCTCGACCTGGTCGATCTCGTCCGGCTCGGGCAGCACCGCAACGGTGCATGCCGACGTATGGATTCGACCCTGCGATTCCGTTTCGGGTACCCGCTGAACACGATGCGCTCCCGATTCGAACTTGAGCCGGGCGTAGACCTGGTCGCCGGATACCCGCAGGATCACCTCCTTGTACCCGCCGTGCTCGGCAGCACTGGCACTGATAATCTCGGTGCGCCAGCCGCGTTCCTCGGCATAGCGGGTATACATGCGGTAGAGGTCGCCGGCAAACAGCGCCGCCTCGGCGCCGCCCGTGCCTGCGCGGATCTCAAGAAAGACGTTGCAGTTGTCGTTGGGATCGGAGGGCAGCAGGAGAATCTGCAATTCGCGCTCCAGCGACTCGATCTTCTGTTGGGCCGTCTGCAGCTCCTCCTCCGCCAGGGCGCGGATCTCGGGATCGGGATCCTTGCGCATTGTCTGCGCCGATTCCTGTGCCTGGTTGGCGGCACGATAGTTGCGGAAACAGGCCACCACGGGATCGATTTGCGCGTACTCGATAGAGAGGTTGCGGAACTGGGTTTGATCGCCGATCACATCGGGGTCGGCCAACAATGCCGCTACTTCTTCATAGCGCTCGGACAGCGACTCCAGCTTGTTGCGGATAGACGGTTTCATGGGGAGGGGATGGTACCGAAAATCTAACGCTTGAGCCGGAAAAGTTCGCGGGCGGCTTCCAGTAGTTCATCCTGTCCATCCATACCCGCCTCGCGCAGACGCGTGCTGGGCGCGTGAATCAGCTTGTTGGTCAGTGAATGCGCCAGCCACTGGAGGACGAGGGCCGGATCGTTACCACGTTGCAGTCGCCGCATAGCCGCGTTCAACACCTCCTGGCGGACCGCATCGGCATTGTCGCGATAGGTGCAAATCGTTGCGATTGCCCCTAGCGAGCGCAACCAATTCATAAACTGCGAAGTCTGTACATCGATAATCTCCTCGGCCTGCTTCGCCGCCTCACGCCGTGAACGCAGGTTCTCCTCGATGACTTCCTGGAGGTCATCGACGGTGTAGAGGTAGACATCGTCCAGTTCGCCAACCTCGGGTTCGATGTCACGAGGTACCGCGATATCCACCATGAGGATGGGTCGGTGTTTGCGCTGTTTGATGGCGCGCTCCGCAGCACCTTTGCCGAGGATGGGCAACTGACTCGCCGTGGAAGAGATGACGATGTCGGCTTCCGGGAGGTGCGTAGGCATCTCCTTGAGTGCAATCGCATAGCCATCGAATTGTGCCGCGAGTCGGTGGGCGCGTTCGGCGGTGCGATTGGCGACGATCATGCGACCGATCTGGTTCTCGTGCAGGTGACGCGCCACCAGTTCGATCGTCTCTCCGGCGCCGATCAGCAGCGCGGTCTGACGGCTCATGTCGCCGAATATCTGTTTGGCGAGGCTCACCGCCGCAAAGGCTACGGAGACGGCGCTGGTACCGATGGAGGTATCGGTTCGGACCTGCTTGGCGACTGAAAAGGTGTGCTGGAAGAGCTTGCCGAGCAGCCTTCCCAGGGTGCCGGCATTACTGGCCGTGCGATAGGCGTCTTTGACCTGGCCGAGGATTTGCGGTTCGCCGAGGATCATCGAGTCGAGGCCGCTTGCCACGCGCAGGATGTGACGCACTGCCTCGCTGTCGGGGTGGCGATAGAGAAACGGCTCGATTTCGGCGCGCGAAAGCGAATGGTAGCGTGACAGCCAGTCGATGACGGCTGTGTCGTCGAGATTTTCCAGCCCGCAGTAGAGTTCGGTGCGGTTGCAGGTGGATATGATCGCCGCCTCGTTGACCGGCCCGACACCCGTCAGTTCACGCAACGCATCCGCCATACGTTCCGGCGCAAAGGCGATCTGTTCGCGCAGCGCGACCGGGGCGGAGGTGTGGTTGATTCCTATGGTTAACAGCGGCATCAAAGTCGGACCTGCAGGGCTAAACAGAAAAATTCTGCGTTATGCCCGGTAGGAATACAAGCGGCCCATGTTTTGGCGGTACCGGATCAAACACGGGAACCCCGGCTGTCAGGGAGTATCGAACCCCTTGTGCCAGCGGTGTTGAAGGGGCCGTGCTGACCGTTTCCGGTATCTTCGGTATAGTGCGTCTGTGGTCGCTGCACAGGAGTCTGTGGCTGCCGGATCTGCTGATGGGCCTGATTCCGCCGAGCTTCTCCCTAGTTGTTTTTGCCCGAGTCCGAAATATGCGCTTAGTCAATCCCTGGATTCTGCTATCTGCCGCGCTGGCGGTGCTTACCGGCTGCGCGACCGCCGATAGTCCTGTCCCTGCTGCGATGGACCGCCCCGCACCTCCTTCGCGAGCGGCGGCCAGCGGCGAGCTCTCGCAGGAAGTACTTTACGACATTTTGGTCGGTGAGCTCGCTCACCAGGAGGGCGATTTGACCCTGGCCGTGCGCCACTACCTCCACGCGGCCCGCAAGTCACGCGATCCCGAGGTGGCAGAGCGAGCCGCCAGGTTGGTGCTGCAAGCCAGGGATCATCCCGATGCACTTGAAGCCGCACGTCTCTGGCTTGCCCTGGATCCCGATAATCTGGAGGCGCACCAGGCGGTCGCAATGCTCTATCTGCAAGAGGGAAATGCACCGCAGGCAATTCTGCACCTGCAGTATCTGCTCGATGGCGTTGAGCAGCGGCGCAAAGGGGCGGGTTATCTCCTGGTAACCAATTTATTGCAGCGCGGGCAGGATAAAGCGCTGGCGCTGAAAGTAATCGAGAGGCTGGTCAGTGCGCGAATGGAGGAGCCGGATGCGCTTTTTGCTTACGCGGTGCTCGCGCTCAACGCCAAACGCAACGACCTGGCGGTGGAACAGGCGGCGCGTGCCATTGCCTTGCGTCCCGACTGGCCCGGCGCCTGGGCGCTGTATGTGCAGGGAATGGCCGCACAGGAGAAGTTTGACCTCGCTCTCGCAGAGTTGCAGCAAGCGGTCGAGCGCCATAACGACAACCCGCGTTTGCGCGTCGTGCTGGCGCGCGCGTTGGTGGAGAACAAACGTTACGAGGCGGCCAACACCCAGTTTGAACTGCTGCTCGAGTTGAGCCCGGACGATGTCGAGGTGATATATCCACTGGCACTACTGGCGCTCAATATGCGTCACGAAGCCACCGCTGAGCGTTACCTGAAACGACTGGTGGAACTGAATCACCGCGCGGACGAGGCGCATTTCTACCTTGGACAGTTGGCCGAGTCGGCGAAGCGTTACCCGCAGGCGCGGGACTGGTATCAGAAGGTGGGCGGCGATCAGCATGGTGTCGAGGCGCGTATCCGATCGGCGGTCGTTACCGCCAAGGAGGGTGATGTCGAAGCGGCGCGCACCCTGTTGCAGTCCCTGCGCTCAGAAAACCGCGACCTGGCGGTACGTCTTTATCTGGCCGAGGGCGAGGTGTTGCGCGAAGCGGGACGTGTCGAGGCGCAGATCGAGGTCTTGACGGCCGCACTGACCGAATACCCCGGCAACGAGGATCTGCTCTACGCGCGCGCACTCACGGCGGAGAAGCTCAATCGCATCGATTGGCTGGAACGCGATTTACGCGAGATTCTCGCCGCCGACGCGGACAATGCCGCAGCGCTCAATGCGCTCGGCTATACACTGACGGACCGTACCGATCGTCACACCGAAGCTTTGGGTTACATCCAGCGCGCCCTGGAGTTGGAACCCGATGATCCAGCGATTCTCGACAGTATGGGATGGGTGCTCTATCGCCTGGGCCGCAATGTCGAGTCGATTGAGCATCTGCGCAAGGCGCTGGCGTTGGGACACGATGCCGAGATCGCCGCCCATCTGGGGGAGGTGCTGTGGGTATCCGGCGAACAGAGCGAGGCGCGGATGATCTGGAATAAAGCGCTGGAAAACGCGCCTGATGCGGTGGCAATCCACGAGACGATGAAGCGGTTACTGCGCTGATGCGAATACCGAGCACTGGCCTGCTGCTGGTCCTGCTGGCGGGCTGCGCCGCAACGCCGCTACCACCGCCAGCCATGCCCGCCGAGCAGGCATGGCTGCAGCGCGAGACCGAGCTGCGCTTGCTGGAGAGCTGGACCTTGAGCGGTCGTCTGGCAATCAGTAATGGGGATGAGGCCTGGAATGCGAGCCTGTATTGGTCACAACACCCCGAGGGTTACGAGATTTCAGTTGTCGCACCCCTGGGCGGCGGAAGTTTGCAGCTGCGCGGTGGTGCCGGGGGCGTGGTGCTGCAAACGTCTGATGATGGGTTGTATCAGGCGCAAGACCCCGATGCACTGATTCTGGAGGTGTTGGGTCTGCAGATTCCTGTTTCGGGGCTGCGCTACTGGGTGCTGGGTATGCCGCAATCAGGTGTTGCACGGACAATCAGTCTGGACCCCTGGGGGCGACTGGCGGAGCTGCAGCAGGCGGATTGGCGAGTTGAGTTCCTCCGCTATCGCGAAACCAACGGCGGCAGCCTCCCCGACAAACTGTTCATGCGCAACGAGCATTTCGAGGTGCGGCTGGTGATCAGTGACTGGGAATTACCTGCCTTGCCCCTGCCCGCCCAGGCAAGGCGCTAGCACCGTGTCGTTCTCCGCTCGGTGGCCGGCCCCGGCCAAGCTCAATCTGATGCTGCATGTTACGGGGCGGCGTACCGATGGTTACCATGAGTTGCAGACCGTATTTCAGTTCCTCGATTTTGGTGACTCTCTAACCTTTACGCTGCGCGAAGATGAACAGGTGCGCAGGGTCTCTGAAATCGGTGCTGTTCCCGCCGCCCAGGATCTCGTTGTTCGCGCCGCACGACTACTGCAGGCCCAGACCGGGTATCGATGCGGTGTGGACATCGCCATTGAAAAGCGCATTCCGATGGGGGGCGGGTTGGGCGGGGGCAGCTCGGACGCTGCGACCACCCTGGTGGCTTTGAACACGCTCTGGAAGCTGGGGCTTGGAGTTGACGCGTTGGCCCGATTGGGCCTGCAACTTGGGGCGGATGTCCCCGTCTTTGTGCGGGGGTCTGCCGCCTGGGCGGAAGGTGTTGGCGATCAGCTGCAAGTCATTGATCTGCCTGAACCTTGGTATTTGGTGATTTCTCCTGATTGTTCCGTGTCTACCGCTGCTGTTTTCGCGGATCCAGAATTGACACGGGATACGGTGCCAATCAAAATAGCCGACTTTCTTTCGGCCGGCGGCCGGAACGACTGTGAGGCAGTCGTTCGCGCCCGTTACCCGGCGGTGGCCGCGGCGCTGGATTGGCTCGATCAATACGCGGTAGCGCGGCTCACAGGGACGGGCAGCAGTGTCTTTGCCTCATTCGCCGACAAGCGCTCAGCCGCAGACCTGCTGGCGCATCTGCCACCGGCCTGGCAGGGTTTCGTCGCCAAAGGCTGTAATCGATCGGCGTTGCTGGACCGGTTGGCGGGCTAGCGACTCGCCTGGGCGCTGCGACGCTGGCCCCGCAGGGGCGAGGGCCGAAGGCCCGAGTAATCCTGGCCGGTCATGTCATGCCGGGGCAGGATCGAGAGGGAGGTTCAGTTGGGGTGTAGCCAAGCGGTAAGGCACTGGTTTTTGGTACCAGCATTCCCAGGTTCGAATCCTGGCACCCCAGCCAAATTTAGTGATCACCGCCAGAAACGGCAAGGTTGATTCAGGCGGTGAGGTTGATTGGTGCCAGGGTTTGAACCGTGAAGGTTCGACAAGCCGCCGCGCAGCGGTGGCGAAGAACAGCGACGCGAAAGCGACGCTGGCCCCGCAGGGGTGAGGGCCACAGGTCCGAATAATCCTGGCACCCCAGCCATATTGAGGCAGTACCGCTTTAATATTAAGCGTTCGATTGAAGCAGTCCGCCGCATCATCCGCCCTATGGGGAACAGTCAGTGCCTGAATCGTCGATGATGGTTTTCTCCGGTAACGCCAATCCCGATCTGGCGCGCGCGGTTACCAGCCACCTTAATCTGCCCCTGGGCAAGGGGGTGGTCAGCCGGTTCAGTGACGGCGAGATCATGGTCGAGATCATGGAGAGTGTGCGTGGCCAGGATGTGTTTATCATTCAACCCACCTGTGCGCCGACCAATGACAACCTGATGGAACTGCTGTTGATGGCGGATGCGGCGCGCCGCGCATCGGCCTCGCGGTTGACGGCGGTGATCCCCTATCTCGGCTATTCGCGCCAGGACCGGCGGCCACGCTCGGTAAAGGTGCCGATCTCGGCAAAAATGGTTGCCAACATGATCTGCAGGGTGGGTTTCGACAGGGTGTTGACGGTGGATTTGCACTCCGACCAGATCCAGGGGTTTTTCGATATACCCGTGGACAACGTCTACTCATCCCCCATTCTGTTGGGCGATATCTGGCGTCAGAAGCACCCGAATTTGATCGTGGTTTCGCCGGATGTGGGTGGTGTGGTGCGCGCCCGGGCGATCGCCAAGCGCCTCGATGATGCCGATCTGGCCATCATCGACAAACGTCGTCCGCGTGCCAACGAGTCTGAGATTATGCACATCATCGGCGATGTGAAAGGTCGCAGCTGCGTGATCGTGGACGACCTGGTCGATACTGCGGGTACGCTGTGCAACGCCGCCAAGGCCTTGAAAGAGCGCGGCGCATTGAAAGTGGTGGCGTACTGTACGCACCCGGTACTGTCGGGCAAGGCGATCTCCAATATCGAAAACTCGGTGCTGGATGAGCTGGTGGTGACCGATACCATCCCGTTGCAGGGTGCTGCGCATGAGTGCCCCCGCATTCGTCAGTTGAGCATCGCCGGAATGCTGGCCGAGACCATACGCCGCATCTCGCAAGACGAATCGGTCAGTTCGATGTATATGGATTAACGGGGTATGCCGAATACCTGAAGGTGTTCGGCGACCCTGTTGTGATGCCTCCCTTGGTCGCGGGGGAGGGTATTTGGCCGCCGCGAGGCGGATTTAGCGTTACTGTTAGGAGTGAAATGCAATGACAACTGATTTTACGTTGAGCGCCGAGTTGCGCCAGGACGCGGGGAAAGGTGCGAGCCGCCGCCTGCGTCGTGCCGACCGCGTGCCAGCCATCGTTTACGGCGCCGACAAGGCACCGACCACCATCACGCTGGATCACGATCAACTGCTGCACAACCTGGACAATGAGGCCTTCTACTCGCATATCCTCAGTCTCGAGGTGGCGGGCAAGAAGGAGCAGGTCATTCTCAAGGATCTGCAGCGTCACCCCTATAAGCTGCGTGTAATGCATGTGGATCTTCAGCGTGTCAGCGCCAAAGAGAAAATTCGCCTCCACGTGCCGTTGCACTTCATCAACGAGAGCCAGGCGCCCGGCGTGCGTGAGGGTGGTCTGGTTTCGCATCAGATGCCGGATGTCGAAATCCAGTGTCTGCCGAAGGATCTGCCCGAGTACATCGAGGTCGATCTTTCGAGTTTGAATCTGGGTGATACCCTGCACTTGGCACAGCTGGTGGTGCCCAAGGGAGTCGAGATCTATGCTTTGGCCCACGGTTCCGCGGGTGACGAGCCGGTGGCATCAATTCTGAGTCGTGGTAGCGCCGAAGAAACTGACGAAGGAGAGGCCGCCGAGGGTGTGGATGAAGGCGAAGGCGAAGGCGAAGGTGAGGTCGAGTAAGACCGCGCGCTTTCTTCTGCCATCAGTGAAGCGGGGCCGGTTGCCTACCAGGGTACCGGCCCCGCCTGTTTTAGCGTATGCGAGATAGGATGGAACTCATTTGGCCATTGAGTTAATCGTCGGACTCGGAAACCCCGGTAGCGAATACCGGGACACTCGCCACAATGCCGGCTTCTGGTGGCTCGACGATGTAGTCCGATTGAGTGACGCAAACATGCGCCCGGAAGCACGGTTTCATGGTGAAACGGCACGCGCCTCGGTACATGGTCACGCTGTCCGCTTGTTGAAACCGACCACCTATATGAACCGCAGCGGCCAGTCAGTTGCAGCGCTGACTGGTTTTTATCGCATTCCGCTCGAATCGATTCTTGTGGTGCACGACGAAATTGATCTGGAGCCGGGTATCGTCAGGCTCAAGCAGGGCGGTGGGCACGGTGGACACAACGGATTGCGTGACATCATCGCCGCATTGGGGAGCAAGGAATTCTACCGCTTGCGACTGGGTGTCGGTCATCCCGGGCACAGCGACGATGTGGTCGACTACGTGTTGCGTAAGCCCCGCTCGGAAGAGAAGCAGGAGATCGAGCGTGCGATGGACAAGGCGCTACGCTGGTTGCCGGAGATAGTTGCAGGTCAGATGCAACGCGCGATGACGGGGTTGCACACGCCCGATTAGAGGCGACACGATGTCCGATTTTCTGATTCACTACGAGAGCTGGGTTCGTTTGAGCGTCTTTTTTGGCGTTTTCGCGGTCATGGCGTCCTGGGAACTACTAGCCCCGCGCCGCCAACTCACGGTGGGCAAGGCCGGTCGCTGGGCGAGCAATATCGGTATTGTGGTGCTCAATACGGTGCTGTTGCGTCTGCTCTTTCCCGCTGCTGCGGTCGGCATGGCGTTGGCGGCGGAACAGGGCGGGTGGGGATTGTTGAATCACTACGCGGTTCCCCCGTTGCTGGCCTTCGCGGGCTCGGTCGTGCTCCTCGATTTCGCCATCTATATGCAGCATGTGATGTTTCATGCGGTGCCGGCACTGTGGCGGCTGCATCGCGTGCATCACGCTGATCTCGATTTCGATGTCACCACCGGTGCACGCTTCCACCCGCTAGAGATCATCCTCTCGATGCTCATCAAGTTCGCAGTGATCGCAGTGTTGGGCCCCCCCGCGGCCGCGGTAGTCGCATTTGAGATCGTGCTCAACGCCACGGCAATGTTCAATCACTCGAATGCGCGTTTGCCATTGGTGATCGACCGACTGCTGCGCATGGTGGTAGTCACCCCGGATATGCACCGCGTCCACCACTCTATCGAGGATGACGAGACCAACAGCAATTTCGGATTCAACCTGCCGTGGTGGGATAGGTTGTTTGGAACATATCGCGCCCAGCCGCGCGGCGGGCATGAGGGGATGATCATCGGTATCCGCACCTTCCGCGATCCGCGGCAGTGCGACCGATTGTCTGCCATGCTGTGGTTGCCGTTCGCAGCGCCGGTGACAGAGTACGCCATCAACCGCCGTCAGTGGGGTGGGAAGGATGAGCGTTCGTAGTCTCATGCGACCCCTGCTGTTGGTTGGGCTGGTAGCCGCCGTCGCGAGTGCGGTCGTTTGGCGCGACCATCTCGACATAGTGGCTCCGCAAGTTTGAATAGCGGTGAGGGTGGCCGTTGTGGTGTTGGATGCCGTGGTGACGGTGTTCCTGATGGCGCTCAGCACAGCCGTATGGACGAACTTGCGAAGTGAACACTGGAATGTGACAGGATGCCTGTCTTTTGAAGATTCAACGCAGGAGCAAATTGTTTTCCGTTCAGGCACAATATCGATTCATTGTTTATTACCTGTGGGTGGGAGGAAAAAACTATGTACGTGAAATATGCAGTAAAACGTTTCTTCGCAGTCATGCTTGCCTCAATGGTCTTTATGGGGGTCGCAAATGCTGCAAAGCCCAACGATGCCGATGCCTTGAAGGGCGTCAGCGAAGGCCGGGTGGTGTGGGATATCACCAAGGGTGACCCCAAGAGTTTGCTGCTGTTTCTCAAGGTGATCGAGGAGACCTACGACGATCTCAAGCGCCAGAATGTGACGCCTGACATGGTCTTTACCTTCCATGGCCCGGTGGTGAAGCTGATCTCCACCGCGCCACAGAATCTGCCGCTCGACGACGAGGAGGCGCTGGAGGAGATCGTCGCCCTGCTGCAGCGGATGAATCAACGTCCCGGTGTCCGAATGGAGTCCTGCTCGGTGGCGACACGGCTTTTCGGTATCGACAACAAGACCATCCTCAAAGGCATCAAGCCGGTGGGTAACACCTTTGTCTCGCTGATCGGGTATCAGAAACAGGGCTATGCACTGATCCCGATCTACTGAGCCACGCAATAACAACAGGCAAAGGGGCGTTCTTATGACCGATGAACTCAACCAAACCGGCCTGGCGACGCGCTGCGTGCATGCGGGCGAGCTGGACGACGCCCACGGCAGTCCGCACTCGCCGATCTACACCAGCACCACCTTCGCCTTCGATTCCACCCAGGCAGTACTCGATGTGGTCGAGGGGCGCACCACGGGCAGCCTCTACACGCGGTATGGTCTTAACCCGACAATACGCAGTCTCGAAACCAAGCTTGCCGCCCTGGAAGGGGCGGAAGCGGCCTGGGCATTTTCTTCCGGCATGGCGGCCGAGACGGCACTGTTCCTCACTCATGGCCGCGCCGGCATCGTCTGCATCGGCGACGCCTACGGCGGGACGCTGGAGCTGATCGGCGAACAGCTGCCGCTGCTCGGGATCACCACCCACCTGATCCTGGGTTCCGAGCTGGAGCGGCTCGATGGCCTGCTCGGGGAAGGGGCGCGGCTGGTTTTTCTGGAAACGCCCACCAATCCGACGCTGGAGATACTCGACATTGCCGCCCTGGCCGAACAGGTTCACGCCCATGGCGCGCTGCTGGCGGTGGATAACACCTTCGCCTCGCCGGTCAACCAGCAGCCCCTGGCGCTGGGGGCGGATCTGGTGGTGCACAGCGCCACTAAGTACCTCGGCGGTCACAGCGACCTCACCATGGGCGCGCTGATGGGCCCGGCTGAACTGCTGGCGCCGGTGTGGGGGTGGCGCAAGAATCTCGGTTCCATGCCGGCCCCCGAGACCTGCAATCTGCTGGCGCGCAGCCTGCGTACGCTGGTGCCGCGGGTGCGCCAGCAGAATGCCTCCGCCCAGGCGGTCGCTGAGGCGATGGCGCGGCACCCACGCATCCGCCGTGTGCTCTATCCAGGCCTGCCGGCGTTCCCTGGGCACGCCCTGGCCGCGCGGCAGATGTCGGGTTTCGGCGGGATGCTAACCCTGGAGTTGGCCACTGACTTTGCCGGAACCGCCGCCTTCGCCGATCGGCTGCAGCTCTTTACTCTTGCCGCCAGTCTCGGTGGCGCGGAGAGCCTCGCCACCCAACCGGTGACCACCACTCACCATGGGCTGTCGCCCGCGGAGCGCCAGCGTCGCGGTATCTCCGACGCGATGGTGCGACTCTCGGTGGGATTGGAAGACGTCGCCGATCTCATCGCCGATCTGGAGCTGGCGCTAGCGTCATGATTCATCCGTTCGTCATCTTGAAGAGCCCCGTAAACGGGCCAACTCGGCGTTGCATCCCTTGAAAAGTGCACGCCATTCCCTGCGGGATGCGCCTTGCCGCAGCACCGTCCAGCTGCGCTGAAAGGTGGTTAACGGATGATTCAGGCACGCAGATGAAATCGATCCATCTCGACTACAACGCCACGACCCCGATCGATCCCGAAGTGCGCGGCGGTGGAGCCGTATTTGCGCGGGCGCTTCGGTAATCCTTCGTCGAGCCATTCTTACGGCTGGATCGCACCCGCCGCAGTGTGGCGTGCCTGCGGTTCCGCAGGCCATTGCCAGCGCCGTCGAGCATTCCGCTGGCGGCCGGCGATTCGTTTCAATCAAATGCTACGCGCGGTGATGAGGCTTCACACATTCGGCAAAAGGCAACAGCGTGTCCGATTTTCTAGTCCCATACCGATGCAATAGGGTTCAAGTCGACTGAGACATACACCGCACCCCCACCAGCGGAACTGGCGGAGGTGCGGCATCGGGAGCGATCAGAATGTCCAACCCCAGCTGGCCTCGACCTGCCACTGGTTCATTTTGAGTTCGATGGCTTGCTCGCCGGTTGGATTTCCCGAAACGGAATTCTCCAGCGCATGCATAACCGCAAAATTGAATTCGCTATCCTTGCCGGTCTGTCTGGTGAAGCCGAAGGTGACGTGATCTTCGATAACGGCGGGCGCCAGGATATTGAAGACCAACTCGGAGGTGGGGATCGGTTGATCGCCATGGCTGTAGCCGAGGCGCCAAGTCATCTCCGGGCTGGTTTGCCACTGATAGCCGAGCTTGAGAATGGTCATATCGTCCCATCCAAAGCCGATGCCGTTGTCGCCGCCCAAACAGTAGCTCGCCATTGCCCCCATGCAATTAGTGATATTGGGTGAAATAGGGTTTCCGACGGCTGCGATGTCGCTATAGCCTATCCATTGGAGGTCAGCAACCAGGGTCGACTTGTCGGAGGTCTTCCAGGCAATGCCAATGGTGGCGTTGGCCGGGACGTCGAAATCACCCTGCTCGGCAAAGAGTCCCGCGTATTTGTCGAATTCCTGCATGTAGACGCGGGTTTGGTATGAAGCGCCAAAAGTGACTGCCGGGCTGACCTGAGCCAGGATGCCTACTCGCGCACCCAATCCAAACGAGTCATCGTGGCCGTTGTTGGTGAGTTTGGTCGCATCTGTGGAGAGACCACCGTAGTTCATCAGGCCTTTGGCGGCGAATCGCTGATAGGCGACGATGGCGCTGGCGCCCCAGGTAAATTTATCGCTGACCTTCTTGGCATAGGTCGGGGCAACGAAAAGCTGCATCAGGTCCACCCCTGCGTCGCCGGCCGGCGACATGGCGTTGCCGAATGTCCCGTACCCTCCTGGTGTGTCGCTTGCCTTGTATTCGGTGTTCATGCCCCCGTTGCCGTAGACAGTGACACCGAAAGTGCTGTTGTCCGAGCGCGACCAGTTGCGACCAAAATGAGGCACCAGGAATAGTGTGTTATCGCTTTCAATGGTGGTGCCGTTGCCGTTGGCTAACCCGGCCCCGCCTCCATAACCGGTAGCCCCCGTAGGCATTGCGGGGGTGTACTCGCGGTTGGGGTTGAACAAGCCCACACCGAAATCCATGCGGTCCCCGACCCAGGCCATGCCCGCCGGATTGGTAGCCGCTGCCAGCGAGTCTTGGGGAAGTGCGACACCCGCCCCCGCCAGCGCGTTGTTCTTGGTGCCGTACCCATGCGCAAAATAGCCGTTGGTGGCCAGAACAGGACCAGAAAAACAGACCAAGCCGGCTAATACGCCTTGAATCGCCCGATGGGTAAATCGATGCATGTGCTCCTCCTCAAATAGCATAAGCGTTTATTTATAGGTTGATGCATTTGTAGTCAGCTAATTTCTAGCACGCCCAGCAATCCAAGACATACCCAAGGGGAGATAAGGGCATTACCCCCATGCGGGGGAGGGTGATGCCAGCGGACAGGGATCGAGACGACGACAGACGTCGTTCCCGGTGAGTTGACTTTAAATGGAGTTGGCTGTTGACACGTCATTGTTCCAACAGCAAAATACACGGCTTGCGTTTTCCCGGAGGGGTTCCCGAGCGGTCAAAGGGATCAGACTGTAAATCTGACGGCTCAGCCTTCGGAGGTTCGAATCCTCCCCCCTCCACCAAGTAGCGGGTACGGCCGTGTGTAATTCCGGCATTGAGCTTCGGATCGCCCTCCCCGGGGGAGGATGAGAACCGAGCAGAGGTTTGACGAGCCGACGCGTAGCGGCGGCGAAGAACAGCGGAGCGCAGCGACGCTGGCCCGGAGGGCGGAAGGCCAAAGGCCTGGAGTAATCCTCCCCCCTCCACCAAGTAGCGGGCACGGCCGTGTGTAATTCCGGCATTGAGCTTCGGATCGCCCTCCCCGGGGGAGGATGAGAGCCGAGCAGAGGTTTGACGAGCCGGCGCGCAGCGACGCTTGCCCGGAGGGCGGATATCCCCTCTCGACCGTTGATGAGTCTAGCAGGTGCTGAATTGGTAAGTCTGCGGCAAGGTCCGAGGTGGCTGATCCCGCAATAATTTTAGGTTGGCTGTGCGGGTGTAGTTCAACGGTAGAACCTCAGCCTTCCAAGCTGATGACGTGGGTTCGATTCCCATCACCCGCTCCAAAGGACAGGAACAAGGCGAAGGGGTAGAGGGCAAAGGATTTAGTCAACGCTCTCTATTGAGTATCTTTCACCTTTTCTTCTTTGCTTTGCGGTTAGGCCCACATAGCTCAGTCGGTAGAGCACTTCCTTGGTAAGGAAGAGGTCACCGGTTCGAATCCGGTTGTGGGCTCCATATTTTTGAATGGTTGTAGGTAGTGGGGCTAGACGCTGAAGTGGTTCAGCGGCTGGCTCGGACGAAAACTAGCAAACTCGAGTCTGGGGAGTTCGTACGATGTCCAAAGGAAAATTCGAACGTAAGAAGCCGCATGTGAATGTGGGGACGATAGGTCACGTAGACCATGGTAAGACGACGCTGACGGCGGCGATTACCAAGGTGATGGCGGAGACGCACGGCGGCGAGTTCAAGGCGTTTGACCAGATTGACAACGCCCCGGAAGAGCGGGCACGCGGGATCACGATTGCGACGGCCCACGTGGAGTACGAATCGACCGCGCGTCACTACGCGCACGTTGACTGTCCGGGGCACGCGGACTACGTGAAGAACATGATCACGGGTGCGGCGCAGATGGACGGAGCGATTTTGGTGTGTTCGGCCGCGGATGGTCCGATGCCGCAGACGCGCGAGCACATTCTGCTGGCCCGTCAGGTGGGCGTACCCTACATCGTGGTGTTTTTGAACAAGGCCGACATGGTTGACGATGCCGAGTTGCTGGAGCTGGTGGAGATGGAAGTGCGTGATCTGCTCTCGAGCTACGATTTTCCGGGTGACGACACCCCGATCATCACCGGTTCGGCGCTCAAGGCGCTGGAGGGTGACGCGAGCGAGATCGGCGCCCCGTCGATCATCAAGCTGGTCGAGGCGATGGACTCCTACATACCGGAGCCGCAGCGCGAGGTTGAGAAGCCGTTCCTGATGCCGATCGAGGATGTGTTCTCGATCTCGGGTCGCGGCACGGTGGTGACCGGGCGCGTCGAGCGCGGGGTGGTGAAGGTTGGCGAGGAGGTTGAGATTGTCGGCATCCGCGACACCACCAAGACCATCGTCACCGGGGTGGAGATGTTTCGCAAGCTGCTCGATCAGGGGCAGGCGGGCGACAACGTGGGCGTGCTGCTGCGCGGGACCAAGCGCGACGATGTGGAGCGCGGGCAGGTGCTGTGCAAGCCCGGATCGATCACCCCGCACACCAAGTTTGAGGCCGAAGTCTACATTCTGTCGAAGGAGGAGGGTGGTCGTCACACGCCGTTCTTCAACGGCTACCGTCCGCAGTTTTATTTTCGCACGACCGACGTGACCGGTGCCTGTGATCTGCCCGAGGGGGTGGAGATGGTGATGCCGGGGGACAACGTGAAGATGACGGTGTCGCTGATCGCGCCGATTGCGATGGAGGACGGACTACGTTTTGCGATTCGCGAAGGTGGCCGAACGGTCGGCGCCGGCGTCGTCGCTAAGATTATCGAGTAACCAGTTCAGCAAAATTGTTGATTGCAGACAGCAGGGAGCTAGTGCTCCCTGTTGCCGCATCGGGTGAGTGTGTTCTGTAGGCCAGTAGCTCAATTGGCAGAGCGGCGGTCTCCAAAACCGCAGGTTGGGGGTTCGATTCCCTCCTGGCCTGCCATCTCCTGCAGAGTGCACACCGACGGCTGCAAGCACATAGCTGACTCACGCATAACGGGAAGCGTTAGCGTCATTCATGAACACCAAGGTCGAAGCTGAAGAGTCCCGGTTCGATACCGTCAAGCTGGGGTTGGTCCTGCTGCTGCTCGCTGGTGGAATAGCAGCCTTTTACTATTTTGCCGAGCAGTCACTGCTGATCCGCGTCGGCGGGCTCCTGGTCGTGGTCGCGGCGAGTGCGGCGATTGCCTACACCACCGATCTCGGACGGCGTTTCTGGGGGTTGGCCCAGGATTCGCGCAATGAGGTGCGCAAGGTGGTATGGCCGAGCCGCCAGGAGACGGTGCAGACAACCCTGCTGGTGATGGCGATGGTCATCGTGGTGGCGCTGATCCTGTGGGCACTCGATGCCTTTTTAGGGTGGGGTGTGAAGCAGTTGATCGGGCGAGGAGGCTGAGCATGACCAAACGGTGGTATGTGGTTCACGCCTACTCCGGGTTCGAGAACCAGGTGAAGAAATCGCTGCTGGAAGGCATCAAGCGCACCGGCATGGAAGACTCGTTCGGTGAGATCCTGGTGCCCACCGAGGAAGTGGTGGAGATGCGCGGTGGTCAGCAGCGCAAGAGTGAGCGCAAATTCTTCCCCGGCTATGTGCTGGTGCAGATGGAGATGAACGATCAGGCCTGGCATTTGGTCAAGGATACGCCGCGCGTCATGGGTTTTATCGGCGGTACCAGCGATCGCCCGGCACCGATCTCCGACAAGGAGGCCGATGCGATTTTGCAACGTGTCCAGGACGGTGTCGAAAAGCCGCGGCCCAAGGTGCTTTTCGAGCCGGGCGAGGTGGTCCGTGTAACGGATGGCCCCTTTGCCGATTTCACGGGCGTGGTCGAAGAGGTCAATTACGAGAAGAGCCGCCTGCGGGTGGCGGTATTGATTTTTGGTCGCTCAACACCAGTCGAACTGGAGTTCGGTCAGATCGAGAAGGGGTAGCAATAGATTTTTTCAAGCCGCCGCGGAGTGCCATCTGCGGCGGATCAGTCACAACCGGGGAGCCCGAAACGCGGTTCGTTGCTGAGTACGGCGCTAGCACCCAAGGAGTCCATCATGGCAAAGAAAGTTCAGGCTTATATTAAGCTGCAGGTCAAGGCCGGTCAGGCCAACCCCAGCCCACCGGTCGGACCGGCACTGGGTCAGCACGGCGTCAACATCATGGAGTTCTGTAAGGCTTTCAACGCTCAGACGCAGAACCTGGAGGCGGGATTGCCTACGCCTGTGGTGATTACGGTCTACAGTGATCGCAGTTTTACCTTTATCACCAAAACGCCACCCGCCTCGGTCCTGCTCAAAAAGGCGCTGGGACTTCAGAGTGGATCCGCCGTGCCCAATCGTGACAAGGTCGGCAAGGCGACGCGCGAGCAGTTGGAGGAGATCGCCAAGATCAAGATGCCGGATCTCAACGCCAACGATCTGGATGCCGCCGTGCGTATCATCGCCGGCAGTGCGCGCAGCATGGGCATTGATACGGAGGTGGTATAAGCCATGGCCAAGTTAACCAAGCGTGTCAAGGCCGCTCGTGAACTTCTGCAGTTCGGCAAGCTCTACACCGTGGACGAGGCGCTGGCGCTATTGAAAGAGGTGCCAAGCGCGAAATTCCGCGAGTCGGTGGATGTGGCGGTCAACCTGGGTGTTGACCCGCGCAAATCCGATCAGGTGGTTCGCGGTTCGACCGTGCTGCCGCGTGGTACCGGCAAGGCGGTGCGTGTCGCGGTTTTCGCCCAGGGCGCGGCAGCCGAGGCCGCCAAAGAGGCGGGTGCCGATATTGTCGGCATGGACGATCTGGCGGAGAAGGTCAAGGGCGGCACTATGGATTTCGATGTCGTCATTGCTGCTCCCGACGCGATGCGTGTTGTCGGTCAGTTGGGCCAGATCCTCGGCCCGCGTGGGTTGATGCCCAACCCCAAGGTCGGCACCGTGACCTCCGACGTCGCGGGCGCGGTGAAGAATGCCAAGGCGGGTCAGGTGCGTTACCGCACCGATAAGGGCGGCATCATCCACTGCACCATCGGCAAGCTCGATTTCGAGGTGGCGGCACTGAAAGAGAATCTGGATGCGCTGATGGGTGACCTGAAGAAGGCCAAACCGAGCGCTTCCAAGGGAATTTATGTCAAGAAAATTACCGTCTCCACGACCATGGGGCCGGGTGTAGCCGTCGATACCAGTACGGTTGCATAACAGACTTTGGGGCGCCGCGTCCGGGTCGATCAGATCCTGGCGCGGCGACCGTCAAAGACCGCAGGTGTCGCCGGATCCATCCGGTTGACTTAATGGAGCAACTCCAGCCTGCGCAGACGGTGGCTCCCGAATCAGATTTCTATCTGGTGACGGTCGCCGTTAGGTGTGGACAGTCGAGCAGCATGGCTGTCTGCGAAACCACGGAGGCAAAGGCAGCTGCCTGAGCTGACGTCATTTAGGAGGTGAACTGGTGAGTCTTAACCTTGCGCAAAAGCAAGCTGTCGTTGCTGAAGTTGCCGAGGTTGCCAGCAGCGCGTTATCTGCGGTTGCCGCAGAG